>CAYGJS010000001.1:0-110837 GCA_964350435.1 uncultured Micavibrio sp.
AACTCCCTATCAGAGCCGTGGAAGACCACCACGTTGATAGGCTGGATGTGGAAGCATGGTAACATGTGAAGCTAACCAGTACTAATTGCTCGATTGGCTTGAATTCTATCCGCAAAGGCTTTTGTTTCTTCGGGAACTTGAGTGTCTGGCAGATAATCATGCGCAGTGGTAAATACACTGTGACGCGATAAGAACGAACAACGCGCTGCGTTGCTTCGTGAAATAGAATGATTGCTTAGTTTTTAAGACATTGGTTCATACCCTTTTCATCAAATATTTCAGGTAAGTTCAAATGATCCGGTGGTTATAGCAAGAGTGAAACACCCGATCCCATCCCGAACTCGGCCGTGAAACCTCTTAGCGACGATGGTACTTCGTCTTAAGGCGCGGGAGAGTAGTTCGCTGCCGGATCTTTTGAGTTTATCTGAGATGTTATTTCAAACCTGTTTACGTTTTTCCATTTTTATTGCATGGTTAAATTCCAATTTTAATTGAGGAGAGAGCTATGTCTGACGAAGACCAAATCCATGCCCTTTTTGATGAGTGGAAAGCGAATCTCAAACGCAAAGATTTTGATGCGCTGATCAAAGATTATGCGTCTGATTTCAGATGCTTTGACGTGATGGCGCAGGTTGAAGGCCCTGAAGCCTATAAAGCCCTGTGGGAAAAATGTGCGCCGTATTTTAATGAGCCTGTCCCGGAATATAAAGATATGAAGCTAGAGATTTCAGGCGATATGGCCCTTATGACCAGCCTTACCCGGATGACGGGAATGAATTTGCCGCCAGAAATGGCCAATTCCCCGATGGCAAAAAGTTGGCTGCGCTGCACGATTGTTTATCAGAAGATCGAGGGCGCATGGAAAGTGCTTCACGAACATGTTTCCTATCCCACGGATTGTGAAAATGAAAAGCCGGCTTATATCTTGGATGAAGAGAATTAAGCGGCTTAAGTGTTTTTATTAGGTTGATTTCAAGCCTTTGCAAGGCTTCACCAAACCGTCTTTTTTGCTGCGTCCCGGCTATGCGGCATTCTGGGGCGGTTTTTTTTATGATTGTTGGTGTGGCCGCAATGTTATTGAGTTATTGTCATTCTATCGCTTGGCTTTAAAATGTAATCAGGGACATGAAATATGCAGATGATTTCAAATATTCTTCACTCTAAAACGGCGCCTGGTATTTTGCTGTGCTTATCGGCTCTGGCGGCTCTGGTTTTCGCCAATACGCCGCTTATGGAGCTTTATGCAGGCTTTAAAAACATTCCCGTGGTCTTGCAGGCTGGATCGTTTGTTATTGATAAGCCTTTATTGCTCTGGATCAATGATGGTTTGATGGCAATTTTCTTTCTGCTTATTGGGCTTGAAATTAAACGGGAGTTGATCGAGGGGCATTTATCCTCTCGTGATAAGGCTGTTCTTCCGGCTATTGCGGCTGTTGGGGGGCTGGCTGTTCCGGCTTTTATTTACGCGTATATGAATTGGAATGATGCGGTTGCTATTAATGGCTGGGCGATACCGGCGGCGACAGATATTGCGTTTGCGCTGGGTATTCTTATGATTCTTGGTCCTCGTGTGCCCACAGCGTTGAAAGTTTGTCTTGTGGCCATTGCGATTATTGATGATCTTGCGGCGGTTGTGATTATTGCCCTTTTTTATACGGCCGAGATTTCGATGATGTCTTTGATCCTGGCGGCTATTGGGCTTAGCATTGCCGGATTGATGAATTGGCGTAAAGTGACCCGTCTCGGGCCTTATGTTGTTGTTGGGTTGTTTATATGGGCCTGTGTGTTGAAATCCGGGGTTCATGCAACGCTTGCCGGTGTTGCGCTGGGGCTTCTTATTCCGCTGAAAGTTAAAAATGAGGAGGGGCAATCTCCTCTTAAGGTGATGGAGCATGCCTTGCATCCCTGGGTGGCGTTCGGTGTTATTCCGATTTTTGCGTTTGCCAATGCGGGTATTTCATTTAAGGGGATTACGCTGGAAACATTTCTTCAGCCGATTACACTCGGCATTATGCTTGGTTTGTTTTTGGGCAAGCAGATTGGCGTTATGGGGATTACATGGCTGGCGTGCATATT
This sequence comes from uncultured Micavibrio sp., assembly GCA_964350435.1. Taxonomy (GTDB): domain Bacteria; phylum Pseudomonadota; class Alphaproteobacteria; order Micavibrionales; family Micavibrionaceae; genus TMED27. The sequence goes on from CAYGJS010000001.1 coordinate 2,077, forward strand.
CAAAATCTGTCGTTTGCCCGATGGGGTGACGTGGCCGCAATTTTACGGCATGGCCTTGTTGACCGGGATTGGTTTTACCATGAGTTTGTTTATAGGGACGCTTGCTTTTACCGATGTATCGCTGGCTACGCCGGTTCGTCTTGGCGTGTTGTCGGGTTCCATTCTTTCCGGGGTGGCCGGCATCACTGTTTTGCTTTTGACAACATCTAAGAATGGTGTGGAGCAGGGGAAAACTTAACGGATGCTTGCGGTGCCTAGTTAAAGAATTGTTCTTTGAACACTCTTTCCTGTAAAGGGTTGTCAGGATCGTAAAGCAGCGTCTTCGTGGTCTTGCGATCTTCGCGGATCACAACTTCCTTGACATCGCGGATTTCTTTTGAATCTGCGGTGGCTGATACGGGCCTTTCAATCGCATGCGTAATCTCGAATTTGATCTTGGCATTGTTGCGTAAGAGCGCCCCCGGCCAGCGGCGCGGACGAAACGCCGATATCGGCGTCACGGTGATAATATTTGCCTCCAGCGGCAGAATAGGCCCGCCCGCAGAAGAGTTATAAGCTGTGCTGCCTACGGGGGTAGATACCATTACGCCGTCGCAAACAAGCTGTTCGATCCGCACTTCGTCGTTCACAATCACGCGAATTTTCGCTGAGTTGTGCGTTTCCCGCAGCAAGGACACCTCGTTAAACGCAATCTCCTTGTGCTTCTCGCCGTTCTTATCGGTCGCGGTCATCTTCAGCGGGTGAATGGTAAAACGCTTCGCCGCCTCAATCCGCTCGATCAATCCGTCCTTGCTATGCTTGTTCAGCAAGAACCCAAGCGTACCAAGGTTCAGCCCGAACATCGGCGCTTGATAATCGGCGAAATTATGCAGCGCGCGCAGCATCGTGCCATCCCCGCCCAGCACAACAATCGTGTCGGCTTCTTCGGGGTCCACAAACCCGTAAGTGCTTTTCAGCTCCTCCAGCGCTTTTTGCGCCCTCGGTTTTTTCCCTGCGAAATACGCGAGCTTCATGACGATGCCGCCTTGGTTGAGGGTTCCCAGTTTTCAGGGTCGTGCAAAAATGTTTCCACGGCGGCCAAGGTCGCCGCGTCAAAATATTTCTTTTTCTTTGCCACGGCCAGAACATCCCACCACGTCGCCAATGCGTGCAGCGTGATGCTGATATCCCTCATATTCTTTTCGCTGGCGGGGAAAATGCCGTAATGGAACATCACAAAGGCGTGGTCGACTTGCGCGCCGGCATTTCGAAGCGCATCAACGAAAATTTTCTTGCTGCCGCCATCGGTTTGCATGTCCTCAACCAAAATCACTTTCGGCGTCCCTTTTTCAGGAAGGACACCCTCAATCTGTGCCATGCGGCCATAACCCTTGGGTTCTTTGCGAACATACAGCATCGGCTTTTCCAAACGCTCGGCGATAAACGCGCCGTATGGAATCCCTGCGGTTTCGCCGCCCGCCACCAGATCAATATTTTCTACGCCGATTTCGTTGCTCAAAATCTGCGCCCCCGCATCCATTAAAAAACTGCGCTCCTTCGGAAACGAAATCAAACGCCGCCCATCAAAATAGACCGGGCTTTTGCGCCCGGATTTCAGTGTAAAAGGCTCCGCGGCATTAAACAAAATTGATTTCGTATCAATCAAAATTTCGGCGGTTTTTGCGGCGATATCTTCGCGGGACATACTGTATAGCTCCTGAGTGCTGTCATCAGTGAGGGCAATAAATTCAGCCATCTTTGTATCGGTCACGCCCAGAACTTTTGCAAGGCTTTCCGTGGAGGGCCAGCGCGGTTTTCCATCCGCGCTATGACGCTTGCTCCTATTAAACGCGGTGGAATCCAGCCCCGCCTTCTTGGCCAGCCCGGACGGAGAATAGCCATGACGCTTCGCCAGCCGGTCAAGAGCATTCCAAATTTTATCGTGAGTCAACATAGGATAATAGTCCCATTAACCCATGAAAAAATAAATAAGAATAAATTCCTATTTTTATCTTGACACCGTCTAAAATATATACCACAAATGAGAACATAAAGGGAACAATTATATCTAAAAAAAGGAAAAACCCGCATCATGAAAACGCCAAAGACCAGCAACTACAATGCCTTAACACGTAAAAACACGGTTCCTTTTTTGGATGCAGAGGAAGCATGGTTCTGGTTTATTGCCGCGCAGGAAGCCCGCGTGGATGGTGCACGGTTTAGCGCAGGTCAAAGCCTGTATCCGCGCCCTTGCGAGCCGCTTGATATCCTCAAAGTTTTGGACAATCTCCACCGCCAGCGCAGGCTGCAGCGCGATCACCTGTTGGTGCTGCGCCATTATGGTCGCCGCCATTTACCGCCCGATCGTTACCGCGTCAAAGAAACCCGTGCATATCATTTATGGCACGAGGCTTTAGACCGTATCGGCGCGGTGCTGGAGCAAAAAGGAATCATCGAACCGCAACCACAAGAAAATGAAAACTGGCTTCAAGGGGCGATGCATTTTGAACCGCGTTACAACATTATGGGAGTTGCCGCAGAATGAAAAACACACTCGAAACCATAGAAATGCCGAAACCAAAAGCATGGGTGATCTTCAGCGGCCAAGCTGATCTGCCATGGCTGAAAATCCTTAAGCCCGGCTTTCGCCACTGCGCTGTTGTCTTAAATGACGGGGAGCGGTGGGTGACCATCGACCCGCTGTCCAATTACACCGATGTGACGGTGCATAAGGTTCCTGTTGATTTTGATTTGCCTGCATGGATGCGCGGACGTGGTCACACGGTTGTGAACGCCGATGTTACGCATATAAACAAGGCCGCGCCGCTTGCGCTTTATAGCTGCGTCGAGGCGGTGAAGCGCGTTTTGGGCATTCACAAACGCCGTATCTTCACGCCGTGGCAGCTTTATACCCACCTTGCTAAAGCGCAAAATTTAAAAACATTCAATTCTGATAACCCAAAAGGAGACTTCGCATGGGAAGCCTAACATCACGCCCTAATATTCCGGCGCAACCGCAAACCGTTATATATACGCCCAGTCCGCCGACAAGCCCTTACGTGCCGCCGGTCACGCCGCCCACACCGCCCAGTGCCGCCGAACCCTCTGCGGAAACCTCCGCCGAAGTCCGCCGCCAAAACCTTTTGGAGCGTGATCGCAGCCGCCTTGGCACCATTGCTACGAGTTTTCGCGGTCTTCTCGGCTTGTCCGATAAAACGACCCCGCGCAAAACCCTGCTCGGCGAATAAAATAATCAGGAGATATTTATATGAACACCGTTATCCCCATCAAAGATTCCAGCGTGCAATCGCAAGAAATTCAAGCCACGCTTGAGCGCATCATGCGCCGTTTCCGCGCCGCGCAAAAACTTCGCCAGCCTTGGGAAACCCTCTGGGAAGAGTGCTATGACTTCGCCCTGCCGCAGCGCGGTGGTTTTGGCGCAGAACCAAGGGCGGGCACACGCAAAACCGATAACATCTTTGACGCCACCGCCATGGACGCCGCCGATCAACTGGCCTCCAGCATGCTCGGCAATCTTACGCCGACATGGTCGCAATGGTTCGGTCTGAAGCCCGGCCCGGACCTGACCCCGCAAGAAGCCGAAAACCTCGCCCCCATCCTCGAAAAGGCGGCGAAAACCATTCAGGATCATTTTGACCGCTCCAACTTCGCGGTGGAAATTCACCAATGCTATCTCGATCTCATTGTCGGCGGTACCGCCAGTTTGATGTTCGAAGAATCCGAAACCGGCAGCTTCTCTGCCTTTAAATTTTCCGCCGCGCCGCTCACGCATATCGTGCTGGAGGAGGGCGATGGTGGCTATCTCGACGGTGCCTACCGCCAGATGAAAATGACCCTCGACCAAATCACCGCCCGTTATCCGCTCGCCGAAATCCCGAATGATGTTCTGAAACGCGCCGCCCAAGACCCACAGGAACGCTTCAAAATCCTCGAAGCTTTATTGCCCGATGGCTTGATTTATAGCTATCACGCCTGCTTGGTGGAGGATATCGACACGCCTGTCCTGCTGGCCTCTGGCCGTTTTGAACAATCCCCCGTCATTTCCTTCCGCTGGATGAAATCTCCGGGGGAAATTTATGGCCGCTCGCCGATTATGAAGGCTCTGCCGGATATCAAAACCGCGAACAAAGTCGTGGAGCTCATCCTGAAAAATGCCTCCATCGCCGTTACAGGGATCTGGCAGGCCGATGATGACGGCGTTCTTAACCCCGCTAATATCCAGCTTACACCGGGCAGTATCATCCCCAAAGCCATTGGTTCAAAAGGTCTGCAACCCCTGAATATGCCGGGCGATTTCAACGTCTCCCAGCTCGTGCTCGACAGTTTGCAATCCCGCATCCGTCACGCGCTTTTGGCTGATAAGCTTGCGCCCGTCACTTCCGCGCGGATGACCGCTACCGAAGTGCTGGAGCGCAGCGCGGAGATGGCGCTTCTCCTCGGCGCAACCTATGGACGGCTGCAATCCGAACTGCTGACGCCGCTGATTAAACGCGCCTTCGCCATCCTGAAACGCCGCGGTGAAATTCCGGATATCGAACTCGATGGCCGCTTGGTCGCCGTGGATTACCGCTCCCCCCTTGCGCGCAACCAAGGCCAGCAAAATGTACAAAATACTCTGAGCTGGATTTCCTCGGTGCTGGCGATGGGGCCGGAGGCCTCTGCCGCCATAAACTTGCCGCAAGCCGCCAGATTTATCGGCGACGCGCTCGGCGTGCCAAGCGATCTAATCCGCAAAGAGCTCCCGCAGCTTGATCTGGGCGGCCTTGTTCAGGCCGCCGAAATGATCGATGAAACACTAACCCCGAAAGAAGAAACTGCCCATGTTTGATGTATTCAAAAAAGATCCACCGCTGCCTATCACGGCGGTAGAAAAAGGCCTCGTTCATAATGCGCTGGAGCCCGGCCGCTTGGAAATGCGCGAGATCGAAAAAGCCTTTGCAAGGGCGTTCGCCACCGAGGATGGCCAAAAGGTGCTCTCGCATCTGCAAGTCATCACGTTCCACCGCGCTCTCGGCCCCAGCGTCGCCGACGAACACTTACGCTATGCAGAAGGGCAGCGCGCGATGGTCGGCACCATTCTGCGCCTGATTGATCGCGGTCGTAACCCGCAATAACCGACTTTATAAACCCCCATAAGGAGAAACCACTATGACAAACCTACTCATTGAAGACGTCGATCCGGCAATCGTGCCGGACAAATTCAAAAACCCGGAAAGCGGCGCGCTCCGTTTGGATGCGCTCATCAACTCCTATACCGAGCTTGAAAAGAAAATGTCGTCCGCTCCCGCCCATGCGGCTCCGCATTCCCCCGATGAATACTGCATCAACTGCGAACACGGCCTGTTCGAAGCCGACTCGGAAATTAACAAGCGCCTGCATGCCAAAGGCATGACTCAGGAGCAAGTTCAGGAGGTCTATGATCTAGCCGCAGAAAAAATGGTGCCCATGGTCAAGGCCGTATCCGAAGACGTTAAGGCCGACCGCGAGATTGAAAAACTGATCAATCATTTCGGCGGCGCGGATAAATGGAAAGAAGTCTCCCGCCAGCTCTTGGCCTTCGGTCAGCGCAATATGCCCGCCGATGTCCTGCAAAACCTCTCCAGTTCCTTCGAAGGTGTCCTCGCTCTGCATAAAATGATGCAATCAGACGAACCCACGCTTAAAAAACAATCGGTCAACCCGTCCGTAGTCGGGGAACAGGACTTACAATCCATGATGCGCGACCCAAAATATTGGCGCGATAAAGACCCGGCTTTTGTTTCAAAAGTCACCGAAGGCTTCAAATCCTTCTACGGCGAATAATGGCACAGCCCGAAAACAATAAAGCCCCGTCAAACTGGCGGGGCTTTTGTAATATTCGAGGTCACATTCTAACTCTAGGCGATTTGCGAATTCGCAAATTGTGATGCCACATGATCATCAACCACGCTTTGAAGCTTGCCGCGCACATCACGCGGAACAGGGGCAAACTGAAACGCAACCTTGTTATTCGTCTTGCGTACGACTTTCGCCTTATGCGGCACTTCGATAATCCTGTTGCTGAGTTTAAATTTCAAAACCATCTCAACGGCGTCTTTAACGCCAAAACTGCGGCCATCGGCATTTATTGAAAACCCGCCCAAAGACCAATCCCCAACCGGATAGGTTTTGTCGTCGATTTTAATCACGACATGATCGCAATCGCGGCGGGTATATTTGCGGCGCAGAGCCCCTTGCTCATTGCTGTTATCGGCTTTTAAACTTCTAAATAATGTGTCAAACATGATGCTTATCCCTAAGTTCTTTTCTTTTTACGTAAGGCAGTTGATTATACAAATCAACCCTAAAACGTATTTCTTTTATTCTTAACCGCATTATAGCGGAAAAATCAAAAAATGTGCAAATTTACGCTTGACATTATAGGAATTAAGTCCTAAATTAAATCATCAACGCCAGAATTATATCCAAAATCCGCAGAAAACGTTGCTCCATAAGGTTTCGCCTGGGGATTTCTCGTGTATGGCCGCTATTGAATATGCCTGTGCATAACAGCGACAACCACCCGAGGGCCGAGCCTCAAACCTCTTAAATCATCAACCCATTTTATAAAGGATATGCCTATGTCTACGACTATAGATCAGGCCTTCATCAAGCAGTTCGAACGCGAAGTGCATGAAGCCTACCAACGTCAGGGTTCCAAATTGCGGAACACTGTACGCACCATCTCCAATGTCAACGGTTCCTCCGCCCTTTTCCAAAAAGTCGGCGTCGGAACTGCCTCCACAAAATCCACCCACGGCCTTGTCCCGGTCATGAACCTCGATCACTCCAACATCGAAGTTGTCTTGCAGGATTATTATGCCGGCGACTGGATCGACCGTCTGGACGAACTGAAAATCAACATTGATGAACGCCAGGTCATCGCCAATGCTGGTGCCAACGCACTGGGTCGCAAAACTGATGAGCTGATTATCACGGCTCTGGATTCATCCTCCGCCAATTCAATCGCAGACGGCAATGTCGGCATGACCAAGGATAAAATCCTGTCCGCCTTCGAAACCTTCGGCGAAAACGATGTGCCAGATGACAGCCAGCGCTTCTGCGTGGTCGGCTGGAAACAATGGAGCGAACTCCTGACCATCGATGAATTTGTAAACGCAGATTACATCGGCGCGGATAACTTGCCCTTCGCAAGCATCACGCAGGCCAAAATGTTCCTCGGTACAATCTTCATCCCGCATTCGGGTCTTCCGATTGACGGCAACGATATCCGCTCTTGCTTCTGGTATCACAAAACCGCCATCGGCCACGCCGCCGCCAGCGACGTTGCCACCGATGTTTCCTGGCACGGTGACCGCGCCGCGCACTTCGTCAATAACATGATGAGCCAAGGTGCAGGCCTGATCGACGAGGCCGGAATCATCACCATCCAATGTGATGAAACGCCGGATTAACCCCAAGCACACTTAACCCCTCATAAGGAGAAACATCATGGCTTTTACAGCTTCTGATCTCAGCGTGCTTGCGTACGCGAATAATTTCACACTCTGGCATTACGTGACGGCAGATGATGCCATCACGACCACAGGCTACCTCAACAAGGCCGCCGATATGCTGCGTGTGAATGACTTGATTATTGCGAATGTCGATACTGACGGAACCCCCGCCACCACGTTTTACGTCGTGACGGCCAATAGCGGCAGTGCTGTTACGATCGCGGCCTATTCTTAAATAGGTTTCTCGCGAACTTCTCTCCCCAAGACGTAACACCGTAAAGGCTCTGAGCGAATTATATTCTGCTCGCCGCCCGCTGATGTGTTCCGCCCGAAAGAAGTATCGACCCACGGCGCGGCTCTGCCCTTTGTCCTCTTCCGGCAGAGCCGCGTTTCTTTTACGAAAGCCCTATTCATGCAATTAAAAATCCAAAGCCCCATCGCCAGCAATGCGGCGAAAATGAATGAGGCAGATACGGTATGAAAACAGAAGGCTTGATGTCATTGATTGGATTCCATATAAACTCTGTGAATTCATAACCGTCCTCTTTCAAAATTTTAGAAATTTCTCTCTTTTCATCTTCTGATTGATTTATAGTTTTTTCGATCCAATCTAATGCATCGACAAATATCGGGGGCATCGGTTGTCCAACCAAAAAAGCATCGATGTAGCCTTGTCTAATCTCTGGTGTATGTGGAGAAAGAAAGATAACAGTTTGCTTCGCCAGAAATTCGGCGCGTTTTGGATCGCGAATTTCTTGTGGTCCGAATTGATAAAGTAGAACCAATCTAACATGCCATGTTGCTGAGTTTTCTATAGATTTTTCGTAAAAGCCTTGTGCTTTGGTGAGGTCTTGTTCAGTGCATAATCCGAGATCATAGGCCATAGCTTGCATAGCAAACGATTTTGTGTCCTTTTTGGAGAAAAATTTTTTCAAATATTGCCCACAATTTTTAAACCCCTGATCTTGTAAGGTAGGCAGAACCTCTTCTTCAGGAATAACAGGAAAATAATCAACGGTCGTATCTGCGAATGCGGAAACGTTGAGAAATAAAACAAACAAAACACAGACAAAGCGCATGAAATAAAATTGCGCATAAAACCCTTAAAATTAATTCAAAAACCAATATCAGGAGAACCCCCATGGCACTTAACGACGTCGCCCTGTGCAGCCGCGCGCTCATCCGCATCGGCGCAAGCCCCATAACCTCATTCGACGACGGCACCGCCGAAAGTGAAATCGCCGGCGCGCTGTTCGGCTCGACACGCGATGCGCTGCTCTCGGCCTATCCGTGGACCTTCGCCAGTGGCCAAGTCGCCCTCAGCCAGCTTGAAACTCCGCCGCTCGCCGATTACGCCTTCGCCTTTGGTCTGCCCACAGACTTCCTGCGCGCCATATCCGCAGGTTCCTCCACCAAAGGCCGCGGCCTCAATTACCGCATCGCCCGCGGCGCGCTCCACACCAACGCCAGTGCGGCCATCCTCACCTATATTTTCCGACCCGACGAAAGCGAATTCCCGCCCTATTTCGACCAAGCATTGATCGCAAGGCTTTCGGCAGAATTCACCATCCCCGTCACTGAAAACACCTCCCGCGCCGAGCTGTCTTTCCGCATCGCCGAGAGCGAATTTGAACGCGCCCGCCAAATCGACGCCCAGCAGGACACGCCGAATAAAATCGAAAGTTTCTCTCTGATCGATGCGCGGGAATAAGAATTCATATCGAAGTTTTTGTCATCGCGAGCGCAGCGAAGCAATCCAAAAAGATTGCCGCGTCGAAGCAGGGCTTCTTCTCGCAATGACCACATATATTAAGGAAACCCAATGACCAGAATAAGAGAAACCAAAACCACCTTCACAGCAGGCGAAGTGTCCCGTGAACTTCTGGGGCGCGGCGATCTGCGCGCCTATGAAAACGGCGCCCTTGCGCTGCGCAATGTCTTCATCCAGCCCACGGGCGGCGTTACGCGGAGAGCCGGCCTCGCTTATATCGACACCGCAGCGGGGGAGGGCAGGCTGATCGCCTTCGAATTCAACACCCAGCAAACTTCGCTTCTCGTCATCACGAACGGGCAAATTGATGTTTACACAGGCGGGACGAAAGAAACCACAATCGCCGCGCCATGGACATCCGCGCAAATTGACCAGATCGCCTGGACACAAAGCGCCGACACACTCTTGCTCACCCACCCCGAAGTCCCGCCGAAAAAACTCACCCGCACCAGCGGCGGCACATGGGCACTTTCTGACTGGAACTTCTTCACAGACGAAAACATCCGCCGCCAGCCCTATTTCAAATTTGCAAGCTCCGAATCTACACTCACGCCCAGCGGTACAAGCGGCACCATCACTCTCACCGCCAGCGAAAATGTCTTCGAAGCCGGGCACGAAGGCACGCGCCTTCGCGTTGCTGGCAAAGAAGTCGAGATCACGGATTTCGACTCCGCCACCGTCGTCACCGTCACGACCATTGAGAATTTGCCATCAACCGCCCCCACCATCGACTGGTACGAACAGGCCTTCTCCCCCGTGCGCGGATACCCCGTCACCGTCGCGTTCCATCAAGACCGCCTCGTCATCGGCGGCAGCCGCGATATGCCCAACCGCCTGTGGTTTTCAAAATCGGGCGACCTGTTCAATTTCGACCTCGGTGAAGGGCTGGACGATGAAGCCATCGAATTCGCCATCCTGTCCGATCAGGTCAACGCCATTCGCGGTATCTTCTCCGGTCGCCACCTTCAGGTTTTCACCAGCGGCGCAGAATGGCAAGTCACAGGCGACCCGCTCACCCCGACAAACGCGCAGATCCGCCGCCAAACCCGTATTGGCTCGCTGATTGATCGCCACATCCCGCCCGTGAATGTTGACGGCGCAACGCTCTTCATCGCCCGCAATAAACAGGAAGTGCAGGAATTCCTCTATACCGATCTCGAACAAGCCTATAAATCCAGCGATCTTGCGCTGCTCTCCCGCCATATCATCACCGATCCCGTGGATATGGATTACGACGCCAAACGCCGTTTGCTGTTCCTTGTCCGCGGGGACGGTCAATTCGCCGCGCTCACGGTTTTTCGCGCCGAAAGCGTCGCCGCATGGACGCTCCACAATACAATGGGTCAGGTCAAATCCGTCGCCGTCGTGGGGGATGAGGTCTATATGCTGGTGCAACGCGGCAGCGATTATTTCGTTGAACAGCTGGATGATACCCTCAATCTCGACTCCGCCCTCACAGGCGAAATCGGCAGTCCTGCAAGCGTTTGGAGCGGCCTCGACCACCTTGAAGGGCAAAGCGCAAGCATTCTCGCCGATGGTTTCGTTCTGCCCAGCCAAACCGTCACGGGCGGCGAAATCACCCTCGCGGAGTCCGCAAGCCAAATCGAAGTCGGCCTGCCATACACTCATATTGTAGAGCCTCTCCCGCCTTCGGAAATCGGAAGCGCGGGAGGAGGGCGCCGCGTACGCATGATCGAAGGCCTCTTCCGCCTCCAAGACACCCAAAGCCTGCGCCTCGATGTCGGGCGCGGCCTGACGGATATCGCTCTGCGGCAACTCGGCGAAGACCTCATCCTCGATGCCCCGCCGCCCCGCGTCAGCGGCGATGTCAAAGTCCGCGCGCTGGGCTGGCAGAGCGAGGCCACCAAACCCCTCTGGCGCATTGAACAAAACGACCCGCTGGCTTTCACCCTGCTTTCGGTCACCACCCAACTCAAAGTGAATGATTAATAATGACCTTGTCATCCTGAAGCGCTCGCGCTGAAGGATCTGGTTGTTCATTACACAAGATCCTTCAACGTCTGTGACGTTTCAGGATGACGTTGATTTTTTAAAATAAAGGAGAAAACACCATGGGCGCAATTACCCCCATCACATCGGGGCTGAACTCAGTCCTCGGCGCGGTCAGTGCCGTCAACCAAACCGTCGGCCTCGTCAAAAATTTCACGGGCGGCGGCTCCTCAGGCACGTCCGAACAAAATCTTGCCTTGCTGGAACTCCAGGAACGCCAGCGATTGCAAGAAGCCCAACTCGCGCAAAGCAACGCGCTGTCGCGCGATAAACTCGCCCTCGAAGCCGCGCAGGCCGATGAAGACCGCAGAGCCGCCCTTCGCCGCGCCGTCGCAAGGCAGCGCGCCAATTTCGGCGGCAGCGGCATCAGTAGCGCCGATGGAGGCTCCGCCGAAGCCGTGCTGCTCGGTCTGGTCAATGAAAGCGAAACCGAACTGCAGCAGCGCAGCGCCCTAGACCGCGTCAAAACCGCCGCCCTCGATCTGGACGAAACCCAAACCCGCAGCCTCAACCTCCTCCAAACCACCCAGCTCCAGCAACGCCAGAAATTGAACTCATTGTTTTAGAGATACATATTCTCACCCCCACCCAGCTCCCACTAAATTCAGCTTTGCTTCATTAAGCCTTCTTATCCCTCCCCCTCATAGGGGGAGGGCAGGGTGGGGGGCATCATAGAAAGAAATATTTTTATGCCAGACCATATAAAAATACCAAATGTGACGCCTATCGTGCGCTACGTCGCTAGCGGCAGCCAAACCACATTCACGTTTCCCTTCCCCATTTTCGCCAGCGAAGACCTCGCCGTTTATTTGAACGGCGCAAAGCAATCCAGCGGCTTTACCATCACGGGCGCAGGAAACACAAGCGGCGGCAGCGTCATATTCGATACAGCGCCCGCGATGGACACCATCCTCACCCTTGCCCGTGAACTGGCGATAGAGCGCGTCACTGATTTCCTTGAAGGCGGTGATTTCTCCGCCGCAAGCATCAACACGGAGCTGGACACCATCATCGCTTCACTCCAGCAAGTGAATCGCGCCAATGATCTGATGCTCAAATATAGCGACCACGAAACGCCGAGCGCATCCACTCTCCCCGCCAGAAGCGTCCGTAAGAACAAAGCTCTGGGCTTTGATAGCAACGGCGACCCCATCGCGGTTTCCCTCGAAGGATCCATGGCTACGCCGGATTTCACGCCCCAAGGCACAGGCGCATCCACGCGCACCTCATCCGATAAGCTCGCCGATATGATCTCGATCAAAGATTTCGGCGCGGCGGGCGATGGCCTGAGCGACGATACCAACGCCATCATAAATGCACTCGCCGCGCATGATGCGGTCTACGTCCCCGCGGGCGAATACCTCGTCACCGCCACGATCACGCTGGGCGAACGCAAAACCCTCCTCGGTTCAGGGCAAAAATCCGTAATAAAGGCGCAAGACAACAGCTTCAATATCATCGAAATCCCCGCCGATTTTGCCACGCTCGGCATGCTCCGCCTTGAGGACGGCGCCTGCGGCATCAAACTCAAAAGCGCCCTCACGCGCCCCGTCGTGCAAACATCCGTCTTTGATGTCACCATCTTTGCCCCCAATATCGGCATCCAGCTCGACGGTGGCAGCAGCCTCGACTATCCCTGTTACTGGAACAATTTCGACCGTGTGTTGATAGAAGAGCCAGCAATTCACGGCATCCATTTGACCAAATCTGGTGCAGGCGACACCCCCAACGCCAATAAATTCCACGCCTGCCGTGTCTATTCCCACGGCAGCGATATCAGCGGGGCAGGGGTGTATGTGGAATACGGCCAATACAACAACGCCTTCATCGACTGCGAAGCCAATGTCAAAGGCACGGCGCAGGGGTGTTTCATCATGGGCGCGAATTCCAACAAAACGCTGCTCGTAAACCCTTACGCCGAAAGTAACAATTCGGTGCCGAATATCAAACTCGAAGCAGGCTCCATCGAAACCTCGATCTATAATCTGCTCTCCGCTTCTGACGGCGCTGCGATCTGGGATCTGTCGGGCGGCGAGTACTCTGCCTATAATGCAGGCTTCCCGTATAAAAACTATTTCCAGCGCACCACCTGCATAGATATGAACGCCCGCCTGCAACGCTTCGACACCGAATATATCGACGCCAGCGGCACGCTCACTCTTGATACCTCGCACTCCGTTCATCTCGTGTCTTCCTTCGGCGGGGTGCTCACCGTGCAGCTTCCCAATGCGGCAAACGCGGTTGGCGCAATGATGGTCGTCAAAAAAACCGACAGCTCCGCCAATGTCATCACGATTAGCGAAGACAGCGGTAACGGCCCCGATGGGCGTAGCTACTATCTCGGCGCGGAAAACGATTACATGATGGCTCTTTCCAACGGCGCAGAATGGTTCGTCATCGCCTCTAACCGCTCCCCCGGCAACACCCGTTACCATGACGGTACAGGCACATATGATATCGATATGGCCGTGGACACCTATCTGCTGTCGTCTTTCGGCGGCGCCCTCACCGCAAGGCTTCCCCCCGCCAACGCCCCCGAAGCCATAGGCCGCACCGTCACCATCAAAAAAACCGACAGCTCGTCAAATGTGATCAGCGTCAGCGAGCAGGGCGGCAGCGGCCCCGACGGTTATACCCAACCCCTGAACGCCCAATATAACGCGATCACCGTCGTATCCGATGGCGGCCAGTGGTACATCGTCAGTAAATTTTAAAAAAATCAAAAAGGAAATATGATATGAATGAAAGCGTTTATGGCCCTCCTGCACCGCCAGAAATAGACGGCGAGGAGCAAGAAAATTATGATCATTACGCATTAGTTGATGAAGACGAATTCGGCCCTTACATGTATGATGCGGATGAGGAAAACGATCGAGTTGAAAGAGAAAAGTCGATCAAAGAAAATCGTCCCGCAAAATTTAAAATTGAAGAAAATCCTGAAGCTAAAGACAAACTGGATGCCATTGATGAAACATACCATGACGATGCCAGGGCAAAGGCGGTTGTTGTTGAGCATGATAAGGATATTCTTAAATACGCTCAAAAACATAATATTGATCCTGATGTAATTCGGTCAGTTATGTATGCTGAAAATGCCAGAGGGCATAAATTGGGGGTGAATTCGGTTGCAGATAAAATGGGTTTATCTGAAAGTATTATGCCGATGAATATTCAACAAAATCGTTGGTCATCCTTAATTGATAAAACGCCGGGTGATATGTATGATCCTGCATATAATATTGAAGCGGTAACGCTACTCTTAAGGCGTATTTCTGACCGTATTGAAAAGCCAACACCCGCAAAAGTCGGCTCGATTTGGAATTATATAGGGCGTGAGAAAACGAATGAATTTGGTGAATACGTGGGAAAGGTATACGAATATAAACCATGGCGGAGGGCAGAATAAAAAAATGGCTTCATGTATTTTGCAAATGCTATGCCGTAGTTTTTACCATACTGTTCGTAATATGGCAGGTTTTCGTATGGAAGGCATATATTTCAGACGATAATCTTAGGAATTATTGCATCCATGTTGCTGCAAGTGAACCTCACTATATCAGGTTGAGTGAGCATAATGCGTGCCTTATTGATTGGTGGTATTTCGTCAAAGAGCCATTCTTCATCTCTGTAATGATTTACGTTATTACCATAGGGCCAGCTATTCTCTTACATTTGTGGTTCAAACACAAAAAAAGAATTTTTTCCAAAAATTAAGAAAGGCACCTGAATGCCCTCAATTGAAACCCAAACGCGGCAGGATATTGCCGCGTTTTTGCCATGCGCGATCCGGACCGCACTGGAATCCTATCAGTATTTTTCACAAGCACAGATCACTGATCCTGAAAGCTCACCGTGCAGCAAAAAATTCAAAGACCACCACGACGCCTGCAAAGTCGCCATCGCCCATATAAAACTTCTGATTGAACTCGCCAAATGGGCGGACATTCCGCCGCCGGAAATGGAAAACGAACTCGAACAATCCGTTCTGCGCGCCGTCATCGAAAACGCCCGCGGTGAACTTGATGGAGGGCAGAGTGAATGACCGCCACTCCCGCTTCCCCGCAATCCACAAAGTTCGATATTACAATGGCCGATTTCAAACTTTTCACCGTAATCTGGAACCAGCGCATGAGCCAAACCACTCCGCAAATCCACCTGAAAATGGCCGATTGGCTGGAGTTCCAATGGCAGCAAAAAAACACCCGCCTGCTTCTGATGGCTTTCCGCAGCGCGGGCAAAAGTACGATCACGGGGCTGTTCGCGGCGTGGCTTTTATATCGCAATCCGGATTTGCGTATCCTTGTTTTGGCCGCGGATCTGAGTCTTGCGAAAAAGATGGTGCGCAACGTGAAGCGCATCCTCGAGCGCCACCCGCTCACGCGCAAGCTCCGCCCCGATAACCCCGACCAATGGGCCTCTGACCGTTTTACGGTCAAACGCATGATCGAGCTGCGCGACCCCTCCATGCTCGCCAAAGGCATCACCGCGAATATCACAGGCTCGCGGGCAGATATCATCATCTGCGATGATGTCGAAGTCCCCAACACCTGCGACAGCCCCGAAAAACGCAAAGAACTGCGCGAGCGTCTGGGCGAGATGGAATACGTCCTCGTCCCTAGCGGAAGTCAGCTTTATGTCGGCACGCCGCACACCTACAACACGATTTACGCTGATGTGCCGCGCGCGGAGCTGGGGGAAAACCATGCTTTTCTCGATGGATTCAAACGCCTCGAAATCCCTGTGCTGGACGATAAAGGCCAAAGCGCATGGATCGAAAGATACTCGGAAGCCGATATCGCCCGCATGAAACGCGCCAGCGGCCCCAATAAATTCGCATCTCAAATGATGCTCCAGCCTGTCAACATCGCCGATGGCCGATTAAATCCGAAGCTCCTTCGGCTCTATGATTTGGACATTGATTATGTGAAGGCTTTACGGGCGCTTTTCTTAAGCCCCCACCCTCACCCTGCCCCTTTAGCGGGAGGGGCGTGTGAAGATGGCTCCTGTCTTAATTCTAACCCTCAAGGGAGCTACGAAGATCGTCCATTCTTTACGCCGGAGGGGGGCGAAGGGGGAGGGGATGGATGTGTTAAATTAATCTCCGCCAGCGCGTTCTGGGATCCTGCCTTCGGCTCCGCCAAGGGTGACCATAGCGTGATGGCGATAACCTATAGCGATGATGCCGGCAATATCTATCTGCACCATATTGAATACATAAAGATTTGCCCTCCTGCCTCTTCTCTACAGCATCATGGCACTCTCTCGCAGGAGCCGCATCCCCGCTCTTTCTCGCTGCATCCCCGCGAAGGCGGGGACCAAACAGACGAAGCCACCCAGCAATGCCGCATCGTCGCAGGTCTCGCCAAGGCGCATCATTTGCCAAGCCTGACGCTGGAGACCAACGGCATCGGTAAGTTTCTGCCAAGCATCTTGCGCAACACCCTCGCGCACATGCGCGTGCCCTGCCGTGTGCAGGAGGTGAGCCAAACCCGTAATAAAGAACTCCGCATCTTAGAGGCCTTCGACGCGATTTTGGCGGCGCGGCGGCTCCACGTGCATCGCGATGTCCTCAAAACCCCCTTCATAACGGAGATGCAGGAATGGAGGCCGGAAGGAGGCAAAGGCCATGATGATGGCCTTGATGCCGTCGCAGGCGCGCTCGCGCAAACCCCAGATCGCCTCCCGCGCATCTTCGGTAAAGGCGGCCACAGTTGGATGCAAACCACCAAAACCCACAAAGCCGATACGGAATTTAAAGTTTGACTTTGAATGCTATATGGAGACTGTTATACATGTCTGTGGTTATAATGCTTGTGGAAAATATGGAATGGATTCACTGCTTTCTGTACTAAAAAACCTAGGTTTTTTGCGTTATTTCAAAAGCGATTGGGCTCGTCTTATTGCTTTGACATTAGTATTACTCACGGTAATATTGTTATCTAAAATAGTTGATTGGCCAAATTTGGTGATTGTGGCTATTTCTGCTATAATACTATCAGGAATGAAGTTTTGGTTTGAGTTGAACAAATACAGAGATTTGATGCTTTCTGAGGTAGAAAAAAGCAAACTTGAGTATAAAAAAGAAGAATCTAAATCCAAGCAGAATCAAACTTTATTGTAGGAAAAAAATGGTTATCAATTTTATAATTATAGTCGTGTTTCTAATGCTTGTATTCATGTTAAATGCTTGGTTTAAGCACAAAAGGGGATGCATAGAAATTTCTGCGAAGAATAGAATAGAGTTTTTCAAACATGCCAAAGAAATGTTGGCTGTTGGAGGTCTAAGCGAAGGGCAGAAAGAAAAAATATTTAAGTGGGCTGACACAATTGAAAGTAAAAAGCACGCATATTCTATGGTACGCGCTATAACTGAGCTGCACAGAGAAATAAAACAAGGGATATACCCAAAAGCAGATCAAGAGCAGAGAGCTGAATTTACGGATGAATTAGCCAAGTTGTTTACGCATTGGATGATCGCTCAGATATATTCTGTGCCGATTTTATCTCCATTTGTATGGCAAAGCTTAATGTATATAATTTCTGCAAAACAGTCTGATAGTTCTGTTGATATAGAAGTAAATAGAGATGTGTTTAAGCAGGATATGTATTGTGCTGCTGCGGCTTAATTATCAAAAAGAACGAATGCAATAAACCCGCCAATCGGCGGGTTTTTTTTATGGAGAAAATAACATGTCCCTGTTTTCACAAGATTTAGTGTGGTGGATCACGGTTTTTGATCTGCCCGCCCTGGCCGGCCTCTTTGGCTTCATCTGGCGGACGCGCCAGAAATTCGAAGATGATATCGGCGCCCTGCAGCTCAATCTCGACCACCGCGCAGGTCAACTTCGTGAAGCCCTCTCGGCTTTCAAACTCGAAGTCGCCAAAAGCTATGCCTCGCAAAATGATTTGCGGATGCTGGAATCGCGGCTTGTTGAACATCTGCTGCGTATTGAAGCCAAGCTCGATAAAACCGCCCTCAAAGCCGCCGCTTTTACCGCTAAATCCGATTAACCCACACTGTCATTGCGAGGAGAAGCATAGCTTCGATGCGGCAATCTATTTTTTGGATTGCTTCGTTACTGCGTGCCTCGCAATGACAAACGCAAAAGGAACCTCAAAATGAAAAAACCTACCCTAACCGCCATAGGTGGATCGGACGCGCCCGTGCGCGCCGACGCCGAAGACTTCTACCGCGCCCTTGAAATCGATGTCCTCGCCCGCACCCTCTGGGGCGAAGCCAGAGCCGAAGGCCATATCGGCCTTGAAGCCGTGGCCAATGTCGTACTCAACCGCGTCGCCGTCGCCGCCGCGCATAACGGCAAATATTGGTGGGGCGCAAACATCATCCAGGTCTGCCAAAAGCCCTATCAATTCTCTTGCTGGAACCGCTCCGACCCCAATTACCAAAAACTCCAAGCCGTGGACGAGCGCGACATTTATTTTGTCACCTGCAAACGCATCGCCGCCCGCGCGGTTATTGGCGCGCTGGAAGACCACACCAATGGCGCAACCCATTACCACGCCGATTACGTGTCACCATATTGGGCGCGGGGGCAATCCCCGAACGTTATAATCGGCCGTCACATTTTTTATAAACTTGCCTAATCCGTCATTGCGAGGAGGCCGAAGGGCCGACGCGGCAATCGATAGATTGCTTCGCATGCGCTCGCAATGACAAGAAAGAAGAAACCATGCTCGAAACACTCCTCGCCAAAATCGGATTGCCGATATTAATTAATGTTTTATCTGAAAGTCTAAAAGCCATCGATAATCCCGTAACTCGCGGGGCAGGGCAGGCGCTCGAAGAAGTTGATCAAGCGATCAAGAATGGCAGCGTAAGTTTTGAAAACATTGAAGAAGCCAACCGCCATATCGAAACTCTCGCCAAGCTCCAATCCGATGAAATCAAAACCAATATCGCCGAAGTCAACGCTTCTCTTCGCGCCGAAATCGCCAGCGAGGATCAATTTGTCCGTCGCATGCGCCCGACCTTCGGCTATATTATGGCCATCACATGGGCCGCGCAAATGCTAGGGATTGCGTATGTGATTATATTCGATACGAGCCGCGCTGGATCGATATTAAATGCGATGTCATCCCTAAGTGCCATATGGGCTGTTGGCCTCTCAGTGCTCGGTATTTATGTCTATAAACGCTCAGAAGATAAAAAACTCTTTCCCCCAGAAAAAGAGACCATAATCTGGAACGACCGGAAAATTTAATTCGATTTTACTTTATCTGAAAATTGTTTTGGCTATATTGCTTTTCGTACTTTGGATCTAAAACAGAAAAACACTCATCACCATGCAGCCCGATAAAATCAATCCTCACAAAAACGTATTCCTCCCGATCCAGAAGTTTTTTCAGATGACGGCGGCGGGCGGAATTTTGCTGGCGCTTTCGGCGGCTCTGGCTTTGATTATCGCCAACACGGATTTGTATGTTTTTTACGATTATATTTTGCATGACATCCAGTTTCGCATCGGTTTCAACGATACTCAGGCAGGTTTTGACCATGAGATCCGAAAACCGCTACTGCTCTGGATCAATGACGGCTTTATGGCTGTTTTTTTCTTGCTTGTTGGATTGGAGATCAAGCGCGAGATTGTCAGTGGAGAGCTGTCCACCCGCTCGCGCGCGCTTCTGCCCGCGATTGCCGCTATCGGCGGGATGATTGTTCCTGCCCTTATTTACTATTTTATAAATTTAGACACGCCGGAGAATTTGCGCGGTTGGGCGATCCCAGCGGCGACCGACATTGCCTTCGCGCTCGGCGTCCTCAGTCTTCTGGGGAGCCGCGCGCCCGTGCGATTGAAAGTTCTTTTAACCGCAATCGCAATTATCGATGACCTCGGCGCAATATTGATTATTGCATTTTTCTATACCGACAATCTGGCGACGCAGCCGCTGTTTTTTGCGGCGGCAGCTCTAGCGGTTTTGTTTATAATGAATAAAATAAATATCAGCGCCACAATGCCCTATATCCTTGTCGGAACAGTGCTCTGGATCGCGGTATTGAAATCAGGCGTTCATGCCACGCTGGCGGGTGTAGTTACCGCCTTTTTTATTCCTATGACCTGCAAACACGAAAAAGCGTTCTCCCCGCTCAAAGATCTTGAGCACAAGCTTCACCCATGGGTCGCTTTCGGGATTTTGCCGGTTTTTGCTTTTGCCAATGCGGGCGTGCCGTTTACGGGCATGAGCCTCAATTCCCTGCTTGATCCTGTAACGCTCGGCATTATTCTGGGTTTGGTTGCCGGTAAGCAAGTGGGTATTTTTTCGATGCTCTGGCTCTCTATCAAATTGGGGCTTTCTCCCATGGTAAAAGGCGCAAGCTGGGTTCATTTATATGGGGTTTCTGTACTGTGCGGTATCGGCTTTACCATGTCACTCTTTATCGGTGGCCTTGCCTTTGATGGCACAGAGCAGCAAGCCTCCATCAGGCTAGGCGTCCTTGCAGGCTCTATAATTTCTGCGATTGTTGGCTATCTCATTTTCTACTTCGCGCCCCTTGCTAAAGATCCTGAGCCGGGTGAGGAATAACACAAATATGCCTCTTAGCAGGGGCCGTGCTAATTTTTGTTTGCTAGACTATTTAAGTTTTAAAAAGGCTATCCAAAATTATGGGCTATTTAATTATCCGACGGTCTAAGACGGATCCTCAAGGGAGCGCAGATAAGCCCGAGCATCCGTAACGCCGTCGGGAATAATGGTTTCGTAATCTCCGCTTTCATCGCTGCGTGCAACGCGAGGTTTAATGGCTTCGTGTTTTGGAACCCAAAGGGTTTCACAGTCGCCCTCAACCTCCTCACTGGTTGCGGAACCAACGCATGTAAATTTATCCGATAATTCCGTATCTAAATCAGGAAGTCCCTCATGGGGAAATGTTAATTCTTTTTCTAAATCTAATCTCTTAAAATGGTTTTTTAATGCACTTAGTGTCATATTTAACTCCCTTGTTGCGGAGTCTTTACGCCTTTCACCAAAATCTGCAATAGAATTCATTCCTGCAGCGCAGCATAGGCATGCAAAAAACGCATGGATTAAAATCGGCCTATTCCCAAAAATCATAACGCGCCCCCGTCATCTTCATTTTCTGCTCTTGCACAAGCTTTGTTTTGCGGTATTCTATTTATTGTCCGGCTCAATTCTGTCCCGCATGTCCAGGCCAATAATTTCAAAGGATAATCAAGATGACAAAAACACCGATAACAGTAGCAAGAGGCGACGGCATCGGCCCCGCCATTATGGACTCCACGCTTGAAATCCTGGACGCCGCAGGCGCAGCGCTAGATATCGAAGAAATCGAGATTGGTGAGGCGGTCTATAAATCCGGCATTAAAAACGGCATCGCTGAAAGCTCTTGGGAATCTCTTCGCCGCACCAAAGTCTTCCTGAAATCCCCGATCACAACCCCCCAAGGCGGCGGCTTTAAATCTTTGAACGTGACGGTTCGCAAATCCCTCGGTCTGTTTGCGAATGTCCGCCCATGCGTGTCCTATCACCCCTTCGTGAAAACGCACCATCCGAAAATGGATCTGGTGATCATCCGTGAAAACGAAGAAGACCTCTATGGCGGCATCGAATACCGCCAATCCCAAGACGTTATGGCCTCACTGAAGGTCATAACCCGCCCGGGCACTGAGCGCATCATGCGCTACGCTTTCGAATACGCGCGCGCCAATGGCCGTAAAAAAGTGACCTGTATGTCGAAAGACAATATCATGAAAATCTCCGATGGCCTGTTCCACGCGGTCTTCGATGAAATTGCCGCAGAATACCCTGATATTCAAAACGACCACATGATCATCGACATCGGCACCGCCAAGGTCGCTAACCATCCTGAAATGTTCGACGTTATCGTCACCACCAATCTTTACGGCGACATCATCTCCGACGTCGCTGCCGAAGTCACGGGCTCCGTCGGGCTTGGCGGCTCCTCCAATATCGGTGTAGATTTCGGCATGTTCGAGGCCGTTCACGGCTCTGCCCCCGATATCGCAACCCTTGGCATCGCCAACCCGTCGGGTCTTATTCTCGGCGCGATCATGATGCTGACTCATATTGGCCAAGGCGACGTGGCTTCAAAAATCCATAATGGCTGGCTGAAGACCCTCGAAGACGGAATCCACACAGGCGAAATTTACCGCGAAGGCGTATCGAAAGAAAAAGTCGGCACCGAAGGTTTCACCAAAGCGGTGATTGAACGCCTCGGCGAAATGCCCGAAACCTTTGCGGTCAAAAAATATCCGAACGTTGCGGGCGGCCTGAAACTTCCACCGCTAAGACCCCGCGTCGAAGTTTCGAAAGAGCGCGTCGGTGTTGATATTGGCATCAATTTTGACGGCAAGCCCGATGATCTGGCTGCCAAAGTCAATGCCTGCGTGACCGATAATCTCAAACTTCAGATGATCTCCAACCGCGGCACTAAAGTTTGGCCAAACGGTCAGCCGGAAACCTTCTGCGCTGATAACTGGCGCTTGCGGTTTATGTCTGATAATGGGGAGCATATTAAAACCAGCCAAGTGATCGCCCTCTTGAGTCGTATGAATGACGCCGATCTCAACTTCACGAAGTCCGTAATGCTACATAACTATGATGGCAAACCCGGCTTTACGGTGGCGCAAGGTGAATAATTTTGAAAAATAAGATATAATATTCGGATGCGAGGCGTTTTCATTCTGTGTCTGATGGTTTTGGGGCTTTTCCCAGTGCGCGACGCTTTTGCGGTGCGTGAAAAGGATAAGGTTCAGATCACAAAATGGTTTATTGTTGATCAGGATCCGATTCCGCAAGCGGTGATTGACCATGAGTTTAAGCCTACAATAGAGCCAGAATTTCGCCCGGTTAAATATTTAAAGCTCGAACCGCCCGCGACATTGCGGCATAAAATCGAACGGCTGGTTTTTGGAATTTATACCGATGTTCCGCCGGAATATGATTATTATGGGCATCGCATTCGCATGTTTATGGCGCATGTGGGCGGGGATGTCGTGATGGCGACTGAAAATAATCTTGAGGGGCAGCTTCAAAATATTAAAACGGCCAAGACGATTTTGCGGGAATGGCGCAATGAGATTAATTTGGATGTAAAGGCGATTGAAGAAGAGATTGAAAAGAATGGCGCGCCGTCAACGGAGCGCTCTCTTTTGAAATATAACACCAAGATTGTTTATGGTTTTATTGTTGATATGAGCAACTGGATTGCGGCTAATCAGGCTGTTCTTGAATATCTTATCAGTCTTGGCCCCAGTCAGTATACATATGAAAATCCGATTTTCAGTTTCGTAGAAAGAAAAGACGTAAACGCGTTTCGTGACCTTTACGTGCACCGCGCGGAAATGCATAAAATTCTGATCGATAAATATCCGACTTTTCGGATGATGGTTTATTAGGCTCTGGCCTAAATCTCTGCTGCCCGCACCGTATTGGCCAATAAACACGCAATCGTCATTGGCCTAACCCCGCCGGGGAGGGGGGCGGTTAAGCTGCACTTTTTATATCGGTATACTGAAAATCCTTACCCTTATATAAAAGCGGCTCGTCATATGTTTTGGCCAACGCATAGGCAATACAATCGCCAAAATTAAGCCGCGCCGCATGCCCGCTATGTTTGCCATACATCTGGTTGGCTTTGCGCGCCACATACGCATCATCTGCGGTGAAGGGAATAAGTGTAATGTCCAAGGTATCCAGCAATTCATCGAGGTGAAATTGCGTAATGAAATTATTGCCATGGTTGGCCTTCAAGCAGGCTTCTAAATAGTTCGGGCTTCCAAACTTGGGGTGCGCCGCGCTTGCAATGGCTTCAAGAAAGGCATCTTTTTCAGGCTCTATTTGCAAAATGGCGATAATGGCGGAAGTGTCGATAATCATCCCGCAAAATCATCTTCATACATATAACCGTAAATATCATCATCCGTTGGCATGGGCTTATCCCTCCATGCTTCTTTAAACCGAAGAGCAATTTCATTGGCTTTGGCGATTTTCTCCTCGCGGGTCAGTTTTTTCTTGGTGGGGTTTTTGCGCAGCTCTTCCAGTCGCGCATCCACTGCATTCATCACAGTTTCGGTTAAGCCCTCACCGGTCAAGGCAGCGAGCTCTCGAATTTTCGCTTCAACTTCGGGGTTTTTGATGTTTAGTCCAGCCATAGCTTTTCTACCTTTCTATAAATAATTATAGATTATAGAATTAATTTTGGCAAGTTTTACCCGCCGCCCGCACCGTATTGGCCAATAAACACGCAATCGTCATTGGCCCAACCCCGCCGGGGACAGGGGTTATAGCGGAAGCGATATCCTTCACCGCATCGAAATCCACATCCCCCACGAGGTGCGTCTTTTGACCCCCACCCGAAGCACTTTGCGCTTCTTCTCTCCCGCTTTGAGGGGTAGGGGTAGGGAGGGGGCTTGAATCAACCCTGTTAATCCCTACATCAATCACAATCGCGCCTGCTTTCACCCACGAAGCCTTCACCAGTTTTGGACGCCCTACAGCCGCCACCAGAATATCGGCGTCCCTACACACTTCTGCCAAATCCTGCGTTTTCGAATGCGCCATTGTTACGGTGCAATTTTCGGCGAGTAACAGCTGCGCCATCGGTTTGCCGAACAGCAAGCTCCGCCCGATCACAACCGCTGACTTCCCGCTCAAATCTTTGCACACGGATTTGATCAGCATCATCGACCCTTGCGGCGTGCAGGGGACGAGGCCGCTGGCATCACCAGAAACCAGCTTGCCCTGATTGATAAATGTAAGCCCGTCGACATCCTTGGCGGGGGCAATGTGTTGGATAAGATGATCAGAATTCAAATGGTCGGGCAGGGGCAGCTGCACCAGAATCCCGTGCACGCCTGAATTGTCATTAAATGCCTCAATCTCGGCAATCACTTCCGCCTCTGTCGCCTTGGTGGGCAGGCGGCTCTCGAAACTCCTGATCCCCACTTTCTCGCAGGCTTTGATCTTGTTGCGCACATAAACGTGGCTGGCAGGATCATCCCCCACCAAAATCACCGCCAATCCGGGCTGCGTCTTCATATTCGCAACGCGCGCGGCAAGCTCTTCGGTTAATTTTGCGGCAACGGCTTTGCCGTCAAGTATCTGGGCGGTCATAATCTGTTCTTATCCTTAAATGCTGAGCAGGGCACCGATTACCACAGAGCGCAGCAGATTCAAACCCAAAATCACAATGATCGGCGTGATATCAATCCCGCCAATCGGGGGAATAACTTTGCGCAAAGGTTTATAAACAGGGTCAGTCGCACGCTGCAAAAGGGCGACTAGCTGCTGCGCCTGACGGTTGTCCAGATTAATCACCCCGAAAATCGTCAGCCAGCTGATCGCGATCTGCGCGACTATGATAATGATATAAATATCAATCGCCAAGCTGAAGAGATAAATCAAAAGTCCCATACTGCGTATTCCTTTATTTTTCCTTTACGCCTTTCGGTATACACTATTGGGGGAAGTAAGATAAAGGGATGTTTCGCATATGCTGGGATTGGATGTATTAACACTGGGCGGCCTTTCTGTTCTGGCGGCGGGAAGTCTCTGCCAAATTCCGAAACCCGCAGATATCTCTATCGTGCCCACCGCAGCTGCCGTGAAATATGATACCTCGCAAACCACCGCGCAAATCCAGTCGCAAAACATCGATACCATCAATCCCTATGGGTTTAATAACCTTACCCACACCAATGGTTATATGGTGGGTACAATTTCTATGAAACCCTACGCCAGTATTGGATATCATCAACTTGGCGCTCAGGATGCCTATTGCCTGTGGTATGAAAAAATCAAGATTGAAATCTCGATCGCGCCGACAATCGTCATTCCGTCCGAAGTTGCGGCTGATCAATGCATGCTGGCTGCAGTGCAGGAGCATGAACTGAAGCATGTGATGGTAGACCGGAAAATCGTCAATAAATATGCTAAAATTATGGGGCAAAAAGTTTTTGATGGCCTGAACCAGCGCGGCTTTGTTGCCGGTCCCTTTGCTTCAAAGGATGTTCAGAGCGTGGCCGACCGCATGCGCAAAACCGTCAATCAGCTCATCGATCTGGAATATAAGAAAATGCAGATCGAGCGACAGGAACGTCAGCAAGCGGTTGATAATATAGATGAATATGAAAGAGTCAGTGCGCAGTGTCCGGATTACAAAAGTTCTTTTTAGGGGCTGGGCTCTGAGGGGGGCTTTGGGGTCGCAGGTCAAAAGTTTTGCTGGGGAGAGGTAAGTTCTCTTATCCTTCTTTCTTTGCTCTAGGCAGGTTGCGCTTGTTGTCTGGCGTTGAAATCATATTTTTGGCACGTGAGGATCAGCCCTTGACGCTTTGATTTATAGGGCTTATAACGTGCATCTATTCTTTGTCGCGGGATGGAGCAGCCCGGTAGCTCGTCAGGCTCATAACCTGAAGGTCGTAGGTTCAAATCCTACTCCCGCAACCAATCTTCTAAATTCAAACACTCTCTAACCCTTGTAATCCCTTGCAAAAGGGCAGAGTTTTTGGGCTTTTGCGCCTAAAGCTAAAGGGGGTGTGCCCTCTCAAAAAGCCATTTATACCCCCACATTCTCTCTAAATACCGATTTTTCTCTGAAGCTATAGAGGCGATTACAAAAACGCCCTTCAGCTTTTTGTTGTTTCATCTCAGTATGTTATGTTTCTTAAAAAATTAACGGTTTTTGGGTCACAGCGTAAACTGATGTGGACATGAACAAAACCATTGTCACGTAGAGATGCGGAGAGAAATATATGGCCAATCAAGCTGTTTGAGAAAATCCGAAATGCTGACGCTGATCTTCCCAGCCATTCGGGAAGGGTTTCATAAAATCGGTGAGGCTGAGGCTGTAAGGCTGGCGGCCATTCAGGATGGCTTCGATGATGTCGGGTGCCAGTTGGGTCATGCGGATGGTCTTGGCGATATACCCGTGATCCAGCTTTTCCTGTTCTGCAAGTTTCATAATCGTCAAATCAGGCTCGGCTTCCAGGGTTTCAAGATATTGGTGGCCGCGCCCAATGGCTCTGATCATGTTGTTTTCGTATTTGGGTCTGCGGGCTACTGATAGATCACGTCCGTCCGGCGTGGTGATGTATTTTCTGCCGCCGCGCAGTTTGAATTTAATCGGGATGGTGATTTCCAGCGGCGTGTTTTCGGTGGGCTGTCCCTTTTTCATTTTGGCATCAGGCATCATTTCATGGAGCAATCCGGCCATGCCCATGGGGCGCAGAGCGATAATCACTTTTTCAGGATAGACGATTACCTTTTGAATAAGCAGTTTTGCAAGCCGCTGTTGCTCCACCGGAAAAAGCTCATCCCAGAGAAGATCAAAATTTTGCAGGGTCTGGACAATCTTTGTATCATCGGGACTGCCATCATTCAAAAGCCCTTTGACCTTTTCAGTGACGCTTTTCGACCATTCTGGCCGCGTGAGGATGCGCCGCATCTGTTCAATAATCACCCCCTCCAGCAATGGCGCCGATAATGTTTTGATCGGACAGTCATCATAACTTTTCTTCACGGCCTGGGTGCTGACGTAATATTTGTACCGCTTGTCCTTCTTTTTTACAGCAGCGCAGGTGAAGGTGTAGCCTTCCGCATCAAAGACCAAACCGCGCAGAAGATATTGCGCCTGTGTACATCGTAATGCCGAAGAATTTGGCGCTCTGTTTTCTTTCATCTCTTTGACTTTTTCAAAGTCTGCCGGATCAATAAAGCCGACATGCTCGCCTTCGTAGATGGTGCCTTTGTGACTGATCTTCCCGATATAGACCGGGTTTTCTAATATTTTGTAAATTGAGCTTTTGGTGATTGGCTTGCCGGGATGGAAACGACCAGATTTGGCTACCCAGCTTTTTGATTGATAGCCTTTTTCTTCCAACTCACCGACCAGCTGCGTGGCCGATCCCATCTCCAGAAAGCGTTTGAATATAAACTGCACAATTTCGGCTTCATCCGGATTCATCTCCAGCTTGCGGTTGCGCACATCATAGCCCAGCGGTGGCACACCGCCCATCCACATGCCCTTACGTTTGGAAGCTGCGAACTTATCGCGGATCCGCTCAGCAGTCATTTCTCGTTCAAACTGGGCGAAGGACTGCAGGATGTTCAATGTCAGCCGCCCCATGGAGGTATCGGTGTTAAAATGCTGGGTGACAGAGACAAAGGAGACCTTTTGCTTATCAAAAAGCTCCATGATCTTCATGAAATCGGCCATGGATCTGGATAGGCGGTCGATTTTGTAAACCACCACCACATCAATCAACCCGTCTTCAATATCTTGCATCAAGCGTTTGACGGCGGGGCGTTCCATTGATCCGCCGGAAAAACCACCGTCATCATAACGCGATGGCAGCAGCACCCATCCCTCATGTGCCTGTGCGCGGATGTGGTGTTCGGCGGCTTCGCGCTGGGCATCAAGGGAATTGAACTCCTGATCCAATCCTTCTTCGGTTGATTTGCGCGTGTAGATGGCGCAGCGCTTTTTAATCTTTTCTGCCATTATTGCCTCTTCAATCCAAAGAACACCGGGCCAGACCACCGCGTGCCTGTAATCACGCGGGCAATGACCGAGAGGTTGGTGTATTTCATTCCCTGATATTCAAAACCGTCATTCAGCACCGTGACGCGGTGTTCTGTTCCCTGATATTCGCGGACGATCACCGTTCCCGGCGGCGGCAAATCGCGGTTGCGTTTCATCGTGCCTGCGTTGATGTCCTGCTTCATTCTTCGGATGTTTTCTTTGGTCTCCGGCGAGAGGCCGCCAAAGGCCATCTCTTGAATGCGGTAGGCTATTTTCCGCTCAAGATTAGAGCGGTTAAATTTGGGCGGCTCGGTATCAAAATATTGTGCCCATGTTTCTTTTAAGGCCGCCATATCCATATTTTGTATTTCACTCAGTTGTTTCAAAGCCGTGTTCGTCATGCTCTCTCCTTTACTTTTGCTCATTACATGCATGCTTCGCTTGGCGGTGAAGTCCAGTAGAACTCTCTCTGAATGCGCTTATTTCTTCGTGTTTTTGAACACGTACGACAGCTTTTGCCAGAATGCTGGCAATTTCATCGAGGCGTTCCTCGGTCGTCATCATGTGTGGCTGGGTTTGATTCATTATTTTGCATCATCCTGTTTTGGTTTGATGCCAATAATTGTGAGATAATGGCGCTGGTGAGCGCGTGGTGTTCGGTTAGTGCTTAGGTGGTGACGGGTTGGTGATGACCAACCGATTCCAGAAAACTATCGTTCAGCCGGTACATGCCTCGCCCATCGGAAATAATCAGATGCCGCCAGAGTGGATTGCGCTTGAAGATATTAGAAAGTGTGAAGCTCTGGGATCCGGCCTTGGCCAGAAGCTGTTTGCCGTTTTGCCAGGGCACACCTTTGACGGCGCTTTCGTAAAGCTGGCGGATGACATCGGCCTGCATGTCCCCAAAGCTGTGCTTCTGGCCGTTGAAGACAATCTTTCTGAAGGTGGGGTCATAATCTGTAAATTTCAAAACGGGCTGCGTTTTTCCAACGCGGCCTATTATTTTGACATTACAAACGCATGTCTCCTTTATGTGATGTTGTTCTTCAAAGCACTTGCGCTCTTCATTTAAAACCACAAGATCGCTAAGTGTAAATCGCAGGCTTTCAGACGTGTCGGGAAGTGCCAATTTTGAATTCTGCTGCGCACATAAAAACTCCCTCAAATAGACGGTGCCGGATCTGAAAATCTTACGGCAGTGATGCGGGTAAAGCGGCGTGTATCCTTCCCAGTGCCGAAGCTCTTTTGTCAGGATAATGCGCGCCCCCTCAGTTTCTTCTTTGATTTCATAAAGGCTTATCATCGGCAGCCAGACATGAGCTTTCAACTGACCATGCATCAGCCATTGCTTTAGATCGGAAGGATCCGCATGCCATAATTTTTCAATGTCGTTTAGAGAATAAAATACCCGTTCTGGCAAGCCCTTCATCTCCCAGCTCCTTTCCTTCCTATCGCAATGTTTTTCGTGATATTGGCGCTAGAGAATCCCAAAGCTCAAAACCAACTTGATTCTTGTACCACAATCAAATAAATTGAGTCAATCTGAATACAACTACAAGGATAAAATCATGGGTGATCACGGCGGAAAAAGAGACGGCGCAGGCCGCAAGGCAGGCTCCGGAAAATACGGTGAGCCAACAAAAGCGCTGCGGGTTCCTGCGAGTCTTGTCAAAGATGTTAAAGATTTTATTCAGGTCAAAAAAGTGAAACGCCAACGCATACCATTGTACATGTCTGGCGTTCCGGCTGGCTCGCCTTCTTTTTTGGAAGACCATGTCGAAGATTATATCGATCTCAATGAATTTTTTATCAAAGATATGGGGCAAACATTCATGGTGATGGCCGAGGGCGATTCCATGGTAGATGCCAATATTAAATCCGGCGATATTCTCATCGTGGATCGGTCCATTGAACCGCAACATGGTCACATTGTTATTGCAGGTATCGATGACAATCTGACGGTCAAACGATTGCAGATTAAAGGCAGTGAAATTTCCCTGAAGCCAGAAAACAAGAAATACGCGCCCATCATGCTGGGTGACAAAAACCGCCTGCATATCTGGGGCGTGGTGACGAATATCATTCATCGTTTGATGGCTTGATCACCACCCCGTCATAAGCTGAGCACTAACCGCTCACCAAGCGCTCACCACCCTCGATAATCCAAGCTGATCTCCTAACGCATACAAGGAGATCAGCAAAATGCCCACCGATAAACGCCCCCTCGAATTAGACGACATATATAAAACACCTGTTGGTGACCTGTTTGTTCTTTCGGACCAAGAGTTTGATGCCTTGATAGCCGATGCAGAAGCAACCATTCAAAGATTCATCCTGATTAAGAAATGGTTGAACGGCGCTAAGCGTCAAAAAGCCTCCCGCCAGCCCAGTAAAAAATTGTGGGGTTGGTTATGAACCATTTTCAAAAACATGGCATTGAGCATCTTTCCGCATCGAGCCTTAATCTCGCCCGCGATAATTTCCCGCTTTGGATCATTCGTTATCTGGGCAAAGTCAAAGGACAGCAAAGCGTAAATATGCTGGCCGGGATTGCCGTTGAAGATGCTGTTGCACGCGGCCTCGATCATCCGGACATGGATGAAGAAGCAGTCATTCAATTCGCCAAAGATGAGTATTTGAAAAAGACGGCGCTCGGTTTTGATCAAGAAGCCCGTGAGAACAAACTGCAGGAGATTACAGGTCGTCCGGCGGAAGGTAGAAAGCAAGCCTGGGACGGCATGGTGCGCAATGCGCTTCGTACATTGCGCCCTTACGGCATCCCCACCAAACCAGAAAACGGAAAACAGCACCGCATTGAGGTTTTTCTGGACGGCATTCCCGTCCCATTGATTGGCTTTAAGGATTTTTCATTCGATCAGCATGGCTTGGATATCGATCTTAAAACGACTGGGCGCATGCCTTCGGACATGTCTTTCGATCACCAGCTGCAAGGCGCGGTTTATTGGAAGGCATCGGGCAACCGCGCGCAGCGATTTGCCTATGTCACGAAAAGCAAAGCGGACGTTCTGGAATTAACGCCGGAGGCTGCCACTTACGCCATTCACACTGCTACAGGCATTGCACATTGTCTACAGCGCTTTTTATCCCTTTCCAGCGACTGGCAGGAACTCAGCCAGCTCACCATCCCCGATTACACAAACTTCCGCTGGGATTCTTTGACGGCAGGTGCCGCCAGAGAGCTTTGGGGTTTTTAAACAACACGAAAATCAAGAAAGGAAAATGACCAATGCCACTTCATAACCTCGAACGCTCTGCCAATGCAGTGCCTCATGTCCGCTACATGGCCGGAACCGCCAGCTGGATGCTCTCTACGGAGGAAGGCATGCAAACTATACAGCTACCCCAATGTCTGTTTGATTTTGGAAAGATCAAAACCGGATGGGGATGTTTCGCCGAAGATCAGGCCCCTGAATGGGTTTGGGATCCGTCACTGGAGCACCAGGCACCAAAGCCGAATGATGGGCGCGAATGGAAAAAAGGGTTTCATGTATTGATCCTGTTCCCACAGGACTATGCCCCGTTCCAGCTGCGCGAATTTGCCACCACGGGTGTTGGCGCCGTTGAAGGCATTAAGGGGCTGTATGCCCTTTACGAGCAAGCCAAGGATCAAAATCCTGGCAAAGTACCGCTTGTTCAATATGTCGGCGCGACACCCACCCAGATTGGGCGCAAAGGTGGCCGGACTAATATCCCAAGCTTCCAGATTACCGGATGGGTTGATCGTCCGGCGGCCTTTGATGAGCCGCTCGGCGATGATGGGAACACTCAAGGCCAGCAGCAATTCGTCAGCCAGTCCGGTTTCGCGCAGCCTGTGCAACAGGAAAACACAGGGTTTAAGGCTGCACAACCGGCTCCACCACCTTCGCAGGCGGCCACGTCTGTCCAGCCGCCGCAAACCGATAATTCCTTCCAAGCGGCTCCACCTCAACAGGACAGTGGCGACCTCAATAAACCTGTTTTCTAAACCTCCCTGAACTTGGTTGTCCGGCATTGCGCCGGGCAGCCGCCTTTTTTGAAAGCTGAACATTTATGAGCGCCGATCCGTCACATCTTAATCCAAACAAAGAGGCAATGCTGTTGCAGCTGACGCATCTGTTTGGCGAAACTCATGCAGATGGCCTGATTGAGTTGGCCTGGACGGATCCGCAGAATAATCATGCGCTCTCTAAAGCTCGGCTTTTTGATATTACAGATTTTGGCGAGATCCCTGATTTTGCTGCCGCGCGTAATGCAGAGGGCAGTAATGTTTACATCGGCGCGGCCTTACGCAAAAAGGGATTGCCCGAACATAAGCGCACCAGCGATGACGCATTCTTTTCTTTAACCGCTGCTTATGTTGATCTGGATGAACCGGGCGTAGCCTCCAAAGCCCGCGAGATTTATGGTGCGGTCGGCCCGACACTGGTGGTGATCACAGGGCAGCATCCTCATTGCCGCGCGCAATTATGGTGGCGGCTGGATGAGCCGGAAACGGATCCGGACCAAGCCAGGTCTCTTAATAAGCATCTGTCCGTTGCCATGAGCGGTGATGAGACGGTGGTCAATCCATCGCGGGTTATGCGCCTTGGCGGCTCTATCGCATGGCCGGTCAAGCCTGGGCGCGTTGCGGAAGTGACGGAAGTCCAGCTTTTAGGGCGACCTGATGTTCCGGCGGCGGCACTTGTAAACATTGTAAAACATGTCCTTCCGCAACTTCCGCAGACTTCCGCCACTCTTCCCGATAACACGCAATCACCTTTTACACATTCCGGCACATTAAATCTGCCCGATCTGAACGGCCTTTCGGTTGATGGGTGCATTGCCAATATCAGCGCCGGGCGGGAATGGCACAAAAATATGGTCAGGCTCACCGCCCACTGGGTGAATTCTGGCATGTCCGATCAAGAAATCCTGCTGGCTTCGGAAAGCCTGACTTTATCCGGCTATACCCGCGAACAAACGCGCAGCGAAGTTTCAAAGATGCTGCAAGGCGCGCGCGGCAAATGGGGCATACAAAACCCGTCGGTTATTTTAGAGCAGCCCAAAACCACGCCTATGCCGTCCTTGGTTTTGAAAGATTGGAACGGTCATAAATATGCAGGCCAAGCGCCGGAGCAACGTTGGCTGGTTGAAAATCAAATTCCTCTTGGCGTGCCGATCCTGCTTGCGGCGATGGGCGGCGTTGGCAAAAGCTATCTGGCTTTGGATCTGGCACTGCATGTTTCATTGCCCACCACATCAATGTCTTTTCCCTACCGCGTGTTCGGCGGGCAGTTAAAGGAACACGGCACAGCAGTCATCCTGGCGGCAGAAGATAGTTATGAGACCATTCACCGCCGCTTCAATAAGATTGATGAAGCCGATAAGCGCACGCTCTCTGGTGATCGGCTGATTGTTGTGCCCATGCCCAGCGTTGGCGGCCCACGTCCTTTGATCGATGTTGAGAACGGCGTACCGCAAAAAACCGAATTCTTTCACGACTTCAAAGCCCAGCTTCTGGAATTGCCCGATTTAAAACTGGTGGTCATTGATCCGCTTCAGGCGTTCGTCATGGCGGATGTGACATCGGATCCTGCGGCGGCGCAGTTTATGTGGTCGGCGCTCGCGGAGATCTGCGCGGAGACAGGGGCAACAATTATCGTCACGCATCATATGCGCAAAGACGGCATGCACAACATCACCAGCGTTGCCGGAGCGCGGGAAGCGATACGCGGCTCAACGGCCTTGGTGGACGGTGCGCGCGGTGCTTATGCCCTGTGGCAAGCGGACAAAGATTATGCCCGCATCTGCTGTCAGTTTTTAGGCCGGGATTTTGAAGAAAACGCCATCATTCAAGGCGCCATCGTCAAAACCAATGATGATGTACTACAGGCTATTCACACATACGCCAGGGCAGAAAGCGGTCTGCTCGTTCAGGATTTAAACCTCAGCAATCTGGATCCGGATGAGATTGGCTATCCTGATTTTGAAACAGAGATCGAGATCCTCAAAGAAATCGAAAACCACTGGAATGCCGGAGAGCCTGTATCACAGGCACCGAACACCGGGCCACGATATATCGTCAAATTCCTCAAAAAGCATTTCGGCCTCACCAAATCAGTCGCCCAGACACTTCAGGGCAAATGGGTTGATGAAGGCATCATCGCCACAGAAGTCATCAATTCAAGCTCAAAACTAAAAGGCTATCGCCTGATCAAACTCCCAGAACAAAAAACGGAAGGAGCGGAAGCATGGTACACAAACCATTGATTTCATTATGCGGAAGTGTTTACGGAAGCTGCGGAAGCATACCCCTTAACACATTGATTTTATTGAATAGGCATTTGCGGAAGCAGTTACCTAGATCCTTAAGGATCTATTTCGGAAGCCGCGCTTGCGCTGCGCGGCGTCCGAATACGATCTGGTCTTTGACGGATCTTGCGGGAGGTGTGGCATGAGCAAATACCGCAAGCCATACATCAACCCGAATGCCCTTCGTGCTGCCCAGCAAGCGATGGCGCCGGATCATTACAAAAAACGCTCCCTGACCGAGGGGCTGGATTATCTGGCCAGAGAGATGGAAATCAAATGGGGCGTGGATCGCTTGCCGTTGCTCGTTTCGGATCAGATGCGAGCGGCTTTTTTTCGGCAGAAAGATCTACTGGATGAAGCGCTGCAATCCGGTGATCCCACCCTGATTGATGTACAGGTGGGCGGCATGAAACGCGCCTGGCAGGCTTTGGATCAGGCCGCCACGCAAGCTGGAAAGCCCGTCTTATCGGCGGAGATTTGGGAAGTAAAACTTCCGATCTCTGGCCGCATTGTCGCGTTTGTCAAAACCTCCGCCGAAGCGCACGCCATTGCCAGACCGGATTTGGAAACATGGACGGTCAGCGAGATTGCCCAGCTGATTGATGGCATGGACGAGAACGTGGCCAAAATCAAACAGCTCTTCCCCGGCGCAGAAGTCACAGCCATTACGAAAAAAGAAACACCCTCCGAGCAACAGGACAAACCGTTCGACTGGTCGAAGGGTGATGACATCCCGTTTTAACCCGAAAGAAAGGAGAAAGGCCATGAGCCATTACCAATGCCCACTGGGGAGAGCCGCAGGCGCTAGTCCCAAAAACGAAGATGAGATGGAGCTGATGCGCAGAGCCGCCTGGCGTAAGCAAGGT
Source organism: uncultured Micavibrio sp. (assembly GCA_964350435.1). Lineage (GTDB taxonomy): Bacteria > Pseudomonadota > Alphaproteobacteria > Micavibrionales > Micavibrionaceae > TMED27. The sequence goes on from CAYGJS010000001.1 coordinate 38,008, forward strand.
GTGCTGAATGTGGATCCATTAGACAACCGTCTTGCCTGGCCGGAGAAAGAATTAATCACACAAATCGCAGTGAGGCTCTACGGCGAGCGGAAGGAGTACCAATGAAAATGATAGGCCCACCACCAGAACCATACTGGACAGAGAAGATCGTCATGGCGTTCATGGAAGAAGCGGCAGAGATCCACAAATGTATCCCGGAGGTGAGAGTCCCCGGCTATCATTCCATGTGGCCGGACACCCTCAAGGATGATTGGGAACGATACTACGACATGCTGCACGCAAGGCAGCGGCGCAACTACGCTCTGCCCAAGCAGGTGGATTTCATGGAAGAGGTTATGCGCTGGCTGCGCTGGTTAAACGTGATCGAGCAGCGGGTGATCTGGGCGCGCGCCAATAACATTCCGTGGAAGGTGCTGGAGCATGATTTCAACAGCAGCAAGACCACGCTCTGGCGGCACCTCAACGTAGGCACAAACCGTCTGGCAGCCATCTTGAACAACAATGATCCCGATGGTGACTACCAACATACACTCAAGCGTTTTTGAAGGTCAGTCTATGCTTGCTATGCATTTGAAACAGTGTTGCAACACCGTTAACACACATTCCTTGAAACACTTTTTCGATTTTTGAGGTATATTTTTTCTATGCTGGACAGAAATGCGCGATTTGCTGCTGCGACCGCCCCTTATCAACTTGACTTACAAAATCTCGCGGGTCCTGTGGGGCCGAAACCTATAGGGGCGGGGAACGCGCGGGAGTTTTTTAGCGTCAGGGCTTTGAACTTCCTTGACACGCCAGCTTGACACTTTCTTTTTAACCTTTTGATTAAGCGTTATTATTCGGAATAAAACCAGAATAGCAAAACGCCACTTACTTGACATTATGACCGAACTGATGAGCCAGAAAGCCTACGCTGAATATAAAGGATTCAGCAGGCAGTATGTGAATGAGCTTGTTAGGGATAAAGTTTTACGCCTGAAGCGCGGAAAGATTGATCGCGATGAAGCGGACAAAACTCTTGAAGCCCGCAGAGAACCTGCTCGGCCATTACGCCGCAATTCGCAAACTTCCGCACAGGATGCAGTGCCGCCCGCAATGCCTACGCAAATGTCCGGTAGATTACCTGTATCGGAATTGCCAACGCTGCTTTTGAAAACACGGATCAAGAGCGAAACCGAAAAAGCCAGATTATTGGAGATTAAGGCCAAGGTTGAGGCCGGAAAATATATCGACCGTGACGAAGCCGAAACACAGATATTCAAACACTTTCGCCCCTTGCGCGATAACCTGCTGACAGTGCCTGATCGGCTTGATGCAGAACTGGCGGCAACAACTGACCGTCACATTGTTCATAAGATTTTATACAACGAGATCGTCCGCGTTCTGGACGATGCCAACAAACCAGCTTTGAAACCGAAACGTTAAACCATGAACAATTTAAAAATTGAATACCGCTCGCTGGACGAGTTGATTCCCTATGCCAATAATGCGCGGACGCATTCTGATGCCCAAATCGCACAGATTGCCGCCAGCATTGCTGAATTTGGGTTTGTAAATCCGGTGCTGGTCGATGAGGACGGCGTGCTTATTGCCGGGCATGGCCGGTTGATGGCCGCGCGGCAGCTCGGCATGGAAGCAGTGCCAAGCATTCAGTTGGCTCATTTGAGTGAAGCCCAGCGCAAAGCTTTAATCATTGCTGATAACCGTATCGCTCTAAATGCCGGATGGGATGAAGAACTTTTGAAACTGGAGCTGGAGACATTGGACGATCTGGATTTTGATTTGGATCTGCTCGGTTTTGATCCGTCTGAAATTGACGATCTTCTTTTTGCCGAGGATGAAGAAGAGGAACCAGAAGAAGCCATTCCCGAAGTACCGGAGGACCCGATCAGCAAGCCCGGTGATGTCTGGATTTGTGGCAACCACCGTGTGCTGTGTGGCGATGCCACCATTTATGACGATACGCAAAAACTTATGGATGGGCAGCTTGCTGACATGGTGTTCACCGATCCCCCATACAATGTGGATTACGGCAACACCGCCAAGGATAAGCAGCGCAAGGCCAAGGGCAAGAGCGGTGGCCGCACGATTATGAATGATAATCTCGGCGAAGCGTTTGAGCAGTTTTTATACGATGCCATTACCAATATGCTGATGGTCACCAAGGGCAGTCTATACATCTGCATGTCATCCTCAGAGCTGCATACGCTGCAAAAGTCATTTATAGCGGCGGGTGGAAAATGGTCGACTTTTATTGTCTGGGCGAAAAACACATTCACTCTTGGGCGTTCTGATTATCAGCGCCAGTACGAACCAATCCTATATGGTTGGAAGGAAGGCAATGATCGGTACTGGTGCGGTGCGCGTGATCAAGGCGATGTTTGGTTTGTGAACAAGCCGCGCGTCAATGATCTGCACCCCACCATGAAGCCCGTGGAATTGGTGGAACGTGCAATCAAGAATTCAAGTAAAACCAAGGATATTGTACTGGATCCGTTCGGCGGCTCTGGCTCCACCCTCATTGCTTGTGAGCGGCTGGGGCGGCAATGCCGGACAAGTGAGTTGGATCCCAAATATGTGGATGTGATCGTGAAGCGCTGGCAAGAAGCCACGAAGAAGAAAGCCCATCATGCGGAGACAGGCGAAGAGTTTGGTGAGTGATTAATCTTCTTTTTTATGACGATATTTCTGAATAATTTTCCATGGCACAACTTCAAGGCTTGAAAATGCATCCGGATATTCTGGTGTCCAATCCTTGATGGGTGAACAAATTACGCCATCGCCGTTAATGCCGAGAATCATGTGGTAAGTTACACCTTCCTTGGCAATATAGGCGCGGATAATGTCGGGAATTTCATCACGGCTTATGTTTTCGCGTTGAAGCGTTTCGTTTTCTAAGCGGCCATAGATGTGATACAGAACCAGATCCTTACTCATCGATCTGACCTTCTGTTTTTTCAAGCGGTTCAAGTTTGTACATGGTTTTGCCATCGCATGTGTATTTGACGATCTGGCTGTCCTCGCCTTTTTCTTTGAGCTTTTTACGAATGTTCGACAAAAATCCGCGTGCGGAGTGAGGTTTCCATCCGGTCATTTCGATCAGCTCGTCAATGGTAACGCCGTCATCGCGGCCCAGAGCCTCCATAACTTGGAGTGTTTTGTTCATGCGCGCAGAAAGCGGTTTTACTGGCGTTTTTGGGGCTGGTTGTTTGGGTGTTTTTGTTTTCTTGGTCATGTGTGTAGCTCCTTATTTATCAATTGCTTACATGTCCATGAATGCGTGCTTCGCAGAACTAATCCAGTTAATTCAAGGATCATTTTATTGCTTTTTTCAAAGGCCAGCGCGGGTTTGACAGATGAATGCAAACAGTAACAGAACAATCAATTACGCGGGCGATGCGCAGGGCGCTCCGTCCCGATCAGATGCTGACGGTATCCGAATGGGCGGATACGCACAGACGGCTCTCCGGCAAAGCCGCCTCCGAGCCTGGGCCGTGGCGCACCGACCGAACGCCGTACTTGCGCGAGATTATGGACTGCTTGTCCTCAAGCTCTCCGGTGCAGCGGATTGTCTTCATGAAGGGCGCGCAGATCGGCGGGACAGAATGCGGCAACAACTGGATTGGATACGTCATCCATCATACGCCTGGGCCAATGCTGGCGATCCTGCCTACGGTCGAAATGGCCAAGCGCAATTCCAAGCAGCGTCTGGATCCATTGATCGAAGAGTCAGATGTTATCCGCAGTCGCGTCAAACCCGCCCGGTCACGCGACAGTGGCAACACAATTTTGCAAAAGGAATTTCAGGGCGGCATTCTCGTGCTAACGGGCGCAAATAGTGCCGCAGGTTTACGATCCATGCCGGTTCGTTTCCTTTTTCTGGACGAAGTGGACGCTTATCCCGGTGATGTTGAGGGTGAAGGCGATCCGGTTGCGCTGGCGGAAGCCAGAACACGGACATTTGCCCGCCGTAAAATCCTGATGGTCAGCACACCCACCATTCGTGGTATCTCACGGATTGAGAGAGAATACGAGCTGAGCGATCAGCGTAAATTCATGGTGCCGTGTCCGGAATGCGGAACGCATCAATGGCTGAAATTTGAACAACTCAAATGGCCAAAGGGTAAACCGGAGGAAGCGCTGTATGAATGCGAGCATTGTGAACACAAAATTGAAGAGCGGCACAAAACATGGATGCTGCAGAACGGTTATTGGGAGGCTAAGGCGGAATGTGATGGCCGGACGGCGGGATTTCACTTGTCTTCCCTTTATTCGCCCTATGGCTGGCGGTCATGGGCGCAAATTGCCCGCGCCTGGGTGGATGCTCAAGGTTCGGACGCGGCGATTAAATCATTCAAGAACACTGAACTTGGCGAAACCTACGTGGAAACTGGAGAAGCACCCGATTGGCAAAGGCTATACGAGCGCCGTGAGCCTTACAAAATCGGCAGTATTCCCAAAGCCGGATTGTTCATCACCGCTGGTGCCGATGTTCAAAAAGATCGGATCGAGGTTTCAATCTGGGCATGGGGGCGCGATAAGGAAAGCTGGCTGATTGATCACCGCATTCTGGAAGGTGACACAGGCCGCGCCGCCGTTTGGAATAAACTGACGGAGTTTCTTGGTGAGACATGGCCGCATGAAAACGGTTTTGATCTGGCCTTACGCCGTGTGGCTGTCGATAGCGGTTACGCCACTCAGGAAGTTTATGACTGGGCGCGGAAACAAAGCCCATCGCTAGTGATGGTGGTTAAAGGTATCCAGCGCGGCGCGGCTCTGGTGGGATTGCCGAGTGCGGTTGAGATTACAGCCGATGGTAAAAAGCTTAAACGCGGCCTGCGCATTCGCCCCGTTGCTGGCGGCATTGCCAAGCTGGAGCTGTTTAACAATTTGCGGAAAAACCCGCCCACGAAAGAGAGCGGTGATCCGTATCCGGCTGGATATGTTCATCTGCCGCAAGTGGATGAAGAATATTTGAAGCAGCTCTGTTCGGAGCAGCTAATTACATCGAAAAACCGCCGTGGCTATGCGGTGCGTGAATGGCAAAAAACCAGAGAGCGGAATGAAGCTTTGGATTGCTATGTTTACGCGCGCGCCGCTGCGGCTGTTGAAGGGCTGGATCGTTTTGGTGATCGCCACTGGCGAGAAATGGAACGATCCCTCGGCCTGGACGAACCCGTTAAACCACGATCATCAGAAGATGATCAACCCAAACCACCATCGCGTAAGCCTGTGAAACGGCGTGCGCGGAGCAAAGGCGTGAAATTATGAGTGACACATTGGAAGAAAAATTGGAGCGCGTGCAAAAAGCCATTGCCGCCATTGAGGGCGGAGGCCAGAGCGTTTCCTATGAAGGCCGCGCAGTCACAAAGGGTGATCTCAAAACCCTTTATGATCGAGAAATCTATCTGGAGAAACGGATTGAGCGAAAAAGTCGCGGTGGAATTCGTATGCGCGGAGGTGTCCCGTTATGAGCCGAAAGCGTATCTCTCTGCCGGAACCCACCACGCTTGATAAAGTTATTGGCTGGATTTCTCCCGAAGCGGGCGTTCGCCGCCTGAAAGCCAAAACCGTTATGGCGCTGTATGGAGGTTACACGGGCGCACGTAAAGACCGCCGTCAAACCAAAGCATGGCAGACCATGGATGGCAGTGCCGATCAGGTGACGCTGCCGGATCTGCCAGCCCTGCGCGAGCGTTCCCGCGATTTGATCCGCAATGCCCCTTTAGCGACGGGTGCGATTAATACCGTTGTCACCAATGTTGTCGGTACTGGCCTTAAGGTGCAATCTCGCGTGGACCGGGATGTGCTCAAAGGCATTCTGGGCGATACGGAAGAGGATTTTGAAGCCTTTGAGCGGGCTGCCGAGCGTGAGTTTCGCTATTGGGCAGCGTCCAAACATTGCGATGCTTCTCACATGCAGGATTTTGCCGGGATGCAGGATCTGGCACTGCGCTCTGTACTGGAGGCTGGTGATGTATTTGTTCTGCGCCGCTTTACGCAAAGACCGGGCGCACGTTACGGCACTTGTTTGCAGCTGGTAGAAGCAGACCGCATCAGCAATCCTGATTGGAAAATGGATACACCAAGATTGGCGGGTGGCGTTGAGAAAAATGCGTTCGGCGCACCTGTTGCTTATCATGTTCTGCAAGCTCATCCCGGCGATGTTAAGGATCCCGGTTCACGTCAGTGGCTAAGGCTGCGTGCGTATGATCGGGAGGGTAGCTGGTTGGTTAATCATCTGGCGCGCCCCACACGCGTGGGCATGACACGGCCAGCGCCTTATCTAGCTCCGGTGATTGAGAGCCTCAAACAACTGGATAAATATTCGGAAGCCGAGCTTATGGCGGCAGTCGTGTCGGCCATGTTCAGTGTGTTCATTAAATCCGAGGATCCAGACGGGCTTGCACCCATGGAAGATGGTTCTGCCGCAAGCCGTGATGATAAAGATTTCCACCTTGGCCCCGGAGCCATATTGGATTTGCTGCCCTATGAAAGCGTAGAGATTGCCGATCCCAAACGCCCGAACGCAGCTTTTGATCAATTTGTGCTGGCAATTCTGCGGCAAGTGGGCGTGGCGCTGGAAATTCCATTCGAGCTGCTGGTGAAGCATTTCACGGCCAGTTATTCGGCGGCGCAGGCGGCCTTGCTGGAGGCATGGAAGTTTTTCCGCTCACGCCGCGAGTGGCTCGCTTGCATGTTCTGCCAACCTGTTTACGAAGCGGTGATTACTGAAGCTGTGGCACGAGGCCATTTAAACGCTCCTGGGTTTTTCTCTGACCCCATGCTTCGCGCCGCCTATCTGGGCAGCGAATGGATCGGGCCGCCCAGAGGTCAGATCGACCAGCTCAAAGAAGGCAAAGCCGCGCGCGAGCGTGTTGACATGGGCATTTCAACTCTGGCCGAAGAAACAGCAGCGCTGACTGGCGGTGATTGGGAGCGCAAGCATCGACAACGCGCCAAGGAAAAACGCCTGCGTCTGGAAGCTGGGTTGGACGAAGTCCAAGCACCAGCCGAACCTATGCCTGCCCCTCAAGATCAAAACGATCCTGCAAACGAAGAAGACGAGCAGGATTAACCCCGTGAAAACAAGGAGATTACAATGACTGAACGCATTATCAGTGCGGTCAGCGGCAACGCTCATGTGCCTGTGCAAGCCCCAAGTTGGGACTATGCCAACGCACAGAAGGTGAGCTTTACTGCCACTGCCGCGCCATCTGCCGTTATCAATAGCCCGCTGGTGCGGTTGATTGCCTCTCAGGATTGCTTTTACACGGTTGGGGACAATCCGACTGCCGCCAATGCTGCTGGAAGCGCACCGTTGCCGCAGATGCAAAATTGGGCAGAGACAATTACACCGGGGCAGAAAATTTCCGTCATTTCCAATGGTGTCGATGGTGAATTGTTTATCATTCCCGCCAAAACGGAAGGCGGTGCATGATGTGGGATATTCCATCTTCAACCATTCTGGCGATCATGCCGGAATGCCTTCCGGTCGAAGCACCGGGGGCGTTTCAAAAGCAAGGCATGCATTTAGCCGATGACATCATGTCCACACATGACAAAGTGGCCGTCATCGAGGTCGGCGGGATTATCACGCCGTATCAAAATATTCTCTCCATGCTGTTTGGCGGCACCAATATTGCCAGCATTGAAGAGCAATTCACACAAGCTCTGAATGATCCGGAAATTACGGGCATTATGCTTCGCGTGGATAGTCCCGGCGGCTTGATCACAGGCGTTGAAGAATTAGCCAGTACCATTGCGGCGGCGCGCGGTCAGAAACCGATTGTGGCTTATGCCTACGGCAATGCGGCTTCGGCGGCGTACTGGATTGCTTCTGCCGCTGACAAAATCGTGGCTGGGCCGACAACCATGCTGGGATCAATCGGCGTGGCGGTCGCCGTTCCCAAAACCCGTGAGAGCGGCTGGGTCGAGTTTGTATCTTCGAACGCTCCCAATAAACGGCTGGATCCTGAAAGTGAGCAAGGCCGTAATTCTATTCAATCGCGGCTAGATGCCATGGAGGCTGAATTCATCGGTGCGGTGGCCGCAAACCGCGCCGTTTCTCAAGACAAAGTCCTATCGGAATTCGGGCAAGGCGATGTTTTGCCTGCCCGTGAGGCTGTGCGTGCAGGCATGGCCGACCTTGTGGGAGGGATGAAAGATGCTCTCTCGCTTATCACCACTCTGCAACCCAAACCAAAAGGAGTCGTTATGACGAAACAAACTGAAACGCCGGAAACACCTTCCGGAAACTCAGGTGATATGGTCGCAAAAAGCACGATCACGGCTGATTATATCACCAAAAACCATCCTGAAATCGCGTCTGCTCTCACCAAGAACAGCTTCAACGAAGGCTATAAGGCCGGATCTGAAACTGAGCGGGAGCGGATTTTGGGATTGGAGGAAGTCTCCATGCCTGGGCATGAGGATTTGCTGGAAACAGCCAAGAAAGACGGCAAAACCAAAGCTGCCGATCTGGCTGTTAAAATCGTAGCCGCTGAAAAGCAGCGCGGCAGCAATGCTCTGAAAACCATCGCAGAGGAAACAGCAGCCGAGCCTGTTGTTACGCCAAGCGCCTCAAACGATATGCCGAATGCACCGCAAATTGATGCGAACGCGCCCATCGAAGAGCGTGCGGAAGCTGAGTGGAACGGCAATGCAGATATCCGGACGGAATTTTCCGATAAGGATGCCTATATCGCATACCGCAAAGCCGAAGAGCAAGGCCGCGTCAAACGCTACGCCCCTAAAGCCAAGTAACCCTTTAACCCCCTTAAAATCAGGAGAAAACCTATGACCACACTGGCAAGTGATGTCCAGCGTCCCTTTGAGCTGGGCACAATTAACGAAGTCCCGGTTATTGCCGGAGACATCATCTATGAAGGCGCAGCGGTTGGCGATAATGCCAGCGGCTATGCACGACCTCTGCAGGCTGGCGATTATTTCTACGGCTTTGCAGAACAAAATGCTGATAACGCGGCTGGTGCCGCCGGAGATGTGAAAGTGCGTGTTCGCACGCAAGGTGCCGTTCAGGTGCCGATTTCCGGCCTTGCCATTACCGATATTGGCGCTGCTGTGTATGCCTCCGATGACAACACTTTCACCCTTACCGCCACTGATAACACCTATATCGGTCGGCTTTCGCGCTTTGTGAAATCGGGTGTGGGTGTTGTGTCCTTCAACACTTTGATTACGGCAGCCGCCTAATCATTTCGTAATCCCTTAAATCAAGAAAGGAAACTATCATGTCCGCAAAAGGATTATCCTCACGCGCCATTATCGGGCGCTTTTATCAACGGCTGGAGCAAAACCCCGGCCTTGAATGGGTGGCTGCGCTATCCAATTACTTCACCTCTGATCAGGAATCCGAGACCTATAAATGGCTCGGTCAGGTTCCTGTCATGCGGGAATGGATTGGTGGTCGTCAGGCTAAAGGATTCCGTGAAAACGGCATCACCATTGAGAACAAGCATTTTGAAGCCACGCTTGAAGTGCTCGTTCGAGAGTTGCGCCGCGATAAAACGGGTCAGGTTATGGTTCGTGTTGATGAGCTTGCCGACCGCACCAATGCCCACTGGGCGAAGTTGCTGTCTGAGCTGATCATTAATGCAGAAAGCCAGATCTGTTACGATGGCCAGTATTTCTTTGATACTGATCATACCGAAGGCGATAGCGGTGCGCAGAGCAATAAACTCTCCATCGATATCTCTGGTCTGCCAACAGAAGTCCATGGTTCCACCACCATTCCATCCGTGGAAGAGCTGCAGCTTTCTATTCTGCAGGTGATCCAGCAGCTTTACTCGCTGAAGGATGATCAGGGCGAGCCGATGAACGAAAACGCGCGGTCTTTCCTTGTCATGGTGCCAACCAAAATGTGGCATGTGGCTAAGGCGGCAACGGCGGCTCCGGTCATCACGCATGGCCAGACCAATATTGTCCAGGTTATGGATGAGGTCACGCTCTCAGTGGCACAAAACCCGCGTTTGCCATGGACGGACAAGTTTGCCGTATTCCGCACTGATGGATCCGTAAAACCGCTGATCCGTCAGGAAGAGGAAGCCGTCATGCTGAAAGCCATCGCCGAAGGCTCCGAGCTGGAGTTTGAGGAAGACAAGCACCGCTACGGTGTCGATACATGGCGCAACGTGGGTTATGGCTTCTGGCAGCAAGCCTGCCTGGCACAGCTGGTGTAAGGAGGGTCTCATGACAAAACGCTATAAGGTAACCGGGGTCAAAGTCCGCTTTGGTCCCGGTTTTGTTTTGGAGTTGGAAAAATCGCAAGCCGATGCCCGCGCTCATGTTCTTCATCACAAGAAAGGTAGTCTTTATGCCGTTCTGGATACGGTGGAGTTTAAACAGGGAGAAAGCATTGGCATCTCTGAAGGCGATGTCCCTAAATCATGGTGGGATACGTTGGAGGAGATTGGCGCTAAAAAAGCCAAAAGCAAAACTCCCGATCCAACGCCTCCCGCAGAGGTTCAATACACCATCAAGCACCGTCATTTTGGCAAGTATGATGTGATTGATCCTGATGGTAATGCAGTGACGGAAGAACCTCTTCCCAAGGAGGAGGCAGAAGCCCGCGCTGCTGAATTATCGAATGAGGCCGAAACATGAGCAGCTTCGCAGAGACCATAGATACGGTCTTTGCGGAGTTCGGCCTCGATGCATCATATATTCCGCAAGTCGGCGATCCGGTAAGCGTTCGCGTTCTCCCAAGACGGGGAGATAGTCTCCTCGACTTGGGCGCCACGAAAATTGCTATCGACTCTTTGTTTTTTGAGCTTCGGCGCGCAGAGAGCATGACGCCTGTTGAGAATGATCGGCTGGAAATCGATGGGCAGACTTATCTGATCCAGGCTGAGCCGCGCATTGAAGATGTCAGCTCTCATGTCTGGATTTTGGATACAAGGAAAATATGAGATTGGATGCGCAAACCATAGGCGATATTCGCCGCAATCTCCGCAAGGAGACGGAGTTTATCAGCCGTCTGGCGACCAAGGCGACTAAAGAGGCCACCAACGGTCTGAAAGCCGATTTGCGCAACGATGTGGTGGGGTCTGGTTTTGGTGTGCGCTTATCACGCACATGGCGCTCCAAAATCTATGATGATAACGGTGTCGATGTTAAAGGCTTTGTTTACTCGCGCGCGCCCCAGATCATTGAGTCCTTTGATCAAGGCGCGGTTATTCGCTCTCGCAGCGGACGGTATCTGGCTATTCCCACGCAGAATGCGCCCAAGCGCATTAATCGGCGGAAACCGACACCGGATTTGTATGTGGAGCATAAAGGGGATTTACGATTTGTCCGTAGCAACAGCGGCACTGCTTTTTTGGTGGCGGATGATCGCCGCGCATCATATAGCCGCAAGACAGGTGATTTTCGCGGCTTTCGCAAAGCCAGCCAGCGCTCATTAAAAACCGGACACGGCGTAACTACAGTGGTGATGTTTATTCTTATACCTACGGCGAAGATGCCGAAAAAACTCGATGTCCAAAAGATCGCCGATCAATGGGGCATCAAACATATTGATCTCATGGTGAGCCAGTACAGATGACCAGCAAAACTGAAACTATAATGCAAGCTTTGGCAACGCTTGTAGAAGGAGCCGTAAATGCCAAGTTTGAACGTAACGCCTCAGTGCCAGAGAAAATACCCGCTGATGGATTGGTGATTTTACGTGACGGCAACCCCGGCCTTCCGGATGAAGCGCTGGGCGGTTTTGGTAATGCGTATTACGAACATGAAGTTGAGATTGAGATTTATGTGGCGGACGGCGCACAAAATAGCCGTGATGGATTGTTCGACACGATCATTACCCATATTGGCGGCGCGCTGGAAGCAGATCCTGATCTTGGCGGTCTGATTTTTGGTATGAGCTACGCCCGTCCAGATGTAACCGTTGAGATTGTCCCAGGCTCACACGCCATTAAATCCGGCGTGCTGACTTTGATTTTAGATTACGAAACCCCGACACCGCTTTCATAACCATTTTAACCCCTCGTGAGAACCCGCCGTATTGGCGGGTTTTTCGTTTTAACCCACCCAAAAAAGGAGAAAACCCATGGCGCGTGCATATGGCTCGAACGCCTCGCTGCTCCTCAAGCGTGAAAGCGCCTACGGTCAGCAGGTATCAGGAAACTACTATCAAATGCCCTTTAACAGCTCGGATCTGGGCAGTGAGCAAGGTTTGATCGAGGATGCCGTTCTCGGTTATGGCCGCGATCCGCTCCAGCCGCTTCGGGATGTGATTAACGATGACGGCGATATTGTCGTTCCGGTGGATCCGCGTTATCTGGGGTTCTGGCTAACTGGATTATTTGGTGACCCGACCTCCGGCGATGTGGCCGCAACTGGCTTTATTGATTTTTCGGATATTCCATCTGAGAACGATACCATCACGATCAATGGCACTGAATTTACTTTTGTAAGCTCGGCTCCTGCGGGTGATGAAATCCTGATCGGTGGTACCGCTATTCAAAGCGTTGATAATGCCGTCTCTCAATTAAATGCCTCTTCTGACGGCAATGTTACCGTGGCGACTTACAGTCGCCCGACGGGTACTTCACGCTTGCTGGTGACATATGACACGGCGGGCACAGCCGGGAATACATTTACTCTGGCTGAGAGTTGTGATGTTGCCATGCTGAGCGACAGCACGCTTGAAGGCGGCGGTACGGAGCATGAGTTTGTCTCCGGCAAGGACACGCTCCCCAGCTATTCCATTCAGGTCGGCATGCCCAAAGTACCAGCCTATTTCATGCACACGGGCGTGGTGATGAATTCTATCGCCTTTGATTTTCAGCGTTCTGGCGCGGCGGCGGCAACCATCAATGCCATTGCCCAGGCTGAAAAACGTTATAGCGCCACACAAGGCGGTACCCCGCAAACATTGACCTTTAAGCGGATCAGCCAGTTTCAGGGTGCGATTAAATCCGGCGGTGTCCCCATTGGAAACCTGACAGCTGGCTCTGTGACATATAACAATAATCTGGAGCGGATCGAAACCATTCGCGATGACGGCTTGATTGACGGTGCGGATCCCACCATTGCCGCGCTCACGGGCACTATCGAGGTTCGTTTTGCCGATACAACTCTGATTGATCTGGCTTCTGCTGGTACGCCCGTTGATTTAGAGTTTTCGTACACGCTCACCTCTGCGCTGCGGCTGCAGATATTGGCGCATGAAGTTTATCTGCCAAAACCAAAGCTCTCCGTAGACGGCCCCGGCGGTGTGCAAGCCAGCTTTGATTTCCAAGGCGCTTATAATACGGCAGAAGGCAAGATGCTGACGGTCAAGCTCCTCAATGATTTGGATGGGAGTGAATATCTATGATCACTCTAAAACAGCCCAGCCAGCCTTATAAGATCGGCATCGCGCCGGGTTTTACGGTCACCGTCAAGCCGCTCAAAACCTTAAGCTACTCCGTGGCCACCATGACGGCGCAAAAGAAAGTCGCTGATCTAGAGAAAGGCTTGCGTGATGTCGAAGAGTCAGGTTTTACGGTTGAACATCCGGTCGATCTGAAGAACCCGCAGGAGCGCAACGCGCTATTTCTTGATCATCTGATCAAAGATCTGGCCGTCACCCATATTGTTGGCTGGGAGGGTGTTTTGGATGAGGAGAAGAATACCGCCGCCGATCCTACGCCAGAGAATATTCGTAAAGTCATGGATGTTTCGGAATTTGCCGAAACATTCTTCCAGCTTTTTACCCGTTATGTGTTTTTGCTGGGCGAAGCCAAGGAGCGGATCCGTAAATTAACTGAATGGCACTTCAAGAAAAGCGGCGGCCCGTCTTATTGCGCGACATGCAAGGAGCAGGATCTGCCATGCGCGTTTGAAAATCTCTGCCCGTATCAGAAATACGCCCCGCGCCTCGTACAGGAACAACAAGCCTGGGAGATCTTAGAAAGCTGCACATCGCAGCTGCGTCTTGCGCCCTCTGGTCGGGTGGTCGGCATTGATATGAGCGCCGCCTTAGAAATTGCTAAAGCACGAGGCTTTGATCTGGAAATCGTGGCTGAGCTTTTAAAGGAAGGTGAAGCCGGAATTCTTGATGCAATAGCGCAGGAAGAAAAACTGAATGGCTGATCGGCAGTCCAATTACGTCATCCGGCTGAAGGTTGATGGCAGCGTCAAAGTCAGCCGGGAGTTTGATAAGGTCGGTGATAAAGGCGAGCAGAATTTCAAGAAGATTCGCAAATCGGCTGGTCGTACCAATCAGGCAATGGCCGGGATGGCGCGGAATATCACCTCAACGCTTGTTCCGGCTTTTGCAGCGGCGGCATCGGCCAGCTCAATCTTCCGCAATATCCAGACCTTTGAAAAGCTGGATATCCGGCTGCGCTCCCTGACCAACAGCGCCGAGGATTACGCTAACACGCAGGACTATCTGAAAACCAAAGCTGATGACCTGAATGTCGGTATTGAAACTTTATCCGATGGTTATGCGCGGCTTTTGGTCTTACAAAACAGCGGCATTTTGAACCGCGAGCAAGTCAACCAGCTTTCAGAAGGCTTGGTGAATGCTGCCGCCCAGCTTGGAGCCAGTGGCACCGATATTGACCGCGTTCTGTTTGGTCTTTCTCAAGGCTTAAGCTCCGGTACATTACGTGCGGAGGAATTAAATCAGGTTGTCGAGCCGCTGCCTGGCCTGTTGCAAGAGCTGGATAAAGCGGCTGGACTTTCTGCGGGCGGTTTCCGCCGTATGGTGAATTCCGGTGAGGTCACAGCAGAAATGTTCTCTACCACGCTAGTGAAAGCACTGGAATCCTATGACGGCGCTGCTTCAAAACTGGACGGCACCATCAGCGGATCTTTGGCGAAGCTGAATAATGCCTGGGTAGAGCTGGCACGCACGATTGGCGAAAGCGGTATTATTGATTTTCTGGCTGAGCTGACATCCAGCATGGCCACCAGCATTGGTGTGGCCTCCAAGGCTGTGAACGGGCAAATGGCCTTTGCCGAGGCCACAGGCATTGTCGAGAAAACTGCCTTCATCGCTGGGCGTGGCATTAAGGCTGCTTATCTGGTTGTGCAAACCTCTATTCTAGGTTTGGCGCGCGGCGTGCTGCGTTCACTGGAAACTATTTATGATGGCGCGGTCGGTATTATCAATTTGCTGCCCGGTGTTGAGCTGAAAGCCCAACAAGGCATTACGCGTCTTGCCGATGCTGTTGATGCGGCGATTGCCGATAATGCGCGGCAGTTAGTCGCCACGTTTGATTTCGGCCCATCAGAGGAATCCATCAAGGCACTGCGGGCGCAAGAAGAGCGGATCCAGAAACTGCAGCGGGATGCTGAAATTGCCCGGTCAAAGGCTGAGCAAGAACGTGTCCGGCAGGAACGCGATGCCAAAAGCGGCCCCACAAAGGCTGAAAAGGAAATCATCAAGCAGCTGGAAAAAGAGCGACAGAAAATTGAACAAGTCACACAGGCACTCAAATTCCGTAATGAACAACTGCTCCGCGATGAAAAAACGCAGGAACTTTATAATCAACTGCAATCTGCGGGCGTTGATCTAAAAACGCGTGAGGGCGAGGAAATTCAGCGGCTGGTCGAAGAGTATTACCGCCTGCGCGATGCCAAAGAGGAAGAAGAACGGGTCGAGCAGCGCAAAAAGGAATTGATCGAAGAGATCAAGAAAATCACGGATGAGAATATCTCCGCCCAGGATAAATACAATGAGCGGATGGAGGAGCTGAATGAGCTTCTGAAAGAAGGCGCCATCAGTCTTGAGGAATTCGAAGCCGCCGGGAAGAAAGCGTATGACGAGCTGGTTGCCGCCAGTGATAAATGGTTCGATGGCGCGGTTCGTGCGCTGGATAAATATGCTGAAGAAGCTACAGACATGGCGGCAAATGTTGAGCGCGTGGTTACCAATGCCATGCAAGGGCTGGAGGATGCGCTGGTCAAGGCCACCACCACAGGCAAATTTGAATTTAAAGAGCTGGTCGATAGCATTTTGGAGGATGTCGCTCGGCTGCTTGTTCGTACTCAGATCACCGGGCCGCTCGCTCAAGGTTTAAGCGGCTTGATCAGTAATATTTTCGGTGGTGGTCAGAGCGGCAGCAGTGGCGGCGGTTTATTTGGCGGTCTGTTTGCCGATGGCGGCGCTTTCCGAAATGGTCAGCAGATTACGGCCTATGCCAAGGGCGGGATTGTCGGTAAACCCACTATTTTTCCAATGGCCAATGGCATGGGGTTGATGGGCGAAGCCGGGCCGGAAGCCGTCTTGCCGCTGACCAGAATGTCGTCTGGTCGTCTGGGTGTAGAATCTGCTGGCGGAAACGGCGGAAACTATTTCTCAGTAACGGTTGACGCCAGAAATTCTGCTAATCCATCTGCCACATCCGAGATGGTCAAAAAAGCCGTTAATGAGGCTTTGAGCGCGCGGATCCCTGGCATTATCCAAACATCTGCGCAAATCGCCCACCGCAAAACCGTCGACACATGGCAACGGCGCGGATCAAGGTTTGAGTAGGAACACCCATGGCAGATATCGAACTCAACTGGCCGCTGGATTTGCGTCCGGGGGAGCAGAGTTTTTACATTCGTACACTCTCGACCAAGTTTGAAAACCCGCTCACAGGGCAAGTCCAGGTTCTAGAGCGTGATGCGGCGCGCTGGGTGACAAAGTTATCGCTGGTGCGGGCGGAATTAGACTCACGCAGGCTTGATGCCTTGCTGGCGGCCTTGCGCGGATCGGTCGGGCATGTGTTTGTGCCGGATTTTCGTAGACCATCGGCAAAAGGCTCTCTGGCTGGAAGTCCGCAATTGGTAAGCGGCACTGGAAATGCAATTACGATTAACGGCTTCACGCCGGATGCGGTTGGTGTTTTAAAGGCTGGTGACTTGATCCAGACCTCACCAGGGCGTAGCCATATTACCCTGCAGGATGTGGATGCGGATGAAACTGGGGAGGCAGCGGTGGCAATTGCACCGCGTTTGCGCGAAGCTGTGACGGTCGGGCCATTAATTACAGATAATTGCCGCGTTCGCATGCGCTTGGTGGATGATGATGCGGCAGAGAATGCGACCGACAACCGCCGTCTGAGCAGTTTTGATCTGGAATTGATAGAGGTGCTGCCGCAATGATTTTAGACTGGCCGGAGGGCATCTATCCGAAGAGTCAGAGCTTTTATATCAGGCACAGATCGACCCGGTTTTTATCCACGCTCACCGGACAGTTTGATGTGCTCGAACGTGAAGGCGCACGCTGGGTTGCGGAGTTTACATTCGAGCTTGAGAATGCTCGTGCACGCCGTCTTGATGCTTTGATTGCAGAGTTGAAAGGCGCAGTTGGTCAGATATTGGTGCCGGATTTTCGAAGGCTCGCATCAAAGCCGGTTACGCTGAGTATGGATGCTTATGCCGATGAAATCGGACTGACATTCTTTGATGACGATTATGATTTTGACGATGACACCAATGATGACGGCTTTCTAACCACAGAGGAAAGTCCGCCGCTTGGCACCGAAGATAATGCGCTCTTTGGCAGTGCATTTGATGCTGTACTAATTTTTTACGATGAGGTGAATTTATTGACTGAGGCTGGAGATACGCTGCTGGCTGATAATGTCGGCATTCCCTTTGAAACAGATAGAGGCTTTATCCTGACGATTGAACATGGTGATGCGCTGGAGATTGCGATTGAAGAAGGTTACGGCCTGCAGGCACAAAACGATGATGATCTGCTTGTCCAGCTTGGCGGTGCTTTCTTTGAAGGTGAAGGCCAACCAACTTTGATTGATGGGTCTGGACGGCAATTGCAAATCAATGGTCTTCGTCCCTTTGCTACCGTTATTCCTGCCGGAGAAAGCATTTCCCCGGCGCAAGGTCATGCCCATCTTATTTTGGAAGATGTGCTTACAGATATTGAAGGTGTGGCCTTTGTCCCGATTGCACCAAAACTGCGCAGTGTTATTACCGAGCAGCCTCTTGTTCTGGGCGGGATCGCGGTTTTGATGCGACTTACCCAGGATGATGCGGGCGATAACCGCACCGTACCGCCGAACCGATCTTCTTACACCCTGAGCTTTGAGCAAATCCTGAATTAAATGTCCGAAAAACGCCTTGATACAACTCTGTCTGCTGAGACGGAGAAGCAGGTCGTGCGCCCAATTCTCCTCGCTGAGTTTGATTTTGGTGAGACGATTGACCGGGCATGGAGCGGTGTCGGCCAGCTAAGCTGGGATAGCAAAATCTGGTACGGCGCAGGCAATCTCGGCAAGGTCAGTACGGTTGAGGAAACCACAGAGTTAAAGGCCACGGGAGCGAGCTTTCAGTTGAGCGGTATTCCCGCTGATCTGATCACAAAGGTTAGCACCGCTAAAATTCAAGGGCACAAAGCGCGGATGTATCTGGGGTTTATCAATGAGGATTTCACCACGCTCATCGCCGATCCGTTTCTGATTTTTGATGGCCGCATGGATACAGCTGAAATCGCTGATGGCGGCGATACGGCCACCATCACCCTCACGGCTGAAAGCCGTCTACGGGATCTGGAGCGCATCCGTACCCGTCGCTACACCGATGCTGATCAACAATCACGCTTTCCCGGCGATAAGGGGCTGGAATACGTACCGTCTTTGCAGGACAAACAAATCGTCTGGGGCAGAGCGCCGGAGTAATCATGTCAAAAATTAAACGATATCCCGACTGGCCAGAACGTCTGGCCAGGTTCATCGATGCTGCCCGCACGAAGCCCTTTGCATGGGGAGAGAATGATTGTTGTCTCTTCGCCATGAATTGTGTGAAAGCGATTACTGGACAGGATCTGGCGCGGCCATACCGGGGGTATACATCACAAACGCAGGCTTTACGTCTTTTAAACCGTTCCGGCGGTATATCGGGCATTGCCGATACGGTCGCAGCCCAATTTGGCATACCAGAAATACTGCCACTCACCGCTCAGCGTGGAGATGTCTGCCTGTTTGATATTGGTCGGGGCGATACGCTGGGGATCCGCGCGGGGGAGCATATCTATGCGCCGGGGTTTAAGGGTTTGATTGGCTTTCCGGCTTTGCAAGCGGTTCGCGCCTGGAGGATTGGATAATGCCACAGGTCATTCCGGTTGTTCTGGGGGCCGTGGCCTCCAATTTTGTCAGTGGCGTTGTTGGCGGCGGCATTATCGGCGCCATTGTCGGCGGAGTTGTTGGATCGGCGGTGGTATCCTTTACCGCGCCTATATTCGCTCCGAAACCAAAGCAGGCAAAGTTTTCTGCGCCGTCTGTCACATCCATTTCAACAGGCAGCCGTGGCCGCACAGAGATGGTGAACCAGCCAATTACGGCGCACCGTATTGTCTATGGCCGCACGCGTGTGTCCGGGCCGCTGGTCTTTACACATAGCCGCCCGGTGAGCGGCGGCGATAATAAGCTGGATGTTCTGCATTGGGTGATTGTGCTGGCCGCGCATGAAGTTGAGGAGATTGAGGATATTCTCTTCAATGATGAAACTGTGCCGCTGGATGGGAACGGCGCGGCGACATCCGAGCCTTACAAACGTGATGGCACTGTCTATGCCAGTATTTATAAACATCTTGGCGCAAGCGATCAGACGGCTGATCAGGTGCTCGTTGATAATTCCGGCGGACAATGGACGAATGCTCATCGCCTGCGCGGTCTGGCTTATATCCACGCGGAAATGCGCTATGACGATAAAGCCTATGCCAGCGGCACGCCGAACATTTCGGCCATCGTCAAGGGGCGTAAGGTCTACGATCCGCGCCTTGATGATTACGCTTGGTCGGATAATGCTGCGCTTTGTGCGCTTGATTATTTGCTCTCGGATTTTGGCCTTGGTGCTTCGGCAGAAGAGATTGATATGAATTCGTTTATCGCTGCTGCCAATGTGTGTGATGAAACTGTTGCCACGCTGGACGCTACCGAGAAACGCTACACATGCAATGGTGTGGTTGATCTGAATGATAGCCCGCGTGATGTTCTGGAATCCATGTTGGGCAGCTGCGCTGGATATCTGACCTATACGGGCGGAAAATGGAGGCTGCAAGTCGGTGCCTATTACGAACCCGTCAAAACCTTTGATGAGAGCTTCCTGCGTGATGCCGTTGTCATGCGTCCGCATCGCTCGCGCCGTCAGTTGTTCAATACGATCAAAGGCGCGTTTGTCTCGCCGGACCATAACTGGCAGGCCACGGATTACCCAGCTGTGGCTTCCGATCTGTATATCACGGAGGATAGTGGTGAAGAGATCATCTCTACGCTGGATTTATCTTTCACCACATCCCACACCATGGCGCAGCGCATTGCCAAAATTGCGCTGGAGCAAATCCGCAGGCAACGACAAATTCAGTATCCAGCCAATCTGGCAGGGTTTCAGGTGATGGCCGGAAACACGGTCGCGGTGGATTTAACGCGCTTTGGCATTAACGGCCTGCCATGCCGCGTTGTGAATTGGCAGATGACGGAGGAAATGGGCGTTGATCTCACTCTCGATGAGGATGGAGAGAATATCTATGCCTTTACGCAGTCTGATCTAAAAACCATTGGTGATGCGCCGCAGGTGGTTGTGCCGAACAACCAGTCTGTG
Organism: uncultured Micavibrio sp.; assembly: GCA_964350435.1. GTDB lineage: Bacteria > Pseudomonadota > Alphaproteobacteria > Micavibrionales > Micavibrionaceae > TMED27. The sequence continues at coordinate 58,570 of CAYGJS010000001.1, forward strand.
CCGCCGCACGAGCCAAACAATGTCACGGCCAGCGCGGGTGAGAATTACATCACCATAAGCTGGGATCGGATTACGGAGAGCGATTTCCGGTACGTGGAAGTTTGGGAGCGTACCAGCAATACCAGTGATCCAGAAACCGATGCAGCGCGCATTCTGGAAGTTTACGATAACTCGTTCACCCGTAACCTGCTGGCCGGATCCGAGACGCGTTACTACTGGCTGCGCGCCGTGGATCGCTACGGCAATAAATCCGACTTTGCCGGGCCAGTCGAAGCCACAACAACCGGGGATCAAACTGTTGTCCTCGTTCTTGAATAAATCTTAAGGAGCCACACATGACCACGACCAAGAAAATCTCCGAGTTGCCCTCGGTGGTAACGCCGCTTACGGGCGATGAAATCATGCCGATTGTGCAGGATAATGCCACGCGGCGCGCCACCGTTGATGAAATACGCGCTGGGCTTGCTGATGAAGTCCACACGCACACATTATCGGATATTGCCGATGCCGGAACAGCCGCCGGGGCAGATACGGGTGATTTTGCCACGGCTGCTCAAGGCGCACTGGCTGATACGGCCTTGCAGCCGGATGATGTGGGATCGGCGGCCTTAAATGAAACCGCTGACTTTGCCACTGCCGCGCAAGGGGCGCTGGCAGATAGTGCTGTGCAGCCCGGTGATCTGGCTGCCGTGGCCACCAGCGGAGATTATGGGGATTTGAACGATGTCCCACTAGCCGGGCTGGCCAATGCCATTATCAATGGCTGCGGGCGTGTTTCTCATCGCGGGGATCAGGATCTGACGACAAGTTGGGGGAAAGCTCCGGTGGATCTGCTCAGCGTAAAGGCCGAAGGCACTGTATCGGCGGGGACAGTTAAGCGCATGACATCTGCATTCTCGCTCACAGAAACCGGCCATGCCACCTTTGTGGAGAATGTAACGCTGACCGGATCAGGGGCCATTTTGTTTCGCCGCCGGATTGAAGCCAAAGACGCCTGGAAGTTTTATAACCAGCCCGCCCATTATTCGGCGCGGGTTTATCACGATCACGGCGCGAATGTGGATTTCATCATCACGGTTCGTAAAGCCGATACGGAAGATGATTTTGCCAGCACCACCGACATTGCAACGGATACGATCAGCATCGCCAATGATGCTAACTCTGATATTGACTTGGCGATTGCTGACATGGGGGATTGCCGTAATGGTATCGAGATTGAGGTCAAGGTTAATTGCGGCGCTATTACCACAAAAGACACATTCTTTGGGCAGGAGCAGTTTTCCATTGGAGGCACAAAACGGCCATTCCTTGCTCGGCCTCCGGCATTGGAAGAAAAGCTGGTGCATCGCTATTTACAGCCCATCGGCGCCATTTTAGGTGTGGCCAATTCCGGCAGCAATATGCAGGCGGTGTTTTCCCATCCCGGCATGCGCGCCGCGCCAACTTATGAAGTAGATGCACCCATTGCCATGACGGATGGTTATACAGCAGATTTCACTCAATCCACGGCCAGCATCACATCAATCCATGAAAACACGCCGCATCATGGCCGCGTGGATATTGCCTATTTTTCCGGCCTTACATCCGGACGGTTTCACATTCAGCGCGGCGCAGGCGGTTTGATCCTGGCCTCGGCGGAGCTTTAATCCATGGCAGAGATTGATAACATTCTCATCCCCGGTCAGAGCGTTAATAAGCAAAAGCTCCGGCAATATCTGGCTGCGCGGGAGATCGCCCGTCCGCAGGATTATGGCGCGGTTGGCGATGGCGTCAATGATGACACGCAAGCAATCAACGATGCTCTAGCGGCAGAAAAGGCCATTTATCTACCGCGCGGTGTGTACCGGATCACCGGGCCGATCACCATGCATTACGGCAACGCCATTATTGGCATGGGCGATGAGAGCGTTATTCAGGCACAGGACACGCCGCTCAATGAAAACGAAGTCCCGCCCTATACGGCAGAATTTAACAGCATAGAGATCGTTGAAGGGTACTGCATCGTTGAGAACATTAAGATTGTCGGCGGGGCATCGGCGTTGTTTCTCGCGGGAAAAGTCGGCCCCTGTGTGAAGAACGTGATCGAAAATGTCACCATTTGGGATGCGCAGATCGGGGTGACGCTTGATGGCTGGAATGACACCAACAAGCCATGTTATTGGAATAATATCAGCCGTGTTCTGGTCGCTCGCCCCAAAATCAACGGCGTGCTGCTGACAACCACGCCCACAGATTGGGAAGATCCCGAAACTTTTGGCGATAGCCCTAATGCCAATAAATTCTATGATGTGCGGGTTTATTCGCTCTCATCGCCGTTGTCCGGCTCTGGCTTTTTCGTCTCAACCGGGCAATTCAACAACTCCTTCGTGGATTGTGAGGCCAATGTGCATGAGGATGCTGAAGCCTGCTTCCGGCTTGGGTTTTTGGCGCGCAGCAATATCATTAATAATTTCTATGCGGAGTGCTTGGGATTGGCACCAGGGATCCGCATTGATAATGGCTCCTACGATAACACCATTATGCGGCTGTTTTCAGCAACGGGGGGCGCGGCTATCTGGGATCCCACCTTACAGGGCGAGTATCAGGCTTATGATGCGGGTTTCCCAAAGAAAAACTTTATGAAGGATGTCTATATTACCGATGTTCATGTAGATGGCATGACGCGCGGGACGACCTATATCGATCCGGCAGTTGATCATGTCGGTGATATTTCAATCGATCTGGAGCATACATTTTATCTGCTCAGCTCGTTTAATAAATCCTACGATTTGATCCTGCCCAATGCCGGAGATGCGACCGGGCGGTGGGTGACGCTCAAGAAATCTGATCTGCGTGATAATCCGATTAATATAAAGGAAAATAGTGGCGCCGGGCCGGATAACAGAACCCTCACTTTGCTGCAGCAATATGACACTGTTACGCTGGTTTCCAACGGTGCCACATGGTGGGTGTGCCAGGACAACCGCATGCCGCGCCCCAGCCGTTACATTGATAATGCTGCGGCACCATCGGGCACATTTCAGGCTGACATGCTCAACCGCGTGTATTTAGTCTCTGCCTTTGGCGGGCAGATCATCTTTGAAATCCCTGCACCTTCCGCTGCGGCTGGTCGCGTCTGTACCATTAAGAAAATCGATCCCTCCAGTAATCACGTCAAAGTCCAAATGGCAGGAGGCTCCGGCGGCCCCGATGCACAAATTTGGTCACTCACATCCCACTTCGCCGCCATCACCATTTACTCAGACGGCGGTCAATGGATCGTGCTCTCGAAATATTAATCATGCTTATTCAAACAGGAAATACACTCTCAACACCTAACGGCGCGGCACAAAGCCCGGACTGGAATATGCTTAAGGAGCAGCTGGAAGCCCATCTGCCCAACCTGCTATCCAAAGTCTTGCACGCTTTAAGGCGGCGGTCTCATTACCGCAAGGATATCGCACAGATGATCCGAGATGCCGCAGGTATTCCAGAAGGCACGATTGTTGGTGTTCCCGCAGGAGAGATCGTTGGCCTTACAAATTTTGGAGCTTTAAGTCCGAGGGAGCAAACTAAAATTTGGTATGCAGGAGACTTGTCTTCTGAAGCAACGTCAGGCTTGGGCACAGAGATTGATCCATGGGTCATTGAAAATCGACATTTTGGGCATGCGCAAGTGAGGCTTGATAACACCGGCTGGACAAAATTTAGAAACTGCCTCTTTGAAGATGGCGATAACATGGAGTTTTTTGTCCAAGCGAATTTCATTGGTGATTTAATTTTTGAAAACTGTGAATTCAGTGACGCACTTGGTAGCGGTGCGGATGCCTATGTTGTTCGTTTTGATGCTGCAAGAGAATACCGCTTTTATAACTGCCTCTTTGGCGGCGCGGCAGTAAATCAGGCTGTGGGCACTATCAGTAACACTATGAATGATGGAGATACACTGAAAGTATCCTTCATCAATTGTCGCTGTGATGAGAGCAAATTGGCTTGGTCAAATAGTGCAGACTTTTTTGAAAATATTGGCGTGCCGGATAAAGAAATTAGTATAGAGCTGGAAATTAGACATTGTGAATTTTCATCTCCGTCTGGCGGTGGAAAATATATTGTAGTGCCGGTTCGGGATGATATTTACACAAAACTGATATTGGAAAACAATCAAATTAGCGGCTTCGGTGGTTTGTTGCGTAATGCACTCGATGAAAGTAGTGCAGAAATTTATAATTTATCAGTCCGCTACAATAACGTGATAGACACGAAAAATGAATGTATTCGCGTTGGCCGAATAAAGGGCGGCGATATTGCCTACAATAATTTCATCCATGATACGGTCGGTGCTGATAATCGTTTGGTTTATTTGACCTGGGATTCCTCAATCGTTGGTGCTGTATGCGAGGATGTGGATGTCCACCATAATAAATTCACCAAAAAGACGGGCACTGCAACCGCTAGCAACGAATGTTTAGAAAGTGCCGCTGGGGTCAATATCAGTTTTCGTTGGAATTGGGTTACAGAATGCCCAGAAGATGCGTTTGAGCATCTTTTTCCTCAGGTTGGCTGCACCATGGAATATCTGGTCGCAGATAATTGTGGCGTTCAAGTCTGTGACATCTGGAAAACATTTGATCCAATTAATTACGCGGCAATAAATTCTGATAATGACAACAGTGCACTCCCTGCAGCTGGCACGCACATTCATCACATTTATGGCGATTGCGGGGATTGGCCAGTCATTCTCTCCGGTGCAAATGGGGTAATTGTTCACGATATTTATGTCGATAGTTCATCTGCGGATCCTGCGCGTGGCAGCGTTAATATTCAGCTCCGAGATAACGTAGCTTGTGAAAATATCTTTGTTTCTGGTCCTTTGCCGAAAGCCGATGAACGCGGAATTCCTAGCGCAGTCATAAACACTTCGCCGGGCGTGAATGTTGCGGCTCAGTGGGTGGATGAAAACGGTTATTTGATCACTCTCTAATTTAATCAAAAAAGAAAGGAAAAACCATGACACCAGCAGAATGGGGTCTGCTGTTCGGCGTTATTGCCCACAGCGTGGCCGTTATTATGGCTCTGGTCAAACTTGTGGCTTGGGTGACCGAGCACATCACTGCCAGCGAACAGCGGATTAAATCTCTCGAATATCAGGTGAACAACGATGTTACCGGGCGGCGGGTAGTTGGCGAGATGCGCGAAGATCTGGCCACGATCAAAGCACAAGTGAACGATATGCGTCAGGACATTCATCATCTGCGCAAAAAAGTCGATCAATAGGAGGCACACATGGATATCAGACAATTCAGAGATTTTATCGTCCGGCCCGCCTTGCAGCAGATCAATGCCTGGACACCGAATTCCGAGCAGCTTGTTATGGCCACCGCTATGGCGGAGAGCAATATATTCTTTGTGCAGCAAATCGGACGCGGCCCGGCGCGCGGCTTTTTCCAAATGGAGCCTGTAACGCATGATGATATTTGGGAACGGTATTTAAGCCGCAGACCGTCACTTTTGAACGATCTCAAAACCCTTATCATGCGCGACATGGATCTGCACGATCAGCTGCGCGGCAATCTCTTTTATGCGGCGGCCATGTGCCGGATCTTTTATCTCCGGTTTAAAGAACCGCTACCGGAAGCAGGCGACTGGCAAGGTATGGCCGCTTATTGGAAGAAATATTACAACACCCACCTTGGCGCAGGCACAACCGAAGGCTTTCTCAAGAAAGCGCGTCCGGCCATGGATATTTATGCAGGAGGATTTTGATGCTCAAACCCGATAAGAATGACCCGATGAAAGTCAGGCGCGCCCTGGCTTTTTTTGTATCTTTTTATGCCTTTGTGGTGCTGCCCAATTTGCTGGTGGCTTATCAGATACTGGCCGGAGCCGATATCGGCTTGCTGCAAGCGATCCTCACCTATGTGGGTATTCTAGCGGGCGGCCCCATCGGCGCCTATCTTTACGCCGCGCATAAAAACGGCAATTCCGAATGCAAGAGGGATCAATGATGGCCTTTATCTTAAAGCACTGGCAATGGCTGGGGAGCTTTCTCGCGCTGGCGTTGCTCTATGGATGGATCAATTGGCAAAGCCACCAGATCACCACATTGAAACAAGAATTGCTGGCATCTCGCGCCAGCGTGGCCTCTTACGAGGAGAGCCTGGATATTCTGCAGGCTGACACCAAAGCCAAGATTGAGGCGCTGGAGCAGGAACGCGACCGTCAGATTGCAAGAACCCAAAACATGGAGCGGCTTTTAGGCCGCATAGAAGGAGCAAGCGATGAACAAGATGCCCCTGTGGCCCCTGTGCTGCGCGATACTATTGACAGGCTGTACGGGCACACCGCAGACTCAGATCAAAGTCGTTAGGCCAGATATACCGGATAGTTTACGCACATGCTATGACGTTCCGAACTATCCTGGTGATGGCATGACTCAGCGTGATGTGGCAAAATGGTCAGCCCGCTTATGGTATGCCCATGCGGACTGCAGATCTAAGCTGCAGAGCCTGGGTAACGCTGTCGGAGCTAATGATGAACCAAACGAATCAAAGAGATGATTTATGGCTGGATGTGGCCGTAGAAATCAAAAAAACAGCAAACGCCTCCACGACTGTAGAGATAGAAACACTCGGTAGCGATCAGTATGTTCTTAAAACCGAAAAAGCTATCATCCGAATGATCAAGAACGATTCTGGCATAGAAGTCAGAACCGCCGATTTTGTAAATGGCAATTTTTGGCAGATAGGAGACGGTGAAAATACCAAGATCTCTGATGAAATCACCGATGGTGAAAAATTTGAACTTAAGAAAAATTTCGGGTTTTCATTTTGAGAGTACCGGCGAGCTTAAATCTAAGCCACAGCCAGTTCTAGTAAGGCCTCAATACTCTTAAATCTTTTTTCTGCTAAATAAGAAATCCCTCTGTGCAAATGCAGTTTGAACTGATTTTTAAGATTGGTTTCATTAATTTCCAATCCATCATCCAAACAACGTTGTTTTAATAACGCCATATATATTTCACTGTATTTTCCTGCGAAAACCCGCCAATTCATTTCTACATTACTATCGGTATTAATAGGTGTAGGGGCGGGCTTGCTAGGCTCGGAAAGAGATAAGCAAAAAGCCCATCGGCAGAGTATATTCCAGTGCTCAATGCCAGTAGCCATTTTAAGTCTAATTAGCTGTTCTTTGGCTTTTTGGCTAACTTTAAAATTTTCAAGCGACATCAGCTAATTCTCCTTCGTAAAAATACCCGTTTTCAATTTTTGTAGATTGTTCAGTGCTGTCATATTCTAAAAGATATTTTCGGCTAATATAGGGTGTCAAATCTTGTAAGTATTTTCCCACTATTTCTTCATCGGTAGATAATAAGATGACTTGGTGCGACGCATTGGGGAAATATTGATTCACAAGTTTGGATCTATGAGCAGTATCCAGCCGCCCCATCGGTGTATCAATGGCAGTGGGTAAAGCCCTACCTGATGTTTTTGCTAATCCCCAAAGCATTGAAACAGCTAAAATCTGCCTCTCTCCTGCAGAGAGATCATCCGCATGCAGCTCTTTACCACTTTGATATAATTTTAGTTCAAACGTATTTGGATCGATAGAAATGGCATTAATAAGCCCTTCTTTTCGCAGAAGAGTTATGTAGCATTCCAAAACATTGTTTTGAATGGAGTTAATGTGTTTTTCAATAATTTTTTGTTTGTATTTGTTTGTAACCTCAGCAGCCAAGCGTGAGTATTTGACCAACCTATCTTTATCCAAATTTTTGATTTGTTTTTGCGATATGATGGACAAGATTTTTTTAAGTTCTGATTGCTTTCTTTCTAATTGATAATTTAAAGACGCAAGCTCCTTATTTGCTCTGTCTATCTCTCCCTGTGCTATGTGTATGGATTTTTTCTGAGCCTCAATTTTTTCTATGAGTTCTGAAAGTTCGTTCTTTTCTGGTATGCTGGCTAGCTCAGTTTTATATTTATCTAATTTTCTTTTGATGTTTTCGTGATTAATTAGTTCGGTTTTTACTTCTTGTTTTAAATCTTTAAGTGCAAGAGTGCTTAAAAGAGCACTGCCCTCTATGCTGAGGTTTAACTCTATTTTACAATCAAAGTCCGCCCGTAACCTAGATTCTTTTAAGTTTAAATGCTTGTTGACAGCGTCTTGAGTTTCTTTGGCGGCTTTTTCTTTTTTTAAGATTTCTAATATTTCATTGTTGTATTTCTTGATATCTGAATGGATAGTTTTAGCTAATAAGGCTTTTTCTTCTTTTTCTGCCGTTTTAATTAATCTAGACAAAAGGGTTTTCTCAAGCAGTGACAAAGGTAAAGCTGTCTCAGCAGTTTGTAATAGCTTGACGCGACTATTCTCATATTCAGCATCAACTTTACTGTATGTAACTTCAATTTCATTTTTTTGGTCATATAGTCGCCCACCTTTTTTCTCATACATTGATTTTAATTCTTCAAGTTTTTTGTGACCTCTTTCAATTTTATGAGTAAAAAAGTGGGCATTTTGCTGTTTAATTTCTTCAATTTTTTTCTGAAATTCTAAAATTTCAGTTTCAATTTTCCTCACATCTTGTTGAGCAGACTTATCTGCCTCTGTAAGTTTTGTCTTTTTCTCAAAAGTTTTTAAGTCTTTGGCGAGTTGTTCGATGATATCTAATCCGAGCAACCCTTCTATAGCTGTTTTTATCATATTAGCTGAAGCTTTCTGATCGGCATAAGACTCAACCTTCTCGCCATCAAAAAGAAAAAGCTCGGCAATACTGGCGGGGAATAATTTGGAGACCTCGCTATTCCAATTATCGGCAAGCAAATTATCTTTTTTACCATTCAGCTGGACTTCTAAAGTTTCAGAGACATTATGATTGTCATCTTCGTGCCAACGTCTTTCTATGCAAAAATGCTCTTCTTTAGCATCAATATGATGTCTAAAGGACAAAGAAATGCTGGCCGTTTTATGATCCGAGTATTTATTAATACAGTTACTTAAGTATTGTTTATAGCTTCTTTTTCCCTTTTTTGAGCATTGGGCAAAAGGGCCAAACAAACATAATTGAATAGCATCGAGAAGCGTAGTTTTGCCCGCACCATTTAAAGCACCGATGAGAATGACGGGTTGATTTTTGCTTTTGGGAGTAAGGATTATCTCATGCTTACCTCGGTAAATACAAAAATTATTCAGTTCGATATTATCTATAATCACTTAAAATACCTCGTTCTCACAATTAATTTGAAACAGTAGCTAATGGATCATCCATAATCTCATTAGCTCGACTTTCAGCTTCTTGGTTGGCTTCTTTTTTTAAAAGTGCAAATTCCATTGCGTCTTTTTTATCTTCATAATAATTTTTGCGGATGGTCTTTTCTATTTCCTGCATAATCCCTGACCTTCTTAAGGCGGAACTATAAGTTTTTTCTAGAGATAATAGTTCTCTTACCATTTCAAACATCAAATTATCTCCACCGCTAACGTCCTTTAAAAGCTCTACATCCTGCTTTGTAATAATATTGTTATCGTCAATAGTTGCGCCTGGATAAAAAGTGCCAAACACATCTTCGTAGATATCCGGCAGGCAGTCTTCAATTTCGTGTTTGTCCATAACCCAGATGCGTCTGATCTCTTCCAGCTCACCGGGAGTTATAAGCTCTATGTCATTTACTTCACTAGGGCCGTTTTCTCTAATGTATTTTTGAGCAGAGAGTAGTTTATGAAGCCAATGTTTTCGAGATTTTTGTGTGTAAGGCCCTGGTATCACGTCGTCATAATACAAATTAACCGTACCATTCATACGCCTAAAATCTCTCAGATGCCTGTCATCGCTTACATCAAGTTCGTTACGAAGCTTCAATAGAGGAAGCATCCATTCTTTCTCTTCATCGTTTTGGATCATGGCTTGCATGGATTTGTCTTTGTCTACTAAGGTACAAACCCAACACCCAAAACGGCTATCTCCACATGATGGTGTTGTTTTATCGACAACAAGCGGACATTCGCCATCTTCTGAAGCTCCCTGATACATTGTGAGGAGATCTTTGTTGTTATATCCCCAAGGATTCTGCACCTGCATTAAAAACATCCACACATCATCATTTGTCCAATCCTCAATTACGCTATATATTTGTGAATTTTGTAATGTGGTATTAGGGCTTAGCTTGTGACGCACACGCTTTTCTTCGTGCCTAGCCATTGCTCGAGCGCGTGCAATACTCTCAGCTTTTCTTGTGCCCAAAACAATTATTGCCTCACCATGATCTTGAACAACACTTTTAATAAATTTAGTTGAAGGGTCTATTTTCATTCTTTCAGTGCACCAACGAAATTTTGGACGTGGAGCAGGGTATCCTTTGCCTATAAGATTAACCCAAAAAGTATCTTTAATATCCGGGGTGAGTTTATGAGAAGAAATTGGCAAGCCTTCTTCTCCAGCCTTATCAGCCATCTTATTCAGTGAATTGGCCACCCAGGCAGAAACTATTGGGTTCTCTACCAAAGTATCGGTTGAAATGACATAAACATGCTTATGTCGCTTTTCTGCTTCTAGTTCTTTTAAAGAAAGCCAAACGAGCTGTAAAACAGCAGTACTATCTTTTCCACCACTATAGCCAACCACCCATGGGATCTCATCCTCTAGGTATAGGTTTTTTATTTCTTCTTTGAGAGCTTCAATGCTTTTATTAAAACCCATTTCATTAAAAGCGCTTGGCTTAGGCTGCTTTATTTGTTTCATGATCCCCTCGCTTGAATTGTTTTTCTATAATAGTTTCATCGCTGGATAGCTCAATGCCTAACTTCTGCTTTATTTTATTAGCTGTAAGTATGACATTCTGCTGAGATTTGGATATTTTTCCAGCTATCATTGCTCTACCTTCCCAGTCGTTACAGTTAGAGCGTCTCCAATTTATGGAAGAAAGCCCGCCTAATTTTGGCTTCCAGGTTTTGATATTTTCCTTTAGGAGACCATTGCCTATGCGTGCAAGTGCTTGTAAAACCACGCCATGGGAATTTATAAAGTCGGCTCTAATCTCTCCGGCTGTAATTGTGCCGGATTGTACGGCACTCCATTCTTGCATATGGCATGAAATTTCGTTCCAAAACTCTACAACCAAATCCTCTTTTTCTTCTTCCGAGTTAAATTTTAGATTGGTAATAAGTTCACTGGTTGCATGAAATATTGCACTTAGAGTAAAGAGTTTACGAGACCTTGCGCTTAAAGTTGTCTTTTCTAACTCGACAACCCCTCGAAAGATGTCGGAGTTAGCTATAAGCTTTCTTGCTAACTTTGCTCTTTCATCTCGGTGATCATATAAAACGTTTAAAGAGGAGGACGGTCTAACAGTATAGCGGTTTAAATCAGCGAACATTTGTTGTGATCTAGCAAGTCCAACATCAAGAAAGAAAACCACTGCAATTGTTTCATCACCAATTTCTGGATTTTCTTTTAATGCTGCTTCTATAGCTGCTCTTCTATGCTGGCCATCATTAATAAGAAATCGTGCTGACATGGGGACCTTAAGTAGACCCATTTTATTTTCTTCATTTAAAGAGGATGCTGTTTGAAATTGTATGTCTGCGTCTATGGACGCGGTAATGGCCGAAAAAACGTACGAATCTTGGTTTTGTGTTATGTATCTGCTAAGTTCTGGTATTCTATTTTTGTTTAATTGCCTTTGCGCCCTTACTTCAGGATTTAACTCCTCTTCATTAAACAAGAAGATCCGGGGAATTAATCTTAGGGGACACATTGTCACGTAGTATTCTCTGCCAGCTTGAATTCCTCGTATGGCTGGAAAAATGTATTCGAATCCTCTAGACATTGTTTAGCTCCGGTAATAATATTTTCTTGCATACAAACACAAACAATGGCACCTGTACGTTTATAAAATGGACTATAGCATACAAACACAAACAAACAACTCTTATCTTGAAAATAATGATACTATTTCAAGTGCTTACCTGGATTGCAGTGCCACACCTCCTATAGAACCTGAAGTTGCAGATTTCCTGTCTAAATTTTATGCATCTGAATTAGGAAATGCTGGCAGCCGTACGCATGAATATGGAGCGCGCGCCAAATCTATCGTGCAGACAGCACGAAAGCACATTGCAAATGTAATAGAAGCGCAAGCCGATGAAATTATTTTCACTAGTGGCGCAACTGAAAGTAACAATTTAGCAATATTGGGTCTTGTTCAGTATGGCATTGAGAATAACAAGAAACACATAATTTCTACATGTATAGAGCATAAAGCTGTATTGGAGCCATTAGACTTCCTTAAATCTAAAGGTTTTGATGTCACTTATATAAAAGTAGATAACACGGGCCGTGTGGATCCCAAGGAAGTTATGTCTGCACTAAGAGAGGATACGCTTTTAGTTTCTATTATGCATGTCAATAATGAAACTGGCGTAATCCAACCGATCTCAGAAATATGTAATATCTTAAGCGAGCATAATGCATTCTTTCATGTCGATGCTGCTCAAGGCTTTGGGAAAGTTTTTGGCAGCATTGACAATCAACGCGTTGACCTTATAAGCGTTAGCTCTCACAAGGTCTATGGCCCTTTTGGTGTTGGGGCTTTAGTGTGCAGAAGACGAGAGTTCTCTTTGCCCCCAATTAAGCCATTGATTTTCGGAGGTGGACAAGAACGCAGTTTAAGGCCAGGCACTCTTCCCGTTCCATTGATTGCGGGATTTGGATTGGCTTCTAAACTAGCTTCAGAAAAACATGCCTTTAGAACAAAGATAAATAATGAATTAAAAGTAATCTTGATAAATGAACTTAGAGATATGGGTGCAGTATTTAATGGTGATCAAGACTATACTGTTCCTCACACAGTAAATTTTTCAATTCCAGGAGTAGACTCTGAGGCTGTGATGGTTGCCTTAAAGGGCACTGCCTCCATCTCAAATGGCTCTGCATGCACATCCAATAATTACCAGCCGAGCCATGTATTAAAAGGCATGGGTTTGGCAGAAAATATTATTGACTCTGCACTGAGGGTATCTTGGTGCCACTTAAATCAAAAAGAGGATATTTTATGCCTTATTAACGGACTTAAAAGACTTCTATAATGGGATTAAGTCTACAAGTTTGAAACACTGGAGATCTCATCTGCCAAATTTGTTAATATATTATCTTCCTCATATTCATTGAGTATCATATTAATTAGCTCATTATCTAAGCTATCCGGCGGGGTATTGAGCTTACTTTCCCAGATCTCACGATGAATTATCTCCAATCCACCACACGCATACTCTTCGAAAATTTTTATTTTTTCGTCTTGCTTTGTTTCCGAAAGCATAAGGGGATCTCTATCATTCTCCAAAAAAGCTATAACGTTCATGATAGCTTGGTCATAGGGATCGTTGAAGGTATCAAGTCTAATGGGGTCTTGAGCTGGTTTGCCAATGACCTTTCTATTTTGCCTTTTAAACCCTAAACAAGCTGCAAAAATCATTATATTTGTAAGTTTTTCAAATGGACCAGTGCCTTTCAGCTCGTCCATCATTTCTTTAAACTGCGACGGCAGTTTGACCTTGTCTACCATAATAACCCTCCTCAAATTCTGAATATTCGTAACCTGTTGTACTTTCCCTTTCGTAGTTTGAATCTACGTTTTCTTTAGGGTTAGGGGTGTAGTGTATTAAGCTGTATTCTTTTCCGATTTTGGAACGGCAAATATCGTCCACTTCTTCAGACCAATTTTTATTTGAAACCAAAATAATAACTTGATCGGAAAGTTCTGGTATGTACCTGGCTATCTTCACACTATGGTCTTCATCAGCATTACCAAATGGTGTGTCCATCACTAAGGGGTACAATCCCCCTGTGAAATAATCATGCTTTCCACTAGAGTTGAAACGCTGTTTAGCAATATTTATAACGCTAGCAATAAAGCTTAAAGCAGATGCTGCTTTCTGTCCCGAGCTTAGCTCAGGAACTTCAGACTTACCACGCGGAGTATGTTGATAAAATTTTAGCGAATAGTTCTCATCTATTTCGGCCATGTATTCGTTGCGCAGAATTTGGTCCACAGTATGCTTAACTTTTTCAGATAGACTCTTTCTGATGTCATTAGATAGGGAGGAAATTATGTGTGATAAACCTTCTTTTGCTGCTTCTGCAAGTTCAATTTGATCTTCCACCATGCTGGCAGCTTCGCTTTTTGAGGCTTCTTCTTTATATTGCTTTTCTAGCTCTTTAATTTCCTTTTTCCAATCCTCTATAAGATCGCTGTTCTTCCTCCTATCATAATCCCGTGACTTTTCAATATTTATTAGATTCTCCCTTTTAGCCTCTAATTTACCAACCTCTTCATCACCGGCTGTTTTTATTTTTTCACTAATTTGTTCCAATTCCTCTTCTAATTTTTTTATCTTTCTCTTTTTTTCATTAATTGCTTTAACATTGTTTGTTAAATCTTCCTTCAACTTTTCAGCCTCCTCCGAAAAATTGTTTAATGCACTAGTAGTGACCATGAAGCCTTCTTCAAGATCCGCTGTTCCAACTTTTTCTGCAAAATCGCTGATATGTTTATGATAGTCAGTGCCTTCAGACAGATCGCTGCCACATATACATTTATTGTTTGATAGAAGGTCATCTATGAACTGCCGCTTTATTTTGTAAGGTAATTCCCCTTTTTTCCTTCTATCTTCCAAATCCTCGCTAACTATAGACGCAGAATCTTTTGTGAATGCCTGGAAACCTCTAGCGTTTATCATTGCACGATTTTGTTCATTAAATGTCTTAATGTCGTCTTTGTAGTTGCTAATATGCTCCTGTTTCTCTTGTCGATCATTACGATACTTCTCGACTTGTTTGTAATCGCCTAATTTTTCATCAATAATTTTTATTTCTTTATTGGCTTCCAATATAGTTTTGTCATGATCTTCGTTTTCTTTCAGACAATCAGTAACCTTCTTTTCTAATGCGTCTATTTCAGATAAAATTGCAGCGTCTTTTCCAGATGCATATTTCTTTTTCTCAGCTTTAAGGGCGTTTCTGATGCCGCCACCCAAATGATCGCAAGCACGTTCCACAATTTCTATGCCCATTAAGTTTTTAATCGCGTCTTTAACATTGCTTGAACCTTGGACTGAAGCTAAACTTTGAATATTCTCGCCGTGGAAGAAAAAATAGCTATGTAGGTTCTTGGGTAAGATCCTCTTGACGGATATTTCGGGGTTGCCTCTGTCGCTCTGATAACCATCAACTACATCAAGATAGGATAAAGATAGTACCGCAGACCCTATTTTTTGTTGATCACCATTCGATTTTCTAAAAGTCTGCGTCCTAGTGGCTTCGTACTCTTTTTCTTCGTGTTCAAATTTTAATACTACAGATAACTCTATTTCATTTCCCTCGTCACACTCTGTGAATGCTCTAGTGCTCAATAGCTTTTTATCGCCAGTATCCAAATCAGTGTCTTCATACAATACCCATTTAAAGGCATTGAGAATACTCGTTTTACCACCGCCGTTTTCACCATGGATAACCGTTATGTTTTTGTTTTCTTTAACGCTAAAATCCAGGTGATGCTCGCCGTAAAACTGACGGAAATTCTTTAAAGTAATACTACGGATTTTCATTTTTTTGCCATCTCCCGAATAGCAGATAATATTCTAGTACAAATTTCATCTTCTAAGCCTTTGCTAAGTGTGCCAATGTGTTTATATTCCTTTTCTATGGACAAAATTTTTCCAATAAGTTTTTTTACAGAGGGATCTATAGCGGATCCTATTTCAGTCGGCGTATATTCTGACATGTTTTTTTCCTAGTGGTCCATTAAGTTTAATTTTTCTCTGAGGGGTCTTAGAATTTCTAAGGTGTGGCCGCTATTTACTGCATTCATAGAAAACTCATTAATTCTTTCCAATTCTTTCATAAATAAAGATCTCTCGATTTTATAAGCATTTGTACCATCATAGCAATCCTCTTCTAATCTTGGCATTGCGATGAAATCATAAAGATAAGCATACTCTTTGTCAGGCGCTTTTCTTAAGATCCTACCTCTGCGTTGTATAAATTGGCGCTTGGTTGTGGATGAGGCCAAAATAAATGCAGTTTCAGTCTTAGGAACATCGATGCCTTCATCAAGACATTTTATTGCTATCATCGCCTGGGAGTTTCCACTCTTGAAATCTGCTAATATTCGCTTTCTGCTCTCTTTATCTTCTTCGGATGTGAATTTATTTACTTTCATTCCAAGGTGCTTAATTATCGCTTTATTAATCAAGTCAACTTGACGCAACCCATCTTCTTTTGCATCGCTGCAATAAACAAGTATGTGTGATTTGGTTTTATATTCTGCCAAAATTTCTATGAGTTTAGTTTTTTTGTTTTCGGCTTTTCCTAACAGGCGAGCCCTTTCAAATAAAAGCATGCTGAGGCCTGTAGATTCACCTTTAAGGGCTTCTTCCCCAAGGCGTCCCATAAGTTTTGAAATTTTATTAGATATTACATAGTATTGATCCCATTCATCATCTGTCAGTTCAATGATAATTGGGTAATAGTAATATTTACAGAGAAACCCTCTGTCTAAAGCGTCGCCAATTGTAAATTCAATTACTTCATCACCGAAATATTTCTGTAATTCTTTTGTTCCTTCTTCATCATATTCTCTATCTGGAGTGGCTGATAAACCTATTCTAAAATTTGCATTCGAAGGCAAAGCTTCTAAATTGCTTGCTGCGCCAAGGTTATGCATTTCATCGCCAATAAATAAAAAATCAAACCTTACTGTTTGAATAAGCTTCTGCATGGTAATACCAGTGAACGTTCTATTAACGCAGACAACGAAGCAATACCCCTCTTTTTCAGTTTGTAAGCTTTGGAGCTGATCTTGTAATTCCGTTTTCCAGGATTCTCGGGAGCCATAACATCTTAGAACATCGAAGTTGAATTCCTCAGCCTCTTCAGCCCACTGATCAGCTAATGAAACGAAAGGCACGGAAACAACAATCAGTAAGGGTTTCTTCTTATTTTCGACAATATGCTTTAGGATCCTAGTGGATGCCGTTAATGCGGTGGCTGTTTTACCAGAGCCAGTAGCCATGTTAAAAACACCACGACCATTACGGCTAATCCATTTTGATATAGCCTGTTCTTGGTAATCTCTTAAATTACCTTCATCATCCAATAATTTTCTTGGTACTTGGACTTTTTTGCGGGGACTTACAAAACCTTCGGGGAGAATATAAGGGCGCTTTGTCGTAGTTGTAACACTCTTAAATTTTTCTAAAGCTTTTTCGCTAGGATTAAAAACGATAATACTCTCATCTTGTCCATCCCACATATCTTGAAAATCATATTTTATTTGACGAGTTCGTTCAAAATCTCGTCCGCCTTCCCATCCCAAAAAAACATCAAATCGTTCCCAATTATATTGAGCCTGGCCGGTAAGATTATATGATCCGCTAAAGGCTAGTTCATTTCCTTCTGCATCCTTAAAATATCCCATTTTAGAATGTAGTATACCGGGCAAGTTTTGATCATCAATTACAATGCCCATTTTGAAATCAAGAATGCCATCATAAATTAACCAGGCTATTGCTATACGAGTATCTTCTTTTAGTTGCTCAAAAAGTGCATCAAAGTTTTTACAAGCCTGTGCTTCTATAGCTTTTGCTTGCCGGCCCTCCTGTTCATAGGCCTGGATCAGCATCTTCCTATCTTGTTCGCTCAAGTCATAAGGTGAGATAATCCATTTTGCGCGCCCCCCGTTTTTTGCAAAATTGATAATTCCTTCACAGTTATCTTGGATCCATTTGGACGAAAAATATCCTACAGCGACATTATAAATCTGGGCATTTGATAGAACTGGCGCAAAAAAATCCTGAATAGGATCTTCTTTTTTCGTTCGATAACTAATTTTTAAATCAAGTTTTTTAAAAGAGGTCAAAATCCAAAATCCCCCAATATTTTATCTAGCTCGTCATCTTCTTCATTCTCTGATTTGGATGGTGCTTTTTTTAAACGAGCGTCTAATTTATATAATTGTAAATTTTCTGTGTGGTCAGAAGATGCTAATTTTTCAATGATTTCATTGGTGTCTGAAGTATACAAAATCACTTTATCGTATTCATTAATATAAGTTTGAATGTGCTTTGGTATTTCGCTTAAAGATACCAACTTTCTATTTCGGTTTAATTCATCTTTTTTATCAATCCATGAGATTAGTGGATAGGTTTTGATTTCTATTCCAACATTTTCAAGGGTGTGTTTTATATATGTGATGGTTTTAGGACCATCTATTAGTGCTAAAAATATAGCATCAGTCAAATCTGTTAATGATAAATGCAGAGGAAAAACTCTTTTAATATAGTCATATTGTGAAGGGCCAACTTTTATGCACTCTTCATTAGTATCAAGAGTAATACCTATTGTGACGTCCAAGACAGCTCTTTGATTAGATAGCAATGCTTGTAATTCTTTGATTGTAATTGGTCCGTGTTCTTTAACAGCATCACATAGCGTTTCAGTTAACCCCACAAAGCTTTCTTCAGAGAAATGCTGCAAGCCTACCATTAGTCCTCGACGATATTTAAATCGATTATCATCCTGTAAAATTCCATAGAGCATGTACCTATTAAAGGCAGCTCCATAGGAATGTTTGCTCATATAAATTTTTTGATAAAGAACGCCTGCCGAAATATAAATGTCACGCTCATTCAAAAATTTGTAGCATTCATTTCTTATCTTTAATAGGTCACTTTCACTTAAGTTTATATTTTCATATATATCGTACAATCCTCTTGCAACAATTAGAGCGTCTGGGTGTGAACCAAGATAATTGCTAATTGTTCCAGAAGAGATGTTCTCATCAAAAAACCGGTTGTAGATTTTAGTTGTGTCTTCTGGCGACATGGCTTTTTTTGCCGCTCGAAAGACAATTAGTATTTTGTCGTTGGTGTCGATGTTTTTGCGTACGCTGATTATTTTCCCTTGGTCTATTTCAGCTTCAAAATTATTGCATAGTTCATCATTAATTCTCGTGGGGTCAAATTCCTTTAACTCTGAATGCAGGTGATTTATTTCTAATGGCCAAGCTCTAGTAGTCAATATTTTCTTTATTACTAAATTAAGTTTTTTATTAGGGTCTCCATATGTTTTTATCTCAGCCGTTAGGCGGTTTATATCATCTTGATCAAGGTCGCCTCTTAGCCAGCAATTAGAGATTTTTTTATGTTTTTTCTTAAAAAAGTTTATTTCTTTTCCGTAGCATACGCACAAGGCAAAAGTTAGAAAGCTATCAAGTTTTCCTATGTTGCTCTTTAAAGCCTCATGCATCACAAATTTTCTCTGATCGAAAGCAAAAGAAGTTATTTCCTCATATTTTGCATCTACAAATATTTGAAAGGCGCTTTTATAAGTACCCAACTTCTTGTTAATAATTTTGCTTTGAAGTTGCCTTATGCGCTCTCGTGTTACATTCCAATCTTTTGCTACTTCTTCAAGGGTCTCTTTTTTATTCCCGAAAAGACCATATCTTCTTGAAAGGATCTCTAAATCTTTTTGGGATAATTCGGTGAAAATTTTATCCGATAAGATGCTTTCGTTTCTACAGTCTTCTTCACTTAAATCATGGGTAAACAGGGAAATTTGAGACAGATCAAAATTTCCCCCTGGCTCATGCTGATCGCCGATATGATCATTAATTTTGGAAACAATTTCTACATATTTATTACTTTGAATTATAGAGTGTTGATAACAATCAACAAGACGATTTGTTTCATTTTGTGGCACGCCCTTATCTTTAAACAGGCTAACTAAAATCGTGCGGAATACAGCATCAAACTCATCTGATGATTTTCGCCCATAGTTTTTTATGCGTGCCAGATTTTGTTTGAGCTTGTGGTAATCATAAGCGCAGTCGCATAAATTCTTATACTTTTCGGTAGCGCTCTCATTTTTAAAATTGTTCAAAATGTTTTCAAGTCTGACTGATGTAGGAATTGTCTGGAAGCATTCTGGAACGGTATAATGAGATAAAAGGTTTTTAATAGAACTGTCATTTATACTGCATCTGGCTGCACTTAAGTTTTCAAGGCTGTGTTTGTATTGCAATAAGTTCAACGAACACGATAAAACTTCATCTACATGCTCTTTACCATATTTGGCGACAGCTTCTGATATAAGCTTTGAGAACTGTTGTGCTTCACCTGTATTAAAACCGTAATTATTGAACGATAAAAATTCGCTGTTGCTCAAAATTTCTTCAGCTTCAAAACCATCAAGTTTTTTTCCTGAAAAAAAACTTAAAACTTTGCACGTTAGACCTATATATTTTTCAAATTCAACGGCTGTTTTTTGTCCGCAGCTACGAACTTTACCTTTAAGCTCTTTGCAAGGATCGGGACACACGAGGTATGTCTCTATACTTGAAAAAGGAAAGTCATCATTTTTTAAAACATTTTTTAATCGGACGGATAGATCATATTTAGGAATGATTATCTCTAGCGACAGCTCTGGAATGTTTCCATGATTATATTTTTCTATCTCATCTGAGGGTGTTTCTATAATCTTTCGAGAAGCAATCCCTGGAAATGAGCCATTTCCCTCTCTATCAAGTCCGGCATACACAACTTGTGCTTTGGCCTGAGGGGGGCCTTGCATTATGTTTTTAATTTTTTTAAGGGCATGAGTGAACATCTTAAACTCCAGCTACATTTTTTTGTTTTTCTATCCATACATCGATTTCACTTCTACGAAAACGCCAGCTACCACCAACCTTAAAGCCAGGTATTTTGCCCTGAGCAGCAAGCCTGTAAGCCGTTTTCTCTGCCAATTTGAGGTACTCTGAGACCTCTTTGATCGTCATGATATCGGTTTGCACCGCAATTTCCCTTTTTTAATAAGATAATGAGAAAATAGGGCAAAAGAGAGAAGCGTGCAAGCTAAACCACTACAATATCGAGATGATTTGTGGATTATGCCGGGCTGGTGTGTGGGGAAGGCAGCCCGGCATAATGCTTTGGTTTAGAACGTATAATTTACGCCCAAGCTGAAGATGTACGCATTGTCGGCGCTATCTTCAAAATCTGCGTCCTGCCATCTCAGCATGCCACGCATATTCCAGTCTTCTGCAAATTCGTACTGGGCACCAGCGCCAAGGCGGAACTTGGTTTCGGTGGTGTCATCACGAGCAGTTGTAAAACCAATTGTTGTGGCATCGATCTCAGCTTCGGCTTTGGTGCGCGCAAGGCCGACAGAGCCAATCAGCTCCAGCTTTTTCGCTTCATCAACTGGATAATACCCCATCAGATCAAAGGTGAAAGATTGCAGCTTCAGGCTGGTATTCACGCCTGTGCCCAAAACATTGTTCACATCTTCTGAGGTAGTACGATTGTAACCAACCTCTACGCCCAGATGGTCGTGGATGCGCGCGCCCAAATAAATGCCGCCGCCGTTAAAATTGTCTTCATAGACATCGTCAAAGCTGATGCCGTCAACGGATGCGTAATCAACAATGGTGTGCTGGTATTCTGCGCCCACATATGGTTTGAAGTAAAAATTGTCCTCTGCTTTTGCAGGGGCTGACATAATTGTTACGGCAGCCGCGCAAAGCAAGGCAGTCTTTAGATTTTTCATTTTCTAAACTCCTTGTTTTAAGTTGAATTGCCCCAGCACGCTGCCGAGATCATTCGACTCATACAGGCTATATACGTCAGTTTCGGTCATGTCTGAAAAACCCTTAGTTCCAATACGTCCATTTTTGACGTACATTGTCCCTATGGTGATGTGGAAAATGCCACAGATAAGGGCCGGATTATGAGATTTGAAAAAGCAGAACAGTTGCTGCAGCTTGCCGAAGAGATGCAAGCCTCAAGCGAGGGCATAAGCCTTGCCGATATCCAAGATCAATTTGAGGTCGGGCGGCGTACGGCTGAGCGCATGCGTGATGCTGTGATCCGGCTGTTTCCCAATGTGGAGGAGCGCGTTCAGGATGACAAAACCAAGCGCTGGCGGCTCCGCTCTGGTTCTCTTGGGCATTTAACGCACCTCAATGCCGATGATTTATCGGAGCTAAAAACCGCCATTGATCAAATGCGCCGCGAAAATCTTCCTGTGCAGGCTGATAATTTGGAACGTCTTTGGATCAAGCTCAAAGGCATGGTGCGTCCGGAAAGTGCTTCGCGGATTGAAACAGATCTCGAAGCCTTGCTAGAGGCAGAGGGGCATGCTATGCGCCCAGGACCGCGCCCGAAGATAGAGCCAAAGGTTTTATATCTGCTGCGGGAGGCGATTAAAGGCTCGCAGAAAGTCCTGATCACATATCATGGTCGCGTCAAAGGTGACATTCGGGAACGGGTTGTTTGTCCTTACGGCTTTTTATATGGCGCGCGCCATTACCTGATCGCCTGGTGTGATGATGCCCAGGACATACGGACATTTGCGCTGGCAAACATTCAAGAAATCTCCTTGAGCGATGACTTTTTTGTAAGGCATGATGATTTTGACCTCAAAGCTTACAGCGGACGCTCATTTGGTGTGTATCAGGAAGATCCGTTTAAGGTTGTCTGGAAATTTGATGTTGAAGTGGCCGATGATGTTCGCGATCATCTCTTTCACCCAACGCAAGTGCTGGAGGAGCAGCCAGATGGCTCCGTGATTGTTTCCTTCGAGGCTGCTGGCTGGAAGGAAATGTGCTGGCACCTATTTACATGGGACGGCAGCGTTGAAATTTTGGAGCCGCAAAACCTCAAAGATCAATACGTCATGCTGACCCGTCGCGTTATGGCACAGCTTGGGATTGAGGCGGCTTCATGACCGAATACACAATCTCCAAATCCCAATACGTGAAGGGGCTGCAATGCCCGAAAGCATTATGGCTGTATCGTCATCGCAAAGATCTTGCGCCTGAGATCACGCCTGAGAAGCAGGCTCTGTTTGATACTGGCCATGTGGTCGGTGAATTGGCCATGCAGTATTTCGGCCACGGTGTTGAGGTCACGAATGAATATTGGGATGTCAAAGGGGCCGTAGAGGCCACAAAGAAATTTATTGCAAGGGGCGAAGACATTATATTTGAGGCCACAGCCATTCATCCGATAGATGGCGGCTATTCCAGAATTGATATTTTAAAGCGTGTGGACGGCAGCGATGAGTGGGATCTAATCGAAGTTAAAAGCTCCACCAGCGTTAAAGATTACCACATCGATGATATGGCATTTCAGTACCATGTTTTTTACGGCGCGGGATACAAGATCCGCAAATGCTTTATGATGGTGCTGGACAACAGCTATGTCCGTAACGGCGACATTGATCCCGGCCAGCTTCTGCGGCTGGAAGAGATTTCCGGCCCTGTATTTGCCAAACAAGGCGAGGTTGAGGCCGTGGCTGGACAGCTTGGTTATGTGTTGGAGCGCAAGGACGAACCTGATGTTTCTATCGGCGCCAGATGTTTCGCGCCGTTTGAATGTGATTACAAACCCTATTGCTGGGCGCATGTCCCTGATTATTCGGTCTATAATGTTTTTCAAAAACCAAAGGCCGAGGAGATTTCCCGTCACCATGGCGTGAGCTTGGAAAAGCTGCCAGATCATATCCGGCCCGGCGGCGTTAAAGGCTTGGACGTTGAAAGTTACCTTAATGGTGAGACGATTGTGGATCGTGCGAATATTACTGCCTTTCTCGGCAAGATTCAGTATCCACTCTATTTCCTTGATTATGAAACCGTCATGCCTGCTGTTCCGCTTTTTGATGGGACGCGGCCATTTCAACAAATCCCGTTTCAGTTTTCGGTGCATGTCCAGAAAAGCCCCGGCGCAGAGCTTGTGCATCATGAGTATCTGCACAAAGAACAAACGGATCCACGCCGCGCTTTCGCAGAAAAGCTCGTTGAGCTTTGTGGCAGTGAAGGCACAGTGCTGGTTTATAATCAGGCATTTGAGATTGCGCGTAATAATGAATTGGCGAATGATTTTCCTGAGCATGCCGCAGCCATCCAAGCGATAAACGCCCGCGTTCTGGACTTACTCGTGCCGTTCAAAAGCCGCTGGCTTTATCATCCAAACCAGAACAGCTCCGCTTCAATCAAAGCCGTTCTGCCTGCTTTTACTGACTTGAATTATGATGATCTGGAGATTGGCCACGGCGGCGAAGCCATGCGTCAGTATGGAGCTTTCATGTCCGGCGATCTGCACGAATCTCTCTGGCCTGATCTTTGGGATAATTTAACCGAGTATTGTCAGCAGGACACCTATGCGATGGTGGTTTTGCTGGATGTTTTGAGGAAGGTTGTTGAATGAAATTAAATGGCCCGCAAGATTTTGTATTAGAAAAGGTCGGCGAGAAATATGCTGTATCTAGTGAAGATGGTTCAAGTGGTTTCTCTGCACCAGCCAGCTTAAAAAAAGTGCCTAAACTTTATTCAGTTTATGACGACAAAGTTCTTCATTACATAGGAATTACTAGCCAGCCAATGTCTACCAGGCTTCGCTTTGGAATCAAGGCCGCAGGTCAGAATGGATATCATGGGTACAAATGGAAGCATCTGCCACGGCTTTATTTATCGATTTGGACTGTAAGCAATTGTAACGATGATGAAGCCTATAGAGCTTTAGAGAGCATTGAGGCTGAGGCTGTATTTTTATACAGAAAACGCCATAAGAGATGGCCGGAGTCACAACATGAAATTCACTTTCACAATAACGAGAGCTTGAATTGGCGGATACCAACAGAAATTATTGATCATATAGAGAAGAAAATTAAATAATGGCCTCAGTGATAAAAGTTAATGCCGGAGAATTTGCCGCCGCTGTGAAATTCTCAGCCGGAAAAATAAATAAGAAACGAAAAACACCATTTCCACTGCTCATCGAAGAGCAAACAGAGGGTCGGATTACGATCACTGATGCGGCTTTTCACAAAAAGGGCATGGACATAGTGTTTGATGGTATTTTCGATGCGGGAATTGAAGTCGATGGTCGGCAGCTTTTGAAGATCACGAGCACATATCCTGCAGATGCCGAGCTTGTTGTATGTACAGACGATAATAACCTCCTAATTCAATACCAGAAATCAAAACTATCAATTCCAAGGCTGGACAAGGGCGGCAAGAAGACTAAGAAAAAGCCACTGCCACATACAAAACCACCAGAGCAGAGTGCCGATCCTGTTGAAAAACGCGCTGAGTTTGATCATACATGGGGCTTTAGTGCGAGGGTTCCAATGCCCGCAGAGGCTGTAAAAAAAGATAAGGACTAAATTCAGCACACCAGCACGAAGATTTGAGACTATCGGTCATGCTGGCGTGCGCACGTTCCGGTATATCCGGATTGATAGACCGGACGGCTGGGCAGGTGACGCCGCAGCCTGGCAGGCTTGATGCGGGTTCGCCGCCGTTCCTGCCACCGCGCTCGCTCCATGTCTGAGCATACCCAGACGGCTTCTCCCACGGTCCCGGCGCTTTTTACGGCTCGCACGTAAAAGGATCCCGGTCTCCTTATTGCCACTCGAATGGCGCTCAAGGTCAAAATCTACAGCTTGTGTGACCGAGCGCCTGCCTCAAACAGTTTCCTCCACCGGATCTTTGGCATTGATGGATTGCATCTCTGTGATCTTTTGAAATTCTTCCAGTATTTCAGGGTAATTTTGTGCGAGGTACCGAACCACCTTGGCATTATCCATGAGTTTTGAGACATAGCCTTTGGCAACGGTGAGATTAAGAACGCTGCTGCCGAGCGTGTCTTCGATCACTTTGTATTCGTTCTGTAAGCTCAGCATTTCGCTTTGCATGCGTGCCATCTGCTCTTCATCGATGCCTTTAATCTTTCTGGGCTTATCTGGCTCATTGAGCCGCTCTTTCGGCGTACCGGCCAGCAGAGCTTTGGCATAGGGAACGGTGTAAACATTCATGCTGTTCATCAGCTCGGCGCACTCGATCTGGCGCATGGGCTTCATCTTTTTCAGGATCCGGAATACGCCACCGGATACCATTTTATCCTTGAGCATATCGACCGCTTCCTTGCACACGCCGTCCAGCATTTTCCGTTTGAGAATGATACTGCGGACATCGACATTTAGGGCTTTGGCAATCTTTTCTTCGGATACGCCGCGTTCAACGGCGCGGACAATCATCTTATGCTCCTGAATAGTGGAGAGGCGATTGATATGCTTGTTGTAGGTGAAGGATTCATCATCGGTGGAAATTAGGCATGTGACCTGCTTTTCTTTCAGATCCTTGAGCGCTTCAATCCTCACATGGCCGTCCAGAAGGTAATACCGTCCGGATTTATCGTTGCAGGGTGTCACAGCAGGCGGTTCGATTATGCCGACTTCCTTGATGGAAGCGAAGATCTGTTTGTATTTGACCTTCTCACGGATATTTGGCGCGGTTACTTTTAACGGGATGATCTGATCGAGCTGCAATGTCACCGTCTCGGTTTCAAAGCCCAGCTTGATTTTGTCTTCCTTTAAGGGGAGGTTTTCCAGCTCAGACATGGGCGGAGCCTTTCTGTTTGATCATATCGGCGATTGGTTTTGGGAAAGATGTCAGCCCTTCGGCTTTCAAAAGGTTTTTAAAATTTTCATCCGTGTACATCTGGCGCAAAGCTTCTGTGATGAATATCAGGTTGTTGTTCACCATCTCGGACTTGCGGACGAGGACACGCTTTTTGTTCACGTTCTGCTGATAGGCTTGGATCACATCCTGGGCGGAGGCAACGTTTGTCCTGCGCCGGGATGCTGCGCCTTTGCGCATGGATTTGCCGCGCATGTTTCGCTCTTCAATCAGCTTTTTAGCCAAAAGTAGCCGTTTTCCACGCAAACTTTTATTTTCGTAGGCATCCTGTAGAGCCTGTTGCTCCTCACCGGGGGAGTCTGCAATCAAGGCCGCAAGGCTTATCGGAATAACGCCGCTTTCGACAGCAGAAATCAGACGCTCTTCGCCTTTTTCAATCAGATTGGAAATATCCCGGACATACGGCCAGGCAAGCCCCGTCTTTTTGGAAATATCGCCGATGCCGTATCCTTGGTTTCTGAGAAGCTCAATACCTTTCATCAAATCCATGGGATTGTGTTGGCGCCGCGCCATATTTTCCACGATACTCATCACCATGACTTCTTCTTCACTGGCATCGATCACCATGGCCGGGATTTCTTTCTGGCCACAGGCAATGAAAATCTCCAGCCGTCCCTGACCGCAAACCAGATCGTAATTCTTGCCGGATATACCGGATTTGCTGGTGGTAACGGTGATGGGGCGTTTCAAGCCAACTTGCACAACGTTTTCGGCAATCTCTCGGTATTGCTTTTTGTTCCGAACGCGCGGGTTTGGGATATAGACCTCATGCACCGGGATCATTTGAATGGTGTTATTGCGGGTAAGGTTTTTCATGCAGCCTCCAATAATTGAGTGCGGGTCGTGAGAGAGAAGAAATCTTCCAGATCGTCAAACCGATACATGTCCAGCGCAATGCCATTACTGTTAGCAAGGCGGAGCTTCGGGTCTTCAACGTCAAGAGCGGGAAGAAGATAATAATCGAGCGGTTGTTCATTCGTTTCATCCATCCGAATGGCAATGCTGATATCGGGACGCAGGCCGCTATCTAGCCGGATCCGCCATTGATTGCGGCCAGAGGCGGTTTGATAGCAGCGGCAGATGATGATGGAGACGCTGATCTCGCCGTTTACAAAAATCAAATCTGACGTGACCTCGCGGTGGACACTGCCGCCCAGATCTTGAATGCGGTGAATGGTGTCTTCCACAATGCCAGGATACATTTTGCGGAGTTGGCGGTTAATCTCGATATAGCGGTAATCGCGCTCCGGCGTATATCCAATCATTTTATAGGCGCGGATTAAACTGCCAAAGCGGCTCTGATAAGCGCTGCTCGAAGGCATGTCCTCCATTTCATCAATCAGGATACCGGAAAGCCAGCCTTTGCGCTGGTGGAGGTCTTTGAGCTTGGAGAGTAACTCTTCATCTGAAAACTTGCGGCTGCGCTCTCCAATGATGGCTTGCGCCGTATAGAAGTGGCGGGTGTCAACAATCGCCTCAAATACGCCTTCAGCGCGCACCCACATATCCGGATCATTATTGACGCGGCGTTTTTTGAGCTTGCAAGAGGTGCGGTTGAAGACGTTATTGCCGATGTATTTTTCGTTAATCAAAATCTGGTGAACAGTGCTGCGTGTCCACTCTCGATCCAAATCAGTTGTGATCCCTTGGGTATTGAGCTGATCGGCGATTTCGGTTTCATTCATCCGCTTATCGACAAAACAGTGATAGATCCAGCGAACGGTTTCAATCTCATCTTCCGGCCCCGGCACCAGAATAACGCGGTCAGTCTGCAGGCTTTTATGCTCACCGCGTTTGAGCGTGCCTTTATCATTGCCGTGTTCATCAATCAGCATGCGGCGCAATCCGTAGCCTGCCGGGCCGCCCTGACGGTAGCCTTTCTCAATGAGGCGACATTGCCCCGCAAAGACTTTAGCCGACAGCTCGCGGCTATATTCGCCAGCCATGGCGCGTTTTACGCCCTTAACAATGGTGGAAACCGGAGAGCCGTCATTCTCGAACTGCTCGGCCACATACTGGACATCAATCCCGGCGCGGCGGCAGACATACTCGTAATAGGCGCTTTCATCCGCATCCTGAAAACGTCCCCAGCGGGTGACGTCCAGCACAAGGATAGCTGTAAACTCAGCACGCTTGTTCTCAACATCGGATATCAATCGCTGCAAGGCTTCGCGCCCACCAATATCAAGACCGCTTTTGCCCTGATCGGCATAGGTGCAGATAATCTGGATATCGCGCCGCTCGGCATATTCCCGAATAGCATCTTCCTGATTTTCTGTTGAGTATTTCTGATGGTCGGTCGACATGCGGACATACATCGCCGCTTTCTTCATGCCACGCTCATCACCGTCTCCCGGTTCCCGGTTGTTTTTATAATTATCCATTTACGCCGAACCCGTTTCATAACCATTAGCTCTTTGCCAAAAATACCAAGCAAGACCCAGGGTCTTTTAAACCGGATCATCGCAAAATGCTCTTTTGTCCATCATAAACAAAGGAGTGCTAAGATGTCTTTTTCTAAAACGGACCAAGTTTTTACAGGATTAACACAGGAAGAAATTGCGAAATTGATCGCCGAAATGCTGAGGGATCAATACGGTAAATCAGGCTCAGCCCGCAAAATAATAGGCAGAAAAATCGGTGTTGATCCGCGCACCGTCAGGAATTGGTATGAGGGAAATAGTGCGCCCAACCTCGCGCATTTCATAACTTTGGCCAGAAGATCACCCGTATTTGTGGAGTGGTTTTTGCGACATAGCGGACATGATGATTTGGCAGAGACGTTTCTTGCCCGGTCAAAGGCTGCGGAGAACGGCAGCAGCGTTCCATCTCTCGAATTTTATAGTATCAAAATTGATCCTATAAATATGGAAGAGCATCTTGAAGTCATTCAGAATCTCAATCAAAGACAAGTCTGGTTCTATTTTCAGATCCAGCAGGGGCACTTAGTAACTGCGCGTGATCTGGTCGAGGTATGGCAGGTCGGTCTAGCTACTGCCAAACGAGACATCGCCGGGCTAGTAAATCTGGGGCTTGTTTGCTATGTTGGTTCAAAGCGAGCTGGTTTCTATGTGACTGCTTGCGAACGTCTAAAAGTTTAGTTCAAATCCCAGTCACGCAACCAATTTTTTACTTTTTATTTCAATGGCTTAGGCGTCATTTCGATGCGATGCAGATCGATAACCTGCATCGGATTTGGAAGCAATCCGGAAGCAAATTCCTGACAACCCCTTCGAAAACCAGTGAAAATAAGAGCGGTCCCGGACTCATCTTGTGTGGTTTATAATTTTCTTTCTAAAGGTACTATTGGTACCCTTGTGGACTATAAAATAAACTCATGCCTTGATATGGTTTAAAAAATATTGCATAATGGTACTATGAGTACCGTAGAACAATTAAAAATAAACACGCTTTTGCAATCCATGCCTCCAGGGGCTGTGATGTTATCATCATGGCTGAAAGATCAGGGTTACAGCTTCGATCTGCAAAAAAGATACCGCAAGAGTGGCTGGCTGGAATCCGTGGGCACGGGCGCGATGATCCGCGCTGGGGACGGTGTCGGTTATGAGGGCGGGCTGTATGCGCTACAGGCGCAGGCGGGCTCCTCCGTCCATGTCGGCGGCAGGAGCGCCCTGTCGCTTTTGGGTAAGGCGCATTATCTTGAACTGGCGCAAAGCAAAGTGATCCTGTTTGGTGGCGCGGGCGAAAATCTGCCCGCCTGGTTCAGAGATCATGATTGGGGCATGGAGATATCTTATTACGCGACATCCTTCCTTCCCCCCGATATGGGGCTAACCGATGTGGAATTCAAAAGTTTTTCTATCAAAGTATCGGGCGCCCCGCGTGCGCTTATGGAGTGCCTGTATCTCGCGCCGGATCATCAGGATCTGGTGGAATGCTATGAGCTGATGGAGGGGCTGAATAATCTGCGCCCCGATCAGGTGCAGATATTGCTGGAAGCTTGCACATCGGTAAAAGTCAAACGTCTGTTTATGGTGCTGGCAGAAAAAGCCGGTCATGGCTGGGTTTCTTACCTTGATCTGGGGAAGGTTGACTTTGGAAGCGGAAAGCGCAGTGTTGTAAGCAACGGCAGCTATAATGCCAAATATCAGATAACACTGCCAAGAGAATTGGGCGAACATGACAAACGCGACATATAAAAAGCAAGCCGGGCTTCTGCTGGAAATATTGCCTGAAGTGGCCAAGGAAGAGTGTTTTGCCATGCATGGCGGCACCGCGATCAATCTGTTTGTACGCGATATGCCAAGGCTGTCTGTTGACATTGATCTCACCTACCTGCCCGTCGAAGACCGTCCAACCACACTCAAAAACATCGCTGCTGCTCTTATCCGGATCAAGGGGCGCATTGAGAAGCTCGTGCCCGGCATTCGGATCCAGCATAAGGAAGAAACCGGAAAACTTCTGGTCTCAAAAAATGCTCTGCGCTAGAGCCGGTAAGGCTGATGGTGAAAATGGTGGTTGTCATACTTTCGTAACCAGATGCCAAGTGTAACTCCAATGGTTTGGGGATTTTATGACGCAGGCACATAAATATGTCAAATATTTTACACAGACTTGAGGGTTTTGTTTTTACTATCATCCGAAACATCCAGTTTTTCCTGCAGGGAGGAGGAGCTGGTGGTGTATTCGAATTTAAGTTTTGCGTCGGGATAGACGATGCGGAAGGCTTCGCGGGACATGAGGGCGGCCTCGTGGAAGCCCGAAAGGATGAGTTTCAGTTTGCCCGGATAAGTGTTGATATCGCCGACGGCGAAGATGCCTTTGGTGGAGGTTTCGAATTTTTCGGTGTCGACGGGGATCAGGTTTTCATGCAGGTTCAGGCCGAAATTGGCGATGGGACCAAGTTTCATGGTCAGGCCGAAGAAGGGAAGGAGGGTGTCGCATTCGATTTCCTTGAGGGTTTTGTCTGCGCCTTCGATGGTGATGGATTGGAGTTGCCCGTCACCACGACTTTCATCCGAAACGGGGGAGGGGGATGTTGTGCCTTTGAGCTCTTTGACTTGTCCGATTTCAAAATTGATGAGGCCTTTTTCGCGCAAGGCCTGCATTTTATTCACGCTATCGGCGTGGGCGCGGAATTGGTCGCGGCGGTGAATGAGGGTGACGGATTTGGCGATGGGCTGGAGGTTCAGCGTCCAATCCAGCGCGCTGTCGCCGCCGCCGACGATGACGATGTTTTTACCCGCGAATTTATCCATCTGGCGCACGGCGTAGAATACGGATGTACCTTCGAAGTCTTCGATGCCGGGGATAGGGGGTTTTTTCGGCATGAAGGAGCCGCCGCCCGCGGCGATGACGATGACTTTGGCTTCGAAGATTTTGCCGGTGTCGGTGGTGAGTTTCCAGCCGTCAGCCGTCTTTTCGAGGGCTTCGGCCATTTCCTGGAAGTGGAACTCCGGGGTGAAGGGCGCGATTTGTTCGAGCAGGCGGGCGGTCAGGTCGTCGCCTGTGATGACCGGCCAAGCGGGGATGTCGTAGATGGGTTTTTCGGGGTAAAGCTCCGCGCATTGGCCGCCCGGTTTATCGAGGATGTCGATGAAGGTGCATTTCATATCCAGCAAGCCAAGTTCGAAGGCGCAGAAAAGGCCGCAGGGGCCTGCGCCGATTACGAGAACATCTGTTTTGTTTTGGGCTTGGGTCGTCATGTTTGATTTCCGCTTTGGTTTATTCTTGCGCGGAATATAACGTTTTTAGCTGATACATC
Source organism: uncultured Micavibrio sp. (assembly GCA_964350435.1). Classification (GTDB taxonomy): domain Bacteria; phylum Pseudomonadota; class Alphaproteobacteria; order Micavibrionales; family Micavibrionaceae; genus TMED27. The sequence continues at coordinate 90,805 of CAYGJS010000001.1, forward strand.
AAGTCCAAAGCTTCACGTGGGGTGAGGGTGTCGGGGTCTATGGTGGCCAAGGATTGTTCCAGAGGTGAGGGTTTTTGTGCCTTTGCGGGGGCGGAGGAAAAGAGCGGCAGGTCGTCGGCGAGGCGGGCGAGGGCGCCGGATTGCTCGCCCGATTGCAGGCGTTCGAGGACGCTTTGCGCGCGGGCGATGACAGCCGCAGGCAGGCCTGCGAGTTTTCCGACATGGATGCCGTAGGAGCGGTCGGCTGCGCCTTCGCCGACCGAGTGCAGGAAGATAATATCGCCTTGCCATTCCTTGACCTGCATGGAGTGGCAGGACAGGGCGGGCAGTTTGGCGGTGAGGGCGGTGAGTTCGTGGTAATGGGTGGCGAAGAGAGCGCGGCATTTGTTGATTTCGTGGAGATGTTCAACGCAGGCCCAAGCGATGGACAGGCCGTCAAAGGTGGCGGTGCCGCGGCCGATTTCATCAAGGATGACGAGGGAGCGGGGGGTGGCCTGATTGAGAATCGCGGCGGTTTCGACCATTTCGACCATGAAGGTGGAGCGGCCGCGCGCCAGATCATCGGAAGCGCCGACGCGCGAGAAGATGCGGTCTATGAGGCCGATATGACATTTTGTGGCCGGGACGAAGCTGCCCATTTGCGCGAGGATGGCGATGAGGGCGTTTTGGCGTAAATACGTGGATTTACCTGCCATATTCGGCCCAGTTAATAGCCATAAACGGTCATTGGGGGGAAGGTGGCTGTTATTGGGGGCGAAATTTTCGTGGGTTTTGGTGAGGGCAGCTTCGACAACGGGGTGGCGGCCTTGTTCGATATTAAATTCGAGGGAGTCATCGATTTCGGGGCGGCAATAATCCTGTTCTTCGGCGAGCTGTGCCAGAGAGGTTGAGATATCGAGGGCGGCGAGCACCCGCGCTTTGGCAACGAGTTCTTCGGACATTGCGGTGGTTTGGGCGACAAGTTGCGTGAAGAGTTCGAGTTCTATGGCCAGGGCTTTGTCCCCTGCGGAGAGGATGTCGCGTTCAAGTTCGGCGAGCTCCGCAGTGGTGAAGCGGACGACGCCTGCCAGTGTCTGGCGGTGAATGAAGGGGTTGTTTTCGTCTTTGGCTTTGACCATCAGGGCATCACCATGCTTGGCGGTGACTTCGATGAAATAGCCCAGTACGTTGTTGAATTTGATTTTCAGGGAGTCGATGCCAGAGAGTTTTTGATATTTGCTTTGCAGATTGGCGATCAGGCGGCGGCTTTCGTCGCGGATCAATTTGAGTTCATCGAGTTTTTTGAAGTAACCGTGGGCTATGAAGCCGCCATCGCGGGTCAGGGCGGGGAGGTCTTCGGCCAGAGCGGCCTTTAGAGTGTCATGAAGTTCGGCGATCAGGGGCTCGGTTTGCAGGGTTTTGAGGGTGTCTGTTAGGGCGGTGCGCGGGGCTTCCTGAAGCTGTAAAGTGCTGCGGATGATTTCGGTTTGGGTCAGGCCGTCGCGGATCATGGCGAGGTCACGCGGGCCGCCGCGCCCGAGGGTCAAGCGGGCGAGGCTGCGTTCCATATCGGGCAGGAATTTCAGTGTTTCGCGGATGTTTTGGCGCAAAATCGGGTCATTGAGGAACAGGTCAATTTTATCGAGACGCGCGTTGATGGCGGCGATATCGGTGAGGGGTGCAGACAGGTGCGCCTGAAGCAGTCTTGCGCCCGGAGCGGTGATGGTGCGGTCTATGGTGGCGAGGAGTGAGCCTTTGCGCTCGCCTGTCAATGTGCGGGTGAGTTCGAGGTTGCGGCGGGTCGCGGCGTCTATTTCCAGCAGGCCGCCAGAGGAGATTTGGCGGGGTTTATCGAGATAGGGCATTTTGCCGATTTGGGTGCGGTCGATATAATCTATCAACGCGCCGGCGGCGGCGATTTCGGCGCGGGAGAAGCCACCGAAGGATTCGAGGGTTTCTACGCCGAAGAGGTCTTGCAGGCGTCGCCGTGCGTTTTCGCTGTCGAATAGCGAGGGGGCCAGCCGTGTCACGTTTGATGCATGGGCGAGTTCATGCGGGAGGGCGGCGGCGAGGGAATCGGGCAAGAGAACCTCTTTGGCTCCTATGCGATCCAGTGCGCTTTGGGCGTTATCCTTGAGGACGGGTTGCACCCAGAATGCGCCTGTGGAGAGTTCAACCCATGCGAGGCCGAATTGTCCGCCGACTTCGGACATGGCGGAGAGATAGTTGTTTTCGCGGCTGTCCAGAAGCGTGTCTTCAGTGAGTGTGCCTTGGGTCACGACGCGGATCACTTCCCGGTTCACGAGGGTTTTAGAGGTGGGGCGGCCTTCGGCTTTGGCGCGGGCTTTGGCTTCTTCCGGGCTTTCGGTTTGTTCACAGACGGCGACCTTGTGTCCTGCGCGGATGAGTTTGGCGAGGTAGGGTTCATAGGCGTGGAACGGCACGCCGCACATCGGCACATCATTGCCGCCGGTTTTGCCGCGCCGCGTGAGGGTGATGTCGAGGATTTCGGAGGCTTTGACGGCGTCATCGTAGAAGAGCTCGTAAAAATCGCCCATGCGGTAGAAGAGCAGAGCGTCGCGGTGGCGGGATTTGAGCATATGGTATTGCGCCATCATTGGCGTATGGCCGTCTTCGAGGAAGTCCTCGATTGTTTTTAACTCAGCATGTCCCATGGTTTTTTTTAACCACAGATGGGCACAGATGAACACAGATTTATAGAATTGGGGGAGGAGTAGTTGTGTAAATCTGTGGTTTTAATGCCTGCGGCGTTTTTAACTTTTGATCCCGGTAGAGCCGAAGCCGCCTTCGCCGCGGTCAGTGGCATCGAGTGTGTCCACCGTGTCCCATTTTACGGTTTCGAATTTTTCTACAACCATTTGGGCGATGCGCATGCCGCGTTCGATGGTGAAGGCTTCTTGGCCGTGATTGATCAGGATGACTTTGATTTCGCCGCGGTAATCGGCGTCGATGGTGCCGGGGGTGTTGAGGACGGTGACGCCGTGCTTGATGGCGAGGCCAGAGCGGGGGCGGATTTGCGCTTCGTAGCCTGCAGGCAGGGCGATGGCGAGGCCAGTCGGGATGAGGGCGCGTTCGCCTGCGCCGAGTTCCACGGCTTCTTCGAGGGCGGCGGATAGATCCATGCCAGCGGATTTATCCGTGGCGTAGGACGGCAGTTGAAGGCCGACGGCGTTTTCGAGCGGGAGGAGTTTAATTCTGACTTCAGGCATGATTGTCCTCAAAATGCTTAACGATTTCTGCGGTCAGGCGTTCGGCGATGCCCGTTTTTGACATTTCTGGCCAATCTTGCGTTCCCGAAGAATTTATAAGATAGACGTGATTCTGGTCTTCGCCAAACACCTTTTTATCGCCTGCCGCGACGAGGTTGGCGAGCAGCCAGTCGCAGCCCTTTCGGGTGCGTTTGGTTTTGGCGTTTTCGAGGAGGTTTTCGGTTTCGGCGGCGAAGCCGATGACGAGGGCGGGGCGGTCAGGTGAATTCGATAGTGTTTTCAATATGTCAGGGTTTTGTTCTAATTTTAAGGTTAAGCCGTTTTCACCGTCTTTTTTGAGTTTTTGCGTGGCGATTTTTGCGGGGCGGTAATCGGATACGGCGGCGGCGCATATGGCGATATCGGCGGGGAGGGCTTCGAGCACCTCTCTCAGCATTTCTTCGGCGGTTTCTATGCGGATGGTTTTGAGGCCGACAGGACCCGGCAGGGCGGTGGGGCCAGAGATGAGGGTGACATCGAAGTCTGCTTTGGCGAGGGAGGCGGCGATGGCGTAGCCTTGTTTGCCGCTGGAGCGGTTGCCGATGAATCGGACGGGATCGATTGGCTCGTATGTGGGGCCTGCTGTGACGATAACTTTCATTTTCCTCACACTGCGCTGCAAATTGTCGGTTTTCTCAAAAGTCTGCTCATGTATTCGCTTATACACTGCGCGGAGTTTTGAGCAAAGCCAACAATTTTCCCGGTCAGTGTGCGAAAAATGCGGGCCATTGTTATTTCAGTAGGGTTTTAATTTTTTTCAGGATGTCTTCAGGTTCGCTCATGCGTCCTATGCCATATTCGCCGCAGGCCATGTCGCCTTCTTCGGGGCCGATGAAGGTGTGGCCGTCGGATTTCAGGGTTTGGATATTGCGCTGGGTGGCCGGATTGTTCCACATTTTATGGTTCATGGCCGGGGCGATCAGGGCGGGTTTATCGGCGGCGAGCAGGGCGGTGGTGGCCAGATCTTCGGCGAGGCCATTTGCCATTTGCGCGAGGATATTGGCACTGGCGGGGGCTATGACGATGAGATCGGCTTCGCGGGACAGGCGGATATGGCGCATTTCGCTCTCGTCCTTAAGGGACCAGAGGTCGGTGTGGGTTTCTTGTTCACACAGAGCGGATACGGAGAGCGGGGTGATGAATTGCGCGCCGCCGCTTGTAAGGATGCAGCGAACGCTTGCGCCTGATTTTTTCAGCAGGCGGATGAGTTCCAATGATTTATAGGCGGCGATGCCGCCGCTGATGATCAGGAGTATGGATTTGTTTTTAAGCGTCACTATCATTCATCCTTTGTCGTTGCGAGCGTAGCGAAGCAATCTCTTGCGATCAAGTGTTATGGATTGCTTCATCGCATTTGCGCCACGCAATGATGGCGCTGTTAAAGAAAAAGCCCCGCTATTGCTAGCAGGGCTTTTAATTTTTTTATCAAAAGAATTTATTCTTGCATAAGCTCTTTTGCTTTTTCGATTGCGGCTTCGCCGGCTGCAGGCTCTTCGCTGTGAACAGCATGAGCCGCCTCTTTAGCGGCTTGAGTTGCTTCCTCGGCGGCTTCTTCAGCAGCGTTTGCAGCTTCTTCAGCAGGAGATGTTGTTACAGCATCTTCTACAGCAGCGGCGGCGTCTTCAGCAGTTTCTGCAACAGCGTCAGCAGCATTAGATGCGGCTTCTGTTGTTGCGTCATATGCTTCGCCAGCGGCTTTAGCGGCGTCATCGGCCATTTCTGAGGCTGTTTCTGATGCATCGGCAGCCGCTTCAGAGATTGACTCTGACATGCTGTTTGCAGCGTCAGCGAAGCCTTCAGCGGCTTCTGTACCTGCTGCGGGTTCGATGTAAGATACGTTTGAGTCTGTACCTGACATGTTGTTGTAGATTGCGAAGATTGCAACCAAGCCGGCGGCCAATACGACGCCAGAGTAAACGATTGATTTAGTGAAGTTATTCATGTGAGGTGTCCTCTCCTTTAAAAATTACTGGTATTCACACTATGTTTAGATGAAGGCATACATTTGCGCTTTAAGCGGTTGTATGTCAACAAAAAATTATAAATACTTGAAAATATTTATGAAAACTATAGGTGCAATTTACGTGCCGTTACAGTTTGGTTCCGGAGTGAATTGCGACGATTCCTGCGGAAAGGTTTGAAAATGAACAGTTTTTTAGGCCTGCGGATTTCATTCTTTCAACGAGGGCGGCCTGTTTTGGCATCTTGCGGATGGATTCGACGAGGTATTGGTAGCTATCTTCGTCATTTGCGACGAGTCTGCCGATGCGGGGGATGACATTATAAGAGTAAAGGTCATAGGCTTTGGCGAGCAGCGGATCGCGAACATGGGAAAATTCGAGGCAGTAGAAGCGTCCGCCGGGTTTAAGAACGCGGGCGGCTTCGCGCAGGGCTTCGTCCATGAGGGTGACATTGCGAAGGCCAAAGGAGATTGTGTAGACATCGAAGCTGTTATTATTGAAGGGCAGGGCGGCGGCGTTGCCGCATGTCCATTCAAAATCATTGGCCCAGCCTTTGTCTATGGCGCGGTCGCGGCCAACGTCGAGCATATTCTGGTTGAGGTCGAAGACGGTGATGTCGGCTTTGGGGGCGCGTTTTTTGATGCGGAAGGCGATATCGCCTGTGCCGCCCGCGACATCGAGGAATTTTTGGCTGTTTTTCGGGCGGATGCGGCGGACGAATGAATCTTTCCAGAGGCGGTGCAGGCCGCCAGACATGAAATCATTCATCAGGTCATAATTATCGGCGACGGAATCAAAGACGCCGCGCACGAGGGTGGTTTTTTCCTCGGGCGAAACATTGCGGGTGCCGAATTGGGTGCTTTCCGGGTTTTGCATGAAAAAGATATAACCACCAAGTCACCAAGACACCAAGAAGATTTAAATATTTTTTCTTCAGTTTGGTGTCTTGGTGGTCAAAGTTTGTGATGAAAATATTTAAGGCTATGTCTAGGTTTGTGTGCTTTTCTGGGTTTTGTATTGGGGGGGCATTACAAAAAAAAGTTGCAAAATATATTTTATTTTATTATGTTATGTATAATTTTTAATTGTTGTTTGTTAAAAGATAAAACTATGGCGAAAATTGAACCATCAGTATGTTTGGATAATGCTGAAGTGGGCGGGGTGCTTGAGCTTATCGGATCGTTCTTTGGAGCTGCGGATCCTGATGATTTAAGAGGCGTGAGTGTTCGGAATGCTGTGATTGGCTCTTTTGATGCCCGCGGTAAAAAGTTGCCCCTGCAATTTTTTGAAGGCGCGCGTTTTGAGAATTTGCAAGCGGACGAGACGACACGGGTGTTTGATGATGAGGGCCAAGAGTTAAAGGCGCGCGTCACTGTTTTGCAGGATGGTCAGTATCAGGTTTTGGATATTGACCCTCTAATTGACCCTCTATAGGTCTTTTTGCTGCGCTTTAAGTCCTTTGTCTTAATTTTTTTAAATATTTATGTTGGTGTATAATGCGTTTTTGGACTGAGTTTTTTGACAACCTGGGTGAAGAGGTGGAGCCTGCTTGGAAAGATGGTTTGTTGAGCCGGATAATAACAGGTTCCCCTGTTTTTGATACAGCGTCTTGGGGTTCTGATGCGATTGCTTCTGGTACAAATTGTTTGTCGTATGCTTACGATTTAAGTGATAAAGGCCCTGCTTGTCCTGGCTATATGCGTGTGCCGTCTTTGACTTCTGAACAGGTCTTGTCATCAGGAAAGCCTTACTCTTTTATTGATCAGGAATTTCTCAGTGCTTATTTTGTTCAGGTAGGCCTTATCCATGATGGTCTTACGCGTATTCGTCTGCATGAGGCCACGGATCAAGAACATGTTGTGGCGGTGTTTTTTAATCCTCAAATAAGAGACTTTCATGCCGTTAGGCGTGATAAAGATGGGTCTTGGTCTTCTGCTTCGCGGATTCGTGCGGATGGCCGTCCGTCTTTAATTTTAGAGCGTTATGAAGGTTTTAGGATTTTAGAGTGTTTCAATTTGCATTCGATGAAAATACCTCGTGCTTCAATGTTTTTTTATGGGTATTCGCAATTTTTAGGTGTTTGGAAGATGCCGGAAAATTTTCTTTATCATCCTGCGCTGGACGTTGGTGGCGGATAAATTGTCTTGCGTCACTTTGTGTATCCGCACATAAATTAACAATGAAACTTTTCAAGGCTATGGCGACGGTTGCGGGGATGACGGCGATAAGCCGCGTGGCGGGGTTTGCGCGGGATATTCTGACGGCGGCGATATTGGGGGCGGGGCCGATAGCGGATGCGTTTTTTGTCGCGCTGAAGCTGCCAAATTTGTTTCGCAGGATCACTGCCGAGGGTGCTTTCAGTGTTTCATTCGTGCCGATATATGCGGCAGAGCTGGCGCAGGGCGGCGAGGAAGAAGCCAATATTTTTGCGCGGCGGACATTTTCGCTGATGCTTTGGGCTCTTTCGGGGTTTACGTTGCTGGCGATGCTGGCGATGCCTCTGATCATTATGATGATTGCTCCGGGGTTTGCCGAGGAGCCTGAAAAATTCCAGATGGCGGTGGATTTTTCACGGATCACGTTTCCTTATTTATTGATGATGTCACTGACGTCTTTGCTGGGCGGGGTTTTGAATGCACATGATCGGTTTGCGCCGTTTGCGTTTGCGCCTGTGCTGTTTAATCTTTCGCTGATTGGAGCTTTGGCGGTTTCGACGCAGTTTGAAAATGCGGGCGCGGCGATGAGTTGGGGCGTTCTGGTTGCGGGGGTTTTGCAGTTTTTTCTGTTGCTGGCGGCGGCGCAGAGGTGGACGGGGTTTCGGCTTAAGATTGTGAGGCCGCAGATTACGCCGCGGATCAAGCGTCTGTTTAAGCTTATGATTCCCGGGATACTCGGGGCGGGGGTTGTGCAGATTAATTTGTTTGCGGATATGATTATTGCCTCTTTCCTGCCGTCGGGTTCGATTTCTTACCTTTATTATGCGGATCGGCTTAATCAGTTGCCCTTGGGCGTTGTAGGGATTGCGGTGGGGACGGCTTTGCTGCCGATGCTCAGCCGCGCGGTGGCGGCGGGGAAGACGGACGATGCGCGGCATTTGTATTCGCGAGCGATGGAGATTACGCTGTTTTTGGGGTTGCCTGCGGCGTGTGGCCTTGCGATTTTGGCGCAGCCACTGATAGCGGTGCTTTTTCAACGCGGCGAGTTTTCGGCGGAGGCGGCGGCGGCGACGGCGTTTGTGCTTCAGGGCTATGTGATTGGGTTGCCTGCTTATATCGGGGTGAAGGTCTATAATACGGCGTTTTGGGCGCAGCAGAATACGGTGACGCCTGTTAAGATTTCGGCGATTGTGGTGGCGGCGAATATTGGGCTGGCGCTCAGTTTTATTCCGTTTTTTGGGGGTGCGGGGATTGCGCTGGCGACCGGTGTGGTGGGGTGGTTACAGCTCTTCCTTCTGGCGCGAGCGTTGAAGGGGAATGAGGCGATGCAGCTTGATGCGCGGTTTAAAGAGGTGTTGCCGAAGATTTTGCTGGCGAGCGGGGTCATGGGCTTTTGCGTTTATGTTGGGCAGCATTTGATGTGGGCGCATTTGATGGAGGGGGGCGTTATCAAATATGCGGCATTGGCGGGGATTGTGGCGGTCGGGATTATGGCTTATGGTCTTGCGGTGCAGGTTACGGGGGCGTTCAGGTTTTCGGATTTGCGCCGGTATCTATCTAAAGGGAATATATAGATCGTTATGAAACGCATTTTATCAGGTATGCAGCCGACCAATAATCTTCATTTGGGGAATTATCTGGGGGCACTCAAGAATTGGGTGAAGTTACAGGATGAGCCGAATTCCGAGTGTCTTTATATGGTTGCGGATTTGCATGCGGTGACAGTGCCTCAGGAGCCGGAAGCTCTGCGGAGCGCGACGCGGGAGATTGCGGCGGCGTTTATTGCGGGTGGTATTGATCCGAAGAAGTCATCCGTGTTTGTGCAGTCGGCGGTGAGCGGGCATTCGGAGCTGATGTGGCTTCTCTCTACGATGACGCAGATGGGCAAGCTGGAGCGTATGACGCAGTTCAAGGACAAGGCGGGGAAAGACTCGGAGCGCGCGGGGCTCGGGCTTTTTGCTTATCCCGTTTTGATGGCGGCGGATATTTTGCTTTATCGGGCGACGCATGTGCCTGTGGGGGAGGATCAGAAGCAGCATCTTGAGCTATGCCGCGAGGTTGTCGGGACGTTTAATGCGCGGTTTGGGGAAGGGGTGCTTGTGCTGCCTGAGCCTTATATTGTTGGGGAAGCGACGCGGGTGATGTCTTTGAAGGACGGCACCAAGAAGATGAGCAAATCTGATGAGAGTGACATGAGCCGTATTAATATGACGGATGACGCGGATTTAATTGTGAAGAAGATCAAAAAGGCGCAGACGGACCAAGAGCCGATGCCGGACAGTGTTGAGGGGCTGAAGGGTCGTGCGGGTGCGGATAATCTGGTGGGGATTTATGCGGCTTTGGCGGATATTTCCAAGAAACAGGTTGTTGAGCAATATGCGGGGCAGATGTGGGGGACGTTTAAGCCTGCGCTGGCGGATTTGGCGTTGGAGAAGCTCTCGCCAATCAATGCGCGGATGAATGAATTGATGGCGGATAAGACTGAGATTGACCGCATTTTGCAAGCAGGAAGCGAGAAGGCGGGCGTGATTGCGTGTAAAACTGTAGGCGAAGTCAGGGATGTTATGGGTTTCTGGAAACCCGCTTAACGCCCCATTAACTTTTGGGGTGGCATAATAGTGCGGTATGAGGCATAATTAGACCATCTTAAGGAGTTCTTCCTGTTATGAAACCAGTGATTAAAACATTTGGACTGGCATTGTTACTGAGCGGGACTTTCGCTGCGCCGTCATTGGCCAGTGTGTTTGTGTGGCAGGATCCTGAAACAGGTGTTTCAGCGAGTTTTCCGGATCGGTGGATGGTTGTGACCAATCAGGATGTGAATGATGTGCTTACGGTGCGTGCGCCCGGCGAACATGCGTTTGCGGGGTGCAGTATTTCTGCAAAGACCGACGAGCGGTTCAAGATTTATCCGCGCAGATTTGCCGAGAATATTCAGCGCGTTGCGCTGACCGAAAATTACTGGCAGGGGCATTTTGCCGATACCAATAATCCCGTTTTTCACAGTATTGAGGATAATAAGGGTTTGGGGCGCGGTTTTGCGTCTATGGCGACGGTGAGTTATGAAACGGCGCCTGATAATTTGAAGGGTCCGAAGGTTTATAAGCATGGGATTGCGTTTGCGGCGCTTTATGACAAGACTCTGTATACAGTTCAGTGCAGCGCGGAAGCGGCAGCATATAGTCAATACCACAACATGTTTTTGAGTTTTATTAAGTCGGTGGATTTTGATCAGCGGACGAATTATGCCTTGACCGGGTATTACCGCAACTTCATGGATGATTGTATTTTGAAGGTGCGCGGGCCGACAATGTGGGATGACAGCTATCACTAATTATTCCTGAGTGCTGTCTTGTGCGCCAAGCTGTGTGCGGCTGTGTGAGGACATTGTACTAATCTCTTGATAAATATCTATTATTTGTGCATTTTAAAGTTCTAATTTAAGGACGCAATTTGCATGCAAGTTTACCTCCCTATTGCCGAGATGGCGGTTTCTGCGGAAGTGATTTTTTCCGTCAGTGCCTTTGTCGGGTTTTTGTCCGGTATGTTTGGTCTGGGCGGGGGGTTTTTGACGACGCCGTTTCTGATTTTTACCGGCATTCCGCCTGCTGTGGTGGTGGGGACGCAGGCTTCGCAGCTTGTGGCTTCCAGCGTTGCGGGATCGCTCAGCCATTTTCGTAAGGGGAATGTTGATGTGAAGATGGGGCTTGTTATGCTGACGGGCGGGGTTTTGGGATCGTTTGTCGGGATATGGATTTTCAAGCTATTACAATATCTTGGGCAAATTGATTTTGCGATCTCGATCTTATATATCGTTTTACTCGGGATTGTAGGGTCTTTGATGCTTTTCGAGGGGATTTCATCTATTTTTATAAAAAAGCGCAATGTCCGGAAGGAATTTAATAACTATCGTGTGTCGCCGTTGATTGCGTCTTTGCCGTATAAAATGCGGTTTCCGCGTTCAAAACTGTTTATCAGTGCGCTTGTTCCCGGAGGGATTGGGTTTATTGGCGGGATTTTGGCTTCGATTTTGGGGATTGGCGGCGGGTTTTTGCTGGTTCCGGCGATGATTTATATTCTGGGGATGCCGACATTGCTGGTTGTGGGGACGTCTTTGTTCCAGATTATTTTTACCACGGCTTCGGTGACGATTATGCACGCCGTGTTTAATAACACGGTGGATGTTATTCTGGCGGTTATTCTGATTTTGGGAGGCGTGATCGGCGCGCAGATCGGGGTTGCTCTGTCGCGGTTTGTGCAGGGGCAATATGCACGGATTTTGATGGCATTGATTGTGCTTTCGGTGTGTTTGAAGTTATGCGGTGATTTGTTTATTGAGCCGGCAGAAATTTATTCGATTGTGGTGAATACATGATGCGCGGGGTTTTGGTTTTCTTTGTTTTTGTTTTGGCATTTAGTGCAGGCGCACGGGCGGAGCCGTTCAGTATTGAACTGGGGCATGAGAGCGTGGACATCACTACAGGTTTTACGGGCTCTGTTGTGAATGTGTTTGGGGTCAAGCGGGAGAAGGGCCAGATGGCGCTGATTTTGGAAGGGCTCAAGAGGGAAGTGGTTGTGCGCCGTAAGGATAATTTTTTTGGAGCCTGGCTTAACCAGAGCTGGTTGGTTTATAAGGATGTTCCGCAATATTACAGTTATGCGATGGAAGCTGGGCTTGATGAGGGAGAGTATGCCGGGGTTCCGGTTGGAATAGATGTTTTGGAGTTTGAAGCCTCCAGTGATGGTTATACGAAAAAAGAACAAGAGTCTTTTCATAAGGCACTTGTTCAGCTTAAGCAGGAGCAGAAGCTATTTTCAGAGCAGAAACAAACTATCCATTATATCGATGATGTGTTTTTCAGAGCGCGGTTTTATATTCCTGCGAATGTTCCGACCGGGCGTTATGTTTTGCGAGGGCTGCTTATTCGCAAGGGTGAAGTTGTTCATGTTCTTGAAAAGGAAGTGAAAGTTGAGCAGGTCGGGTTTAATGCCGATGTGTTTAAATTTGCCCATGAGCGGGCTTTTCTGTATGCTTTGGGGTGTGTGTTGCTTGCGTTTCTGGCGGGATGGGTGTCCAACAAGATCGTTCGAAAGGACTGATGGAGATGAGATTGGATATTGTGAAATGAACCGTCAGCAGGATATTGGCCGCATTGAGCGGCTGGAGAAGGTTGTTGCCGAAAATGATCGGGAGCTTTTTGAGCATGGCGGGGTTTATCTGGTGCTTGCGGATGAGAGCCATGAGTTTCATTATGCGCTTAAGAAGGCAATGAAATTGGCGGCGCAGAATAGTGGGCATGTCGGAATTTTATCGGTGATTGAAGAGCAGGGATTTCAACCCTGGGGCCGAATTGCGGATCGGGTGCGGATGGAGCAGGAAGACCTGGCGCAAAAGCGGCTTTGCGATGTTGCCGAGTTTCTTTATCGGATCAAAGGGCAGGTGCCGGTATTTTATTGCGAATATGGCGCGAAGCGGGATGTTATCACCAAGGTGATTAAGGAAGATCCCGCGATTAAGATGTTGGTTCTTGGGGAGAGTAAGGGCGGAGCTAACCCGCTTGTGAAATATTTTATTGATGGCGGTTTGCATGAGGTGCAGATTCCTTTGCTGGTGGTGCCGGATCGACCTGACGGGGCTTGATTGGCAGGGCGTTTCGGCTTATTTCATGTAGAGTATAAATTTTAAGGACAGTAGAGATGTTTATTCAAACCGAGGCGACGCCTAATCCGGCGACGATTAAATTTTTGCCCGGGCAGGCGGTTTTGGAGCGTGGGACAGCCGAGTTTAAGGCGGGGGACGATTTGCAGTCTTCGCCGCTGGCGGAGCGGTTGTTCAGGTTGCAGGGCGTGAGCGGCGTGTTTTTGGCGCGTGATTTTGTTTCGATTTCAAAGGCCGAAGATACAGATTGGTCGATGCTTAAGCCTATGGTTTTGGCTGCGCTTATGGAGCATTTTTCACTGGGGCAGCCTGTTATGCTTGAGGCCATGAAGGATGAAGGCGCGGAAGATGAAGACGAGATCAGCGCGCAAATTCGTGAATTGATTGAAACCCGCGTGCGCCCGATGGTGGCGATGGATGGCGGGGATATTGAATTTGAGAGTTTCGATGACGGGATTGTGATGTTGAAGATGCGCGGGGCGTGTTCGGGCTGTCCGAGTTCGACGATGACGTTGAAATCGGGGATTGAGAATATGCTCAAGCATTTTGTGCCTGAGGTTATTGAGGTGCGTCCGGTTCCGGACTGAGTTCGCTTTGCGGCGCGGGGCTTAGGTGAAAGAGTTTTCCCAGCCAGCGCCATCTAATATGGCCGTCTTCGTCAGTTTTTCCCATCATCATGCAGTTGAGGCGCATGCGATCTGAGAGGGCTTCTCCCTCGGAGGCGCGGAGTTCTATGCGTTGTCCCAGTTTTTCGAGGGTTGGTTTTTTCTGGCCTGAAAGGAAGCAATCGGGGGTGTCTTTTAGGTTCGCGGGGAGGGTGAAGCCTGCGGCGAAGGGGGCGGCGCTGCGCAGGAGGGTGGAATTGGGCAAGAAGTCCGAGGTGGGTAGAGGGAGGCTTCTGGTTACCATGCGGAAGCGGTCGAGGTCGCCGAAATCTTCAGTTATGGTGAAGCGCGGCAGGGTGAGGAGGTTTGAGCCACTGTGGCTTGCGCCTGAATCCAGTGTCAGGGCGGCTTTGTATCCTTGCTGTGCGGCCAGTTTTTCGAATTCCGGGGTGTAGACGCCGAAGGGGTAGGACAGGATTTCGGCTTCTTTGTTAAAGGCTTCGCGGTATTTCTGACGGGCTTTGTTTAAGGATTTGAGGATTGCGTGCTCGCCGTCATAAACAACGTAGTCGTATGTTGAGGGCAGGGTGGTGATTGAGACCAAGGGTGATTTTGAGAGGGTTTTCAAGTCTTCCCAGCTCATGTAATCAGCGATTTTTTGGTCGGCGGTGTCGCTGGCGTAAATTACTGTAAAGGGAATTTCCTTATTAATGAGGTGAGGAATTGCGTTTTTGTATGCGGAGCGGTATGCGCCCTCGAAGGTGATAGCGAGGGTTTTGTCAGGGAGCGGTCTGGCTTCGGCCAGCGCGTTCAGGATTTGTGGGAGCGGCAATACGGTGAAGCCGCCGCGCTCTATTTCTTCGACGTGGAGGGCGAATTGATCGAGGCGGAGATTGGTTTCGGGGTATGCGTCTTCACCGATGCGGTGATAGGCGAGGATGATGGCCTTGCTCTGGTCTTGCGGCAGGATTTGCGCGTGGGAGGCCGGAGATGCTAACAGTGTTAACAAAAGGACGGCGAGAAGGCTTGATATGGGCTTAAAAAACATATGTTGTTATAAAAGAATTACAGGAAACGTGAAAGGAACAAAGAGATGACGGATCAGAAAATAATCAGTGATGAGGCTATGGATGTTTTGTTCAGGGAAGCGCGGACGTTTAATGATTGGCAGGATAAGGATGTATCGGAAGCGTTGCTGAAGGCGCTTTATGATTTGGTGAAATATGCGCCGACGAGCGCGAATTGCTCACCTGCGCGGATAAAGTTTATTAAATCGGACGCGGCTAAAGCGCGGCTCAAGCCTTTATTGGACGCGGGGAATGTTGAGAAGACGATGAGCGCGCCTGTTACGGCGATACTCGCGCAGGATTTTGAGTTTTATGAGCATTTGCCGAAATTGTTCCCGCATACGGATGCGAAGGCTTGGTTTGTGGGAAATCAGGAAAAAATTAATGATACGGCGGTGCGTAACGGCACGTTGCAGGGCGGGTATTTTATTATTGCTGCGCGGGCGTTGGGGCTTGATTGCGGGCCGATGTCCGGGTTTGATCAGGCGGGGGTTGATAATGAGTTTTTTAAAGGCACGAAGATCAAATCTAATTTCCTTGTGAATTTGGGGTATGGGGATGCAAGTTCGCTTTTCCCACGTTCACCAAGGTTTGAGTTTGATGAAGTTTGCGAAATCCTTTAACTAAGGCCTATGAGCAATTTTAATAAGATATTGGCGTTTGATACGGTGCTTCAGGCTTGCCGCGTGGCGGCGGTTTGTGGCGAGCGGGAGGCTGTGCGCGTGCGGGATGAGCCGCATGGGCAAGCGGAGCATTTGATGCCGATGATTGAAGGGGCGATGGATGAGGCGGGGCTTGAGTATGGCGCGCTGGATGCGATTGTCACGACGATTGGGCCGGGGGCGTTTACGGGGCTTCGGATCGGGCTTTCGGCGGCGAAGGCTTTGGCGATGAGCGCGGGGGTTCCTTTGTATGGGGTTAGCAGTTTGCAGGTGGTGGCGGCGCAGTTTGCGCGGGATCATGCGGGGCGGGCGTGCAATGTGGCGTTAGAGACGAAGCGGCAGGATTTTTATTTTCAGAGTTTTGATGAGGGCGGGGCGGCGGCTTGCGCGGCGCAGGCGTTGAGTTTGGCGGAAATTGAAGGCAGAGGCGGGGTGTATATCGGTGATGGCGCGGAGAGATTACGCGGTGAGGCGGGCGCGTCGGTTGAGGTTATACAAGGGTATGAGTTTATTGATCCTGCGTTTTTGGCGCGGATGTTACGCGCGCGGCCAGAGGTTTTTGTTTCGGAGGTTTCGCCGCTGTATCTTCGCGGGGCAGATGTTTCGCAGTCCAAAAATGTTCCGAGGAGGCTGGCGGAAGTTTAAGGTTTTTGAAGTTTTCCTTGGAAACCATGGTGAAGAGTGTTTAAAGTATTCATCAAGTAAAAATAATAAAGGGATATATTCATTATGACAGATGAAAATAATAGAGAAGAAATTTTGGCATATACGAGCGAGATTGTTGCGTCTTATGTTTCAAATAATACGGTTAGCGCGGCGGATATCCCGAATGTGATT
The DNA here is from genome assembly GCA_964350435.1 of uncultured Micavibrio sp. GTDB lineage: Bacteria > Pseudomonadota > Alphaproteobacteria > Micavibrionales > Micavibrionaceae > TMED27. Next base: position 107,000 of record CAYGJS010000001.1, read on the forward strand.
GAACAGGTGTATAAAACACTGTCTTCATTGGGGGCGGAAGGGGGCGTGCATGCCGATCGTCCGCAGCCGGCTGTGCCGATCAAGAAGTCTGTGACGCCTGATTTTATTATTTGTCTGGAGGATGGGAAGAAGCTCAAGATGCTCAAGCGGCATTTGAAAACGGCGTATGATATGAGTCCGCAGCAATATCGCGAGCGTTGGGGGTTGCCTGCGGATTATCCGATGGTGGCGCCGAATTATGCGGCGCGGCGGAGTAAGCTGGCCAAGGATATTGGCTTGGGGACTAAATCTTAATTTATAATTGTCATTCCGAACGGATGTGAGGACTCTTTTGGTGGGCGAAGGGGGCAGACCTCTCCATGGTGACGCATGTTCGAGATGACATTTTTTATTTGCCGAGTTCGCGGCTGCGATTTTTTGCCGCGGTCAGGGCTTCGTTATAAATGTCCTGAATGCGGCCATCCATGAAAATTTCGAGTGCGGCGGCGGTCATGCCTTTGGCGCTGGTGACGTTGGCGCGGAGTTGGGCGGCTTGGGTGTCTGCATCGTTCTCGGCTAAGGCGGCTGCGCCGATTATTGTCTGGCGGGCGAGGGTCATGGCGATATCGGGGGGCAGGTTCATATTTTCGCCTGCTTTGGCCAGAACCTCAATGAAATAAAACAGATAGGCGGGGCCGCTGGCGGAGATTGCGGAGGCGGCGTCCATGTCGTTTTCATCATTCAGCCAGTGAGTTTTGCCCAAGGATTCAAAGAGGCGGGTGGTTGTGGATTTTTGCGCATCCGTTACGGCGGGGTTGGCGATGAGCAGGTTCATGCCTTTTCCCACCGCGCTGGGGGTGTTGGGCAGGGTGCGGATGATGGGGCTGTTTGGGAAGGTTTGTTCGTATTGCGCGGTTTTAATTCCCGCGGCAATAGAGATGAGGAGAGCGGTTTCGGGGATATAAGGCTTAGCGTCGGTGATGACTTCGCGCATGATTTGCGGTTTTACGGCAAGAAAGATGATTTCGGCAGATTTCAGGCTCTGCGCGCCTTGGGCGGCAGAGGGGAAATGCTTCACGTTTTTGATGTTTAGGGGGGAGGGTTTGATAACGGTGAAATTATCAGAGCCGCCCGCTGCAAGAAAACCGCGCAGCATCGCGCCGCCCATGCTGCCGCAGCCGATGAAAACTATGTTTTGGGGGGCAGGCAATTTTTCAGGACTCGCCGGCGGTATCCATGAGCGCGAGGGACAGGCCTGCGTCATCGATATCATTGGCCATAGCCAAAAGCTGGAAGACAGGGAAGAAGCGTTCGCACTGCACGAGGGCGATGTCGACGATGTCTTCGACAGTGTCGGAAATATAGGCCGCGTCAGGGTTTTTGAACAGACATGTGTAGCGGAAAGCGGGGATGTTGGTTTCGGCGGGGATTTCGAAATGTCCCATCCAGAGGTCTTCGTTCATGGTGCGCAGAGCCGCGCTGGCGGACATGCCGTTATTGTGTTCGATGGCCATGTCGTATTGGAAGCAGAGCTGGAGGGCGCTCATGTCTTCTTGCCAGACAAAGAACAGGCGGTATTTACAGGCTTTGCCCGTGACCGCGACGATGAGTTCGTCGGGGCCCATGCGGTCGAAATTCCAGTTATGATTGCTGAGGACGTCTTCGACGTTGTCGAGCGGGTTTAGGCGCTCTTCGAAATAATCATATTCTTCGCGTTTCACTTCGGACATAGCTTAAGAGGTTTTCTTCTTTGTGGTTTTTGGTTTTTTTGGTTTAAATGCGTTTTCGAGAGCATCGATTTTGGCGGCTTGCGCCTGCACGAGGGCTTCGAGGCGGTCAAAATCTTCACGCGGAACGAGATCCATTTTATGGGCCATTTCATCAACGCGGGATTTGATTTCTTCGCGGATGGATTGGCTGAGGCCGCTCATCATGCTGACGGCACCGCCCGCAAAGCGAGCAATATCGTCGAGGACTTTTTCTTTCGAGGCTGTCATTCGGTTCACCATTATTTTGTAAGGGGTCTGAGTAGCACGGGGTTTTGCGCGGGGCAAATAATTTCGACTCTTTTTTGTGCATGGAGTGTGGACAGGTCGTGAGGTTTGGCTTAAGGGATTGAGGATGTGGGAATTTCCGAATATCGACCCGATTGCTTTTTCTTTTGGCCCGTTATCCGTGCGGTGGTATGCGCTTGCGTATCTTGCCGGGTTTTTATTGGGGTGGCGGTATTGTGTGTATTTGGCGGGGCTGGATAGGGATATTCGTCCGAATAAGACTGATATTGATGACTTCCTGCCTTGGGCGATTGGCGGAGTGATTCTTGGTGGGCGTTTGGGGTATATTTTGTTTTACCAGTTCGAGCATTATGCGGCCTATCCTTTGGATATATTCAAGCTCTGGCAGGGCGGGATGGCGTTTCATGGCGGGGCAGCGGGGGTTATTGCGGCGATCTTTATATATGGGTGGCGGCATAAGTTTAATCCTGTGCGGCTGGGGGATTTTGTGTGTGCGTGCGTGCCGATCGGGCTTTTTTTCGGGCGGCTTGCCAATTTCGTGAATGGGGAGCTGTTTGGCCGCGTGACGGAAAGTTCATGGGGGATGGTTTTTCCGCGCGGCGGGCCGTTGCCGCGGCATCCATCGCAGCTTTACGAGGCGGCGCTTGAAGGGGCGGTGTTGTTTATGATTTTGGCGGTTTTGGTGCGGAGTTCTTGGGTGCGGGAGCGGCCGGGGATTGTGTCGGGTGTGTTCTTGGCGGGGTATGGATTGTTTCGCGGAACGGTCGAGTTTTTCCGTGAGCCAGATGGGCAGATCGGTTTGATCGGCGATATGATTTCGATGGGGCAGGTTTTGAGCCTGCCGATGATATTGGCCGGCGGGGGCCTAGTGGTTTTGGCAGTGATGGGCAAAACGCGTGACAAAATCTCCGCTTAAAGAGTTTATTTCCAAGCAGATTGCCCTCAACGGGCCGATAGATGTGGGTGCTTATATGGCGCTCGCGCTTTCGCATCCTGAGTATGGATATTACATGAAACAAGATCCTTTGGGGGCCGCGGGGGATTTTACAACGGCGCCTGAGGTTTCGCAGATGTTTGGCGAGATGCTTGGGGTTTGGGCGGCGGATATCTGGGCGCAGATGGGGCGGCCTTCGCGGTTTGTATTGTTGGAGTGCGGCCCCGGGCGGGGGACGTTATGTGCGGATTTGATGCGGGCGGTGAAGAGTGTTGCAGGGTTCGCGGACGCGGCGGAGGTGCATTTGCTGGAGATTAGCCCTGCGCTTAAGGCCAAGCAGGCGGCGGCGCTCGCGGGATATCAGCCGCGCTGGCATGAGAGCCTTGAGAGCGTGCCGCGTGATGCGCCGATTATCGTGATAGCGAATGAGTTTCTGGATGCGTTGCCGTTTCGCCAGCTGGTTATGCATGAGGGTATATGGCGGGAGCGGGTGGTGGATATTCGGGATGGCGAATTTTGCTATGGGATGCGTCCGTTTGAGGGTGAGGTCCCTGCTTTCGCAGGGAAGGCATTGGGGGAAGCAGGGAAGGCGGATGAAGGGAGTATATTTGAATTCAGTCCGGCACGAGAGAATTTTGCGCGGAGCATTGCGGCGCGGCTCGAGGGGCAGGGCGGGGCGGCAGTGTTTATTGATTACGGGCATATGAAGACAGCCTTGGGGGATACGTTTCAGGCTGTTTATCGGCATCAATTTTGCGGGGTGTTTGAGCATGTGGGGATGTCCGATTTAACAAGCCATGTGGATTTTGAGGCGTTAGAGAAGGGGATTGTTTGCCCCCACCCTAACCCTCCCCCTGAAGGGGGAGGGGACAAGAATGCAGATACTGCCACTGAAGGGGGAGGGGACATA
>CAYGJS010000002.1:0-83385 GCA_964350435.1 uncultured Micavibrio sp.
CCCCGACGCCCTCGCCGCCAGCGCAGCCCCCGCCTCATATATCACCGGCGCAGCCCCCGCCTGTTTCAAAACATATGCCAGCGCACACCCTGCCAACCCGCCGCCGATAATTGCTATCCTCATACTTCCCAACACTGCCTTCCCCGTAAAAACGGGAACCTTATAAATTGCAAAAGAGATTCCTGCTTACGCAGGAAAGACAAGAACTTCATGGCATACGCCCCACAACCATCTCGCGCTTGCGTCCGTAGCCTGCGACCTTTTTGATTTCAAACCCTGCGGCTTGCAATCCTCTGCGCACAAATCCCGCCGAGGTAAATGTGGCCAAAGTGCTGCCCGAATGCGAAAGCCGCGCCATATTTGAAAATACAGTGTCGCTCCACATCTCAGGATTGCTTGAAGGCTTAAACCCATCCAAAAACCAAGCATCCACATTCGCGTCTAATTTCGGCATCTCGGTATTCACATCGCCGATAATCAGCGTCAGCTTCACCCGATTAATCATCGCAAACACGCCGCCTGCCATGTCATACATCGCCGCCAGCTTTTCGCGATAATTCTCCAGCTCCGCCCAATGCGAAAGCACCTCATCAATTTGATCCGCGCTTAAAGGATATTTTTCAAACGAGATATAGTGAAGGGACTGCCCCTCTCGCGCCGCGTCCTCAAACAGTTTCCACACCGCCAGAAAATTCAACCCCGTCCCAAAACCCGTTTCGCAAATCGTAAACTCTGACCGCCCCGCCCCCAAATCACTAAAAGCATCCGGCAAACCGTTTCCATCCAAAAACACGTGAACGCTCTCCGCCAAACCGTTTTCTGCAGAAAAATAAACATCATCAAACTCTTTAGACCTTGGCGCGTCCACTTCTATACCCCATATTATTGATGTTAGAACTAAAACAGAAAAGAAGAAGTATGACCAGCAACCCGTTACTCGAAATTTCCACCCTCCCCAATCACGCGCCGCGTTTCGAGGACATCAAAACGGAGCATTATTTCCCCGCCGTGGAAGCCGCAATAGCCGAAGCCCGCGCCGCATATGAAAAAATAAAATCAGACTCTCGCGCTCCGAGCTTCGAAAATGTTGTGCTGGCGATGGAAACTGCAGGAGAAACCCTCGGAACGGTTACCGGCATTTTCTACAATCAGCTCTCGGCTATGGGCGGCGATGACCTGCAGGGCCTCGTCGAAAAAATCGGCCCCGTATGTTCGAACTTCTCCAGCGACATTATTTTGGATGAAGATTTATTTGCCCGCCTGAAAACCGTGCATGACCAAATCGACAACCTCTACCTCACCATAGAGCAGCGCACATTGCTGGAAGATAATTACAAAGATTTTGTCCGCGGCGGCGCGCTGCTGGGCAAAGACAAAAAGAAACGCCTGCGGGAAATCAGCGAGGCCCTCTCCACACTCGGCCCGAATTTCATGAACAACGCCCAAAAATCAGCCGAGGCCTTCGAGATGTGGATCGAAGACGAAGCCGACCTTTCCGGCCTTCCCGAAAGCGCACTCGCGGCGTCCAAACAGGCCGCAGCAGACAAAGGCAAAGAGGATAAATGGCTCTTTACTCTTGATTACCCCAGCTACATCCCCTTCGTACAATATGCCGACAGCCGCGAGCTTCGCGAAAAAATGTGGCGCGCCTTTGGCAATCGCGGCTATGGCGATGAATTTGATAACTGCGAAAATATCCTGAAAATTATTGCGTTGAAAAATGAACGTGCAAAGCTTCTCGGATACGGCAACCACGCCGAATATGTGCTGGAACGCCGCATGGCGCAAAAGCCTGAAAATGTATTCGCTTTTCTTGATAAACTGAAAGCCGCCTACAAACCCGCCGCCCTTAAAGATCTCAAAGCCTTGCAAAAATTCGCAAAAGAGCAGCATGGTGTCGATGAACTCAAACCCTGGGACGTGGGCTATTATTCCGAAAAACTGAAACAAAAACTCTTCGAGTTTTCATCCGAAGATTTACGCCCCTATTTTCCGCTTAACAATGTTCTGAAGGGGTGTTTCGACCATTTCTCGAAACTGTTCAACCTTGAGTTCAAACCTGCAAAAGGCTACCAAATCTGGCATAAAGACGTTCAGGTTTTCGAAGTCTTCGAAGCAGATGGCGGCGATTTCATCGGTACATTATTCGCCGATTTCTTCCCGCGTACAGGCAAAAAATCAGGCGCATGGATGACCGCCTATCGCGGTCAAGGGCTTTATAACGGTAAGGTGCAGCGCCCCGTGATTGCGATTGTCTGCAATTTCACGAAACCCACCAATGACCGCCCGTCTTTGATTACTCACGGCGAAGTTACAACATTATTCCATGAAATGGGGCATGCCATTCATGGCCTGCTCTCCAAGGTCACCTATCGCTCTTTATCTGGAACCTCGGTGCTCTGGGATTTCGTAGAGCTACCCTCACAGGTTCAGGAAAACTGGTGCTACGAAAAGGAAACGCTCGATATGTTCGCAAGCCATTACGAAACCGGCGCAAAAATTCCGCCGAAGTTGATTGATAAACTCCGCAGCGCCATGAATTTTATGACGGGCTGGGGCGGGCTGCGTCAGGTTGGCCTCGCCACCGCTGACATGAAATGGCACACAACGGATCCTTCGATGATCACAGATGTTGCAACCTTTGAAGACGAAGTCACCAAGGATACATCCTTGTTCCCCAGACTGGCGGGGCCATTCGCCACCAGCTTCAACCACATTTTCGCAGGCGGCTATTCTGCCGGATATTATTCATACAAATGGGCCGAAGTTCTGGACGCCGATACGTTTGAGCTGTTCTTGGAAAAAGGGCTTTATGACCGCGCCGCCGCCGATGCCTATAAGCATGAAATCCTCGAAAAAGGCGGTACCCAGGCACCAAGCATCCTATACCGCAATTTCCGTGGCCGCGACGCCGACCCCGACGCCCTGCTGCGCCGTGAAAAACTGCTGGACGGTAAAGCGGCATAGAGAAAGCCGTCATTGCGAGCATAAGCGAAGCAATCCATAAGATTGCCGCGTCAGGCCGTTGGCCTTCCTCGCAATGACTAAGGAGAGCTTCGAATGATTTTTTCTGCTGGCGAGGCACGAGCGACGACGCATAGTCAACCTATGCGAGGATGCGAGTAACAACGCCAGCAGGAAAAAGCAAAAGAAGAAAAAAGAAGCCAGAGGGCACGAGGCTCTCTGACTTCAGACGTGTGTGGGGTGTTCCAAGCAGTCACGCGAAACAGGAGGAACAGCTCTGCTTCTCGATTTCTGCGCGGCGAGGAGGACAAGCAAGCTTGTATTCACCGCATATGTGCAGAAATTCTTTGAATGCATTTATTTAATACTTTAATGCATTTTTTATTACAAATAAGCTTGTAAGGGGTTTTTATGAATATGTCAAACAATTTCTGAAAAATATTCTCATGGCGCTCTCAAAGGCTTTGTTTTAATATAATATTGTCTACAAAACACCCTGCATGAATGAGGAAAACCATGACACATCCGCTAGATGGTACATATCTCGTCACCACAACCACAAGCTATAAAGGCCCGCTGGAAAAATCCAGCGACGGCCAAACCGACATTATTGGCGGCCAAACCCATCGCCGCGACGCCGCAAACTGCAAATGGACCAGCACGTTTGAAATCATCAGCGACACCGCCGTTAAAATGACATCTGTTGCCGACCCGTCCGAAGCGGATATCGATTTTTCCCTGACCACCCCCAGCGGGGTGCCGACCCGCGAGCCTGTGACATATGAAACCACATTAAAATTCGCGCAAAAAGGCGACCGCATTCAAATGTCTGGCCAAATAGAATACGGCAATGATGTCGTTTTCCTCACGATGCGGAAAATCACGTAAGCACGTCATAGCGAGGAGCATAAGCGACGACGCTATCCAAATAAGATTGCTTCGCTCACGCTCGCAATGACGCTAAAATAATTCTGCCAACATACATCTGGCCGACCCACCGCCATATTTTTCCAATGTCGGCAGGGGCGAAGACACAATCCCGTCAAAATGCTGACCTACTTTTTCAAGCTGATCGGGGCGCAAAGCCGAGAGAGCCCCTTCGGAAATCGCCAGCAATTTTTGCCCTCTGCGGTTAACAACCTCAAGTGCATTGCCGCAAAACGCGCGAAGCTGGGCTTCGTCAAATTCAATAACCTCATGCGTGGATTTTAATTCCTCCAAAATGCGTGCGCGGTCTTCTTCCACAATCGCATCCACACAAAGCCCCGCAAGGCTCGTGCCGATCCACATCAAACAATCGGTATGATAAACGGGAATGCCCTTATGGCTCGCGCTGTTGAAGGTGAAGATATCATACCCCATAAACGCCGCCCACTCCCGCGCCAGCGCCTCATCGGTGCGCGGCGAAAGCGCAGAATAGCAACGTTTATTCACGTGATCGGACACTATGCTGGCGGTGCTTTCCAAAGCGCGTCCCTCCGACTCGTAATGCGTCCAGTCATGATGATTGGGGTAAAGCTTTTGCAGCAAATCCACGAGCATGGGCGTGCGCTCATCCTGCCGGCTTTTGTTCAGCATCGGACATAGAATAAATTCACGGCTCGGCGGCGCAAAAAACCAGTTCGGAAACACCATATCAGGAGAATTCTGCCGCCCCTTGGCACAGGTGACAATCACGCCCCAATGCACAAGCTCATCCCGAAACGCGCGAAACTCCGCAATCGCCTTGGCTGTAACATCTGTAATCGGATCCTGATGCGCAACCTGATACGCATTCGTAGCCATAGTTTCCGGATTCGCATAAAACTGCCCTGGTTCGATCATAAATACATGGGAAGTGGATTGTGGAGTGGAAGATTTTGTCATGAGTTTAGAATCTCACGAATGCGAAAAACTTCCAAGAGAGAAAAAACTTAAGCCAGAACCATCGGCAAAGATTGACCGAGCTTGCTTTCAATCAAGGCAATCGCCCGCGCAGTCATTGGTGCCTGATAACCAGCCTTTTTCAGATTGAGTTCCCGTTTGGCCAGAAACGAAGCCCCGATCACAAAACTTTTTTGCTTTTCAAGCCGCGCTTTTTCTTCACCGAGAACAAACACTGCCCGAAAACCAAGCGGATCTAATTGAGAATCACAGGGCTCAATGGAAACATCAAGAATACCCTCTTCCCAGTTTGCGGGGGAAGCTCGTAGTTTCGAAGGAGAGCGGGTGCTTACAAAGCTCATCTCTAAATCTTCCGTAAGAAATTATTCTGACCCTCTAACTTATCCACAGACAGGAAAACACGTCAAGAAAAAAGGGGCAAATTATTAAAAATAACACATCCTAATATATTGAAATTACTTAATTATACCTCTTAAGACATATTTTTATGATAATCATCTTCCAGTCCACGCACAGACTCAAAATCACTCGCCCGTTTAAGAACCATTCTGACGGCTCGGCCCGTGTGGGGAAAAAAATGAAGACGACGAATAAACATCCCGCCAATATCTTCATTCATGACAGCCAGCCCCTTTCGGGCAATATATTCACGAACAAACACCGCATTCTTCATCCCCGAATCGGGTGTTTCATTTGAAAAATCCGCCCCGCCGACAAGCCTAACTAAAATCCGGTTCTGACCAACCGCACCCCGTTCTTTAATCTGTTCAATCGCATCATCCAAAGGAAAAAACGCCTGCGCCAACATTCCATCATCCGCATCCTTAAAATACGGAAAAATATCCAGAACCCCGCGCGGCAAACATACATAACAAATCCCGCCTGTTTTTAAATCTTGGTCGTAAAAAGAAACAACGATCCCCGCACCAATCGTCGCCACCAACATCTCTCCCTCAACCCCAGAAAACTGGCACTGCCCCGGCTTCACCGTTTTTGGCACAGCCTCAAACAAAGCATTAAAATACGCCTCAATATCGGCGTTTTTCCGCCTCTCCTTCTCAAACTCACTCATGATTTAAAACTGCCGAAAAAATTAAACAAAACAAAACTACGCGCTCAACTGACCAAGCCTACCCTGATTTTGCTCCAGATACCATGCATAACTCCGCGCCAATCCGTCCTCCAAAGACGTGGATGGTCGCCAGCCTTGATTGTGAATGCGCGATGAATCCATCAACTTTCGCATCGTTCCGTCTGGTTTAGACGGATCAAAGCGCAAATCCCCCGCAAAACCCACCACATCGCAAATAACCTTCGCCAACTCAGCAATCGAAACCTCAATGCCCGAGCCAATATTAAACGGCCGCCCATCACTGTAAGTCTTAAGCCCAAACACGCACGCATCGGCCAGATCATCAACATACAAAAATTCCCGAAGCGGGGTGCCCGATCCCCAAACCACAATCTCTTTTTGATAGGATATCTTCGCCGCATGCGCCTTCATCATCAGCGCCGGAATAACATGCGAAGCTGCTTCATCAAACCGGTCGCCAGCCCCAAAGAGATTGCAAGGCATAGCGGAAATATAATCACGGCCATATTGCGCCCGATAATACGCGCACATCTTCACCCCGGCAATTTTCGCAAGCGCGTAAGCCTCATTCGTTGGCTCAAGCGCGCCCGTGAGCAGCGCGTCTTCACCAATCGGCTGCGCCGCTTCTTTCGGATAAATACACGACGACCCAAGAAACAAAAGCTTCTCCGCCCCGCATTCATGCGCGGCGTGGATAAGATTGGCCTCAATCATAAGATTGTCATACAAAAAATCCGCAGGCGCAGTGCTGTTAGCCAAAATCCCACCGACCCTAGCCGCCGCGATGACAACCACATCAGGCCGCTCCGCCGCCATCCAGCGCTTCACATCCGCTTGCACCCGCAAATCCAGATCATTGGTAATAATTTGACAATCCTCGGAAGCCAAACGGCGGCAAAGCGCGGAACCCACCATCCCTCGATGCCCCGCCACATATATAGTTTTACCCGATAAATTAAACGACGTTTTTAAGAAACCATCGACCATGATTTTGGCTCTTCCCTGAGCATCGCCCGATCCGCATTCACCATCTGGCTCACCAATGCATCAAAGTCCATCTTCGGTGCCCATCCCAAAACCTTACGCGCCTTGGCCGCATCCCCCAAAAGATAATGAACCTCTGCCGGGCGGAATAACGCCTCATCAATCGCCACCACAACCCGGCCCGATTTTGCGTCACGCCCAACCTCTTCCGCGCCGCGTCCCTGCCATTCAATCCGCACACCAATATGTGCAAATGCACGCTCCACAAATTCCCGCACGCTATGCGCCTGCCCCGTCGCCAGCACAAAATCATCGGCCTCAGGCCGTTGCAGCATCATCCACATCCCCTCAATATAATCTTCCGCCGCGCCCCAATCGCGGATCGAATCCAAATTGCCGAGCATAAGAGCGTCCGTGCGCCCCGCTTCAATCTGCGCCACGGCGCGCGTAATTTTGCGCGTAACAAAATCCTCGCCGCGCAGCGGACTTTCGTGATTAAACAAAATCCCGTTACTCACATACATCCCATAAGCTTGCCGATAGGTGCGCGCCAGATGATAGGCCGCGAGCTTCGAAACCCCGTAAGGACTGCACGGCTCCATCTTGGTATCCTCATTTTGCGGCGCGGGCGCGGAGCCATACATCTCAGACGTCGAGGCTTGGTAGACGCGCGTAGCCGCCACTAAATTCAAATTCCGCACAGCCTCCAGCACATTAAGCGTGCCGCTCATATTGATATCAAAACTGGAGCCGGGCGTATCGAAACTCACCCCAACCTGACTCATCCCCGCCAGATTATATATCTCATGCGGCTGTATCTCGCCGATCAAACGCGTGACATTATTCGCGTCCGTAATATCGCCTGTGTGAATTATAAGATCAGAAACGCATCGAAGCGTATTAAGCCGCGTCGTCGCCTCGGTGACATCAGCAAAACTATCCCAGCGAATAAGACCATGCACTTCATAGCCGCGCCCAGCAAGAAAATCCGCCAAATACGCGCCGTCTTGTCCCGCAATCCCGGTGATCAATGCTGTCTTTGACGATATCCCCACGCGGGCAAAATCCTTCTCCTGTATGCACAACCATAATACGCATGCATGCGGAAAAATCTAGGGGCTTATTTTTACTGGTTTTTTTCTTCTTTGATAAACGGCAAAGACACAAAATCCGGCACCAGTTTCTGCTTCGCCTTTACGCTCAGGAAAGGCCACAAAATCTGATGCAAAAATTTCACCGGCATATAATCCTTCATCCCGATATCGGCGGGCGGACGATAATCCGCATCATAGAACGATCCAAACACATGATCCCACAGCATAATATTCTCGCCGTAATTGCGGTTGCCCTCTTTAAGGTCTTTCGAATGATGCCAGCGATGCAAGCCCGGCGTATTAAACACATAGTTGAGCCAGCCAAAGCGCATCTCTACATTGCAATGCGTGAGCATCCCGATAAATGCCGTAATCGCCGACAGCCATTGCACAACCTCCATCGGCGCGCCCATCGCCAGCAAAATCCCAAGCCCCAGAACAATACTCAGCAAGCTATCAACAAAATGAAAACGCCCCGTATTCACAAACCATAATTTCGTCACCGCATGATGCACGGCATGAAACCGCCACACCCACGAAACCTCATGCCCCGCCCGGTGCACCCAATAAAGGCCGAACTCCGCCGCCACCACACCCAAAATCACCTGCGCCCAAAGCGGCCAATCCCGCGGCCAAATCGAATACCCCTCGCTTGTGTAGGGCGTAATATATTCCGCAATCCCGATCACCGAACTGAACACAAACAAAGCCTGCACGCTGCCCTTGGATGACAAAGTATGCAAAATCGCCGCCCAGTTCTGCCCGTCAGGCTCCAGCCACGCCCGCTCATGCGGCATAATTTTCTCAAGCCCAAAAAGAGCCGCCATCAAAAACACATAAGCAAAATTAAAATACAGCAAAAGCGCATCTTGATGCGCACCATAGGCGGTAATGCCCATACAAATGATGAACAGTGCCGGCCACAAAATCCTCGAAAGAATATATTTTAACATGACTAATTTTTTACCACCAAGACACCAAAAACACCAAGACAGAACATCAAAAAACTGAGCACCCTTAGTGCCTTAGTGGTTAACATTTTAAAATCCTGCTGCCCCCTCTAACCGCCGATGCGGTGATAATCCCTATACCACGCAACAAACCGCGCAATCCCGTCCTTCAAAGACGTCGAAGGCTTGAAGCCCACAGCCGCCTCCAAAGACGTCGTATCGGCATATGTCGCATAAACATCCCCGGGCTGCATCGGCAGGAAGTTTTTCTGCGCACTCACCCCCAGCGCGTCTTCGATATAGGAAATCATATCCATCAATTTTTCAGGGGCATTATTGCCGATATTATATATTCGATACGGCGCGTTTGATGATGAAGGATCGGGGGATGCCCCGCTCCATGATGGATCTGGCACAGGTCTATGATCGACAAGCCGCACCATACTCTCGACGATATCGTCAATATACGTAAAATCACGCATCATATCGCCATTGTTATAAACATCGATGGCCTCGCCGCGCAGAATCTTATCCGTAAACCCGTAAACCGCCATATCTGGCCGGCCCCATGGGCCATAAACGGTAAAGAACCGCAGACCCGTAACCGGCAAGCGGTACAAATGCGCGTAGGTATGCGCCATCAATTCATTGGATTTTTTTGTCGCCGCATAAAGACTGATCGGATGATCGACATTATGGCTTTCGGCAAACGGCACGCTCGTATTCGCCCCGTAGACAGAGGAACTGGACGCAAAGATCAAATGCTCAACGCCGTTATGGCGGCATCCCTCCAACACATTCACAAACCCTTGCAAGTTTGAATCAACATAGGCATGCGGGTTGGAAATCGAATAGCGAACGCCCGCCTGCGCCGCCATATTCGCCACAACTTGCGGCTTCCATGATGCAAAGAGCTTCGCCATCACCTCGCGATCCGCGAGATCGACCTTTTGAAATTCAAAATTCTCAAACCCCTCAAGCGTCTTCAACCGTGCATATTTTAATGTCACATCATAATAATCATTGAGATTATCAATCCCGAGAACGTCATGCCCCGCCTCAGCCAATCGCTTGGCATAAGCAGCCCCTACAAACCCCGCTGCCCCTGTCACCAATATCTTTTTCATGTTTTCGTCCTTGTCATCCTGAAGCGCTCGCGCTGAAGGATCTCCTATAATTCAAAACAGATCCTTCAGACCTGATGGTCTTCAGGATGACTCACTCGCTCTGCGTAAGCGGTCATTAATCGCAATCCCGATCCCGCTCTCAGGGATCGCCATTATGGCTATACCTTTTGCCCCGCAATCGTCAAGCTCCTTCAAAAAGCCAAAAAGGTTAGACGCCGCCTCATACAAATCCTGCCCCTCGCTTAAATTCCGCAAGAAATCATCAGGAAAATCGCCGCCCACCATGAATTTTGTTTGACCAAAAGCCAGCAAAGCCTCACCCTCTTTCACATCTATCGCATTAAGCCGCACAGGGGTATTCGGCGCATAATGCTTCAAAAGCATCCCTGGCGATTTCGGCGCTTCGCCCTCTTCGGCCTTCGCATATCCAATATCCATGCCCAAAACCTCGGCGATCTGCTCCGCCGTTATCCCGCCCGGACGAAGCACGGTCGGCACATCCCCCGACAAATCCAGCACCGTAGACTCAAGCCCCACTCTGCACGCCCCCGCCGCCAAGATCATATCCACCTCTTCGCCAAGCTGCGCGTGAACATGGGCGGGCGTCGTCGGCGACAGGCTTCCTGATTTATTCGCGCTCGGCGCAGCCAGCGGCAGCCCCAAAACCTTCAAAAGCTCCAGCGCAACCGCATGATTAGGCACGCGCACAGCCAGAGTATCCAGCCCCGCCGAAGCCAAATCCGAAATCCCGCCGCCCGCCTTTCGCGGCAAAACAAGCGTGATCGGCCCCGGCCAAAACGCATGCGCCACCATTCGCGCCATATCGTTCATCTCAACAATTTGCGCCGCCGCCGCCGCATCCGCGACATGAATAATCAACGGATTGAAGGATGGCCGCCCCTTGGCCTCGAATATTTTCGCAACAGCCGCCCCGTCCAGCGCATTTGCCGCCAACCCATAAACTGTTTCTGTCGGCATCCCGACCAGCCCGCCGCCGCGCAATATTTCCGCAGCCTCGGCAATGCTCCCGCTATTGGCCGCCTTAATCATGGCTTATCAACCCACCCGCCCGTTTGCGGTTCTGGCACGCCCGTTGTTTCAGGCAAAGATATCGGCAACCCCAGCAAACTCCGCACCGCCAGATACGCAAAGCACTCCGCTTCGATCGCATCGCCGTTAAATCCCGCCACTTCAATCGGCTCCACAAACCCGAGAATGCGGGCCAAACGCTCCATCACATACGCATTTTTTCGCCCGCCGCCGCATACATACCAATTCTTCGGCGCGCCCGTTGACACAACAGGAAAATGCGCCCGCGCCTTACATATAGATTGTACGCTCAGCTCCGCCAGCGTCGCCATCGCGTCTTGCGGATTGGCAGGCAGCATATCCATGACGGACACAAAATCATTCCGATCAAGCGATTTTGGTGGCGGTTTCAAGAAATAATCCCGCGCCAAAAACCCTGCCACAACATCCATATCCACCTCCCCCGCCGAGGCAAACATCCCGTCCGCGTCATAGGCAATGCTGAGATGCTTGTTCATATAATCATCCATCAACGCATTCGCAGGGCCGCAATCAAACGCCACCAGCTTTTCCCCGAGATAGGTAACATTTGCAACGCCGCCGAGATTGAGCACGCAAAGAGGCTTATAATGCCCCGCAAATATCGCCTGATGATAGAGCGGCGCGAGGGGGGCACCTTGCCCACCCGCCGCCATATCCGCGCTGCGAAAGTCCGAAACAACCGTCATACCCAGAGCGCATGCCATCGCCGAGCCATCCCCGATCTGCCACGTAAATCCGTTGACGGGATCATGCGTAATCGTCTGGCCGTGAAACCCGATCAAATCCGCCTTAAACCCAGACGCCTTAACGGCTTCGATATGTTCTTTCGTGACCATTTGTTCCGCCGCGCGGGTTTCCTCATCCGCCTCGCGCTTGCCGAAACAGGCGCGCACAGCGGCCCGAGCGCGCTCTTCGTATGGATACGCAAAAAAATCGAGGGGCTTCACGTATTTATGCCCGTCTGTTTCAATGAGCGCCACGTCGATTTCCCCGTCCAAGGACGTCCCCGACATCAACCCAACTGCCCTATAGACTTTATGCTTACTCATGATTATAAATTCTCTCGTTATGACGAGTTATAAATCAGAATTTTTGAATACGCTAGAGCAGCGCGGCTTTATCCACCAATGCTCCGACTTCGACGGCCTGGACGCAAAATTGATGGACGGCGTGCAAAGCGCCTATATCGGCTTTGACGCCACCGCAGACAGCCTTCATGTCGGCTCCCTTGTTCAGATCATGATGCTTTACTGGCTCCAGCAATCCGGCCATAAGCCGATCACCCTCATGGGCGGCGGCACAACCAAAATCGGCGACCCCAGCGGCAAAGACGAAAGCCGCAAGATGCTTGACGACGAAGGCATCGCCAAAAATATTGAGGGCATCAAGCAGGTCTTTTCCAAATTTCTGAAATACGGCGATGGCAAAACCGACGCGCTCATGGTCAATAATGATGACTGGCTCAAAGGAATCAACTACATCGATTTTCTGCGCGATTACGGCCCGCATTTCACCATCAACCGCATGATGACATTTGATAGCGTGAAGCTCCGCCTGGAGCGCGAACAGCCCCTCACCTTCCTTGAATTCAATTACATGATTTTGCAGGCTTACGATTTCGTGGAGCTTCGCAAACGCCATGGCACTATCTTGCAGATGGGCGGCTCTGACCAATGGGGCAATATTATCAATGGTGTCGAGCTATGGAGAAGACTTTATGGAGGCTTAAGAGGCGCTTTACTTAATGATGTTTATGGTAACAGCCTTTGTCAACCTATCTTCGCCCTCACCACACCTCTCCTGACCACCGCAAGCGGCGCAAAAATGGGCAAAACCGCCGACGGCGCGGTCTGGCTGAACGCCGATAAACTCCCCCCTTACGATTACTGGCAATACTGGCGCAACACCGAAGACGCCGATGTTGGCCGCTTCCTGAAACTCTTCACCACCTTGCCGATGGACGAGATCAAAAAGCTCGAGAGCCTGCAAGGCGCAGAAATTAACGAAGCGAAAAAGATCCTCGCCCATGAGGCCACAAAGATGATTCACGGGCAGGCCGCCGCGCTTGAGGCCGCCGCAACCGCCGCCAAAGTCTTCGAACAAGGCTCCGTCGGTGATGATCTGCCCTCTATCAAAATCGACCGCGCTCGTCTGGACGCCGGCGTATCGGTCATGGATTTATTCGTCGAATGCGGCCTTGCCGAGAGCAAAGGAGAAGTCAAACGCCTCATCCAAGGCGGCGGCGCGCGCGTGAACGACAGCGGCATTTCCGACCAAGCTCTCACGCTCTCAAGCGCAAACCTGACCAAGGAGGGCTATATCAAACTCTCCGCCGGTAAAAAGAAACATGCTTTGGTAAGAATTTCATAAAACTTGACAAATCACTCTTTTCTCTATTATACATAATAAATGAAAAGAGGAAGCCTAAATAGTGTTTTTGCAACACGTCAAATTGTTATAGCTCTTGAGTCGCATGAAAACCCCGACTTGGTAGAAGCTTACGAGCAACTTTTTGTCAGCGCAGCACAAAATGGATTTACAACAGTTAATCTCGAATACCCTTCATATAGGCAAGATGAATGTCAAAAAATCATTGAAGCACTTCAGGAGATAGAAAATAATTACGGCAGAAATGAAGTCGTATCTTTTTATAATAATATAAAATCGAGTTCTAAATTTAACGCCCTTTTAACACTAGCTTACTTGCATGGCATGAAACCTGTGTTTGGAGATTATGATCCTAACCCTTATCTGAGATTGGGATATTATCTTCATTCCCACATTATAGAATTTAAACAAATGAATGAAAATTCTACTCCAGAAGAATTCTTTGAATGGCTCTGCCAAAACAGCGACATACTAAGAGAGTGCAATACAATTCTTGGGCGTCAAATGGCAATCGAAGACATTTATTCGGCAATATCCGCAATTACGAGTGGCGGCGAAGAACATAGAAGAAGAAGAATTATAGACGGTGATTTAGCAAGCGCTCAGCAGCATACACATATAACGGCCCTTCAAGAAAAGACCTTGTTCATACGCGGAAGCGCCCACAGCCTTATGTTTAATGGTCTCTCAAATGGCTTTTACCGTGTTGCGGATTTAGATGATTTATTACGGCTAGCTTACGGTTACGGAAATGTAGCCACAATAGAAATTGAAGACCCCACTAAAAATGATCCTAATCCTGAAATTCCACATTTACCGGATTTCACTTGGAATCCTAGAACGCAAACTCTTACAAATATTCCTGCGACAACATCACCACATCCCTCTTTAGCAGACCCCGCTGTACGAATAGAAATAGCTCAGGAATATGACTTAAATGCTCGAACAGATGTCATAAGCCTTATAGCACGACCTCCGATAAGAGAAGAAAAAGGCGTCTGGCGCGTTGGCATCAATTTTGAGCAATTTCCCGATAACACTTACTAACAAATATTCTTAAGGCGGAAACAACAAAAGAACTTCATAAAGCCGACAAGTCTTCTTAACCATGAGCTAATACTACGCTCGACAAAAATCGAATAATTTAAAAATATAGTAGGCCTATTTGCGTCATTTTATTTGCGCAAAACCCGTGAAATCAAACTGAAAGAAATCCTTTTGAATCAAAGACCTTATGCCCCCACGCACCCCTAACATCCCTAAACGAAGTAAACAAAAAATCTGTGTTTATCTGCGTTAATCTGTGGTTCTAATTTTCAAAAAGTATTCTTCTTAAAATCCCGGGCGTCAGCGCAGAGAGAGGATTCACCGACACTTCAGGTTCCTTGCCTTCCCCTTCCATTGTATAGGTCGCGGCAATCAAGGCCCCCGTCCCGCCCGTCAGCAAATCCCCAAGCAGCGGAATATCGCCGATCACTTTATTCACCCCCGATAGCGGAATAATCGTGCCCTTAACATCGACATAATTTTGAGCCTTATCAAACGTCCCATCAAAGGTCAGCCCCAAAGAATTCCCCGATGTCCGCCCGTCTTTCAAAACCAGCAAACTGCCCTTCGGACGATAGAGCCAGTCAAACTTAGACTCCAGTTTGGTAAACACCAATCCCTCACCGTTCAGCGTCTGCCCCAAACCGGATAAAGACATCACCCCCAAAAGCTTCGCCAGCGCGGGCGCATTCACCACCCGAAAATTCGTCAACTCTGCGCGGCCCAGCAAATTGCGATCAAACACCCCGCGGATCGGCTCGCCATAAATCACCATCTTACCACCGCGTATATCATCATAAAGATCAAACGCCTTCAGCGCCGCCCCCGCATCATCGGCCTCAAAACGAAATACCCGCTTGCCCGATGCATCCGGCTTATACCGCAAATAAAGATCGCCCGTCCCCGCAATACCATCCATTTCCATCTGGTTGATTTTACCCGCCCCGTCAATATCAACAAAGATTTTGCCATACTGCACCGTCTCCTCATCGGCGGTGCGCATGCGGTCCATGCTCAAATAAATCTGCATCGGCGGACTGTCATAGGGTTTATCCTTATCTTCCTCATCCGCCAAAAACGGACGCAAATCCATGAACCCGCCATTCATCACAATCTTGGTTACCCCCGAAGGCGCAATTTCAAACTCCAGCGAAGATACAGTCTCCCCAAGCGCAAACCGGCTGATCCTCCCCATCGAAAGTTCGGTTTCACCGCCTCTTTCGGCAAAACCGAAAACAGAATTTTCCAGCTTCAGGTTCGGCGCAATCCCCGTAAGGTTCTTAACCTCCGTTAATACTCCAGCTTTCAAAATGGCGGTAAGTGACACAGAACCTGCCAAACCCGCGGGCTTCTCGTAATCAAACGGCTCGACATAGAGCCGTGATCCGCTCAAGTCGGCCTTCACGAGAGCCTCGGCATCGCCGCCGCCTAAGGATGTATAAACAAGATCCACCGCCGCCGCCCCGTCCATAAAGGCCGAAAGATCCATACCAAGTTCCTGACGGATCCCTTCATCCACAACCATATTGGCCTTCACGCGGCTGGAATAGGCCTGACCCTTGCTGTCCAGAAACTCCTCATAAACCGCCGATACAGGCCGCCCGGCAAGTTGCCCCGCCCCCTCAATTTGCAATTTCTGACTATCAATACCAATCTTAAAAGGCCCGCCCGTAAGGGTCATGTTTTTGAGCAATTTCGGGATGGTCGCATCCGAAAGCTCACCCTTGATGTCGATATCAAAATCCTCGATCTCGATATCCGGATGTGTCGGAAACCCCAAATTGATATCCAAGGCCACCGCGCCCTTGGCATTAACCACATCAAAATCCGGCTTCACCTTAAGCGGCTCTGCCGAAACATATTTAAGCGCCGAAGCCAAAGAGCCATTGAGTTTTAAATTCACATCCGCCGTACCCTTGCCGGCCTCGATAATATTATAAAATTCTAGCTCTGCATTCGGGATATCCATATCCAAAACCTGTGCGGTTTCAATATCAATCCGCAATTTCTCCTCATCGAGAATAAATTCACCGCGCCCCTTGGCACCTGTAACCGCCGCCATGGGGTTGCGATAATCCACGCTCATCCCGTCAAATAAAAACCCCGCCCGCACATTTTTAAGATCATCATCAGGATTAAAAACCCACCCCTCTTCACCCTTATTCAAGGCCAGATCACCCTGTGCATAAACATCGGAAAAAACACCATCAGAGAGTTTTTCCACAATCCATTCATACGCCGCTTCATCTTTTAAAGATTGAGGCCATAAAGGCTCAATATCACCTTGAAGCAATTTTTCTATTTCAATACGAAACGATCCGTTTACATTGTTAAGGCCTGTGGAAAACTCTGCACTTGAATCAATCACCACCTCCCCGAACGTAACCTGCCCTTTTCGCAAATCAACCGCGCCGGTCTCCCCGTCATACCGAACAGACACCCCCAAATTTTTATAAACCTGCGGCACATCTGACCACGCCGCAATGCGGATATTCCCCTCATCCGAAAGCGCAGTCAGATCAAAAAACTGAGGCCGCATTGTCTCGTCCAAAAGCGTTTCAAACTTGGCGTTAACCAACCCTTCATGATATTTCAACGCGGCAATATCCGGAATTTTCTCGGCCAAAAAAGACGGGCGAAAACGCTCTAAACGCCCACCAACGGAAATATTCTTGGAGGCCTTGTTCAAAACCGCAACACCGAACAAAACACCAGAGTCCAAATCACCCTGAGGCGGTAAAACCACCTTCACATCAGCCATAACCCCTTCAGAAACCTTAGTGAATGCGGCGTCTGCTGTTGTCGCCTCCCAGTTTAAACCTAAAACCTGATCCTCAACTACAACACTGGCCTGTGCGATTTCAAAACGCTTCAGCTTCGCCAAAGGTGAAGACCGCCCCTCGTCTTTACCCTCAAGAAAACCAATAATATCGGCAATGATATCTGTGTCTTCGCCGCCATCAAACGCCTCACGCTCGCCGCCCAAACCGACATCAAACGTGCCATCCGCCATCCGCACAACGCGTAGTGACGGGCGCCTAATCACAAGGACTTCCGGCGCGACCTGCCCAATCAAAAGCCGCGCCTTATTCACCCCGACCGCCACCTCCTCAATCGATAAAATAACATCGCCCCTTGAATTGAGTATCCGCCCGCCCTGCAATCCAATCAAAATCGGCCCACGCAAATCCGGCCAATGCAAAACAATCTTGTCGCTCTGCACACTAAGCCCGCGGGTTTCATCCCGCAAAGCCTCCTCAATCGTCGACTTTGCAAACTCTATATCCAGCGGAGACGACGCCAGCCTCCACGCCAGCCCGCCCGCAAAAACAACCACCAATAAACCAAAAACAAGAAAAACCTCAAAAAGGATAAAACCGGTGCGCCCGCAAGTTTTTTTCACTGTTTCTAACATTAAATTTGACTGACCATGCCTAAGGACTATCTCGTATAATACAATATTTATTAAGTTATTATTTCATGTAACCGTAAGGAAAACCATATGTCAGATCTACAAATCGGCGATATCGCCCCCGATTTTTCCCTCCCCGCAGATGGCGGAAACCAGGTGACCCTCTCCTCTTTCAAAGGTCAAAAACTGGTCATCTATTTCTACCCGAAAGACGATACGCCCGGATGCACAACAGAAAGCTGCGGCTTTAACGATGCCCTGAATGCGTTTAAAAAGCTCAACACCGCCATCATCGGCATTTCCAAAGACAGCGTCGCCAAACATGACAAGTTCAAGGCCAAATACAAATTCGACTTCCCGCTCGCCTCGGACGAAGAAAGCGACGTCTGCGAGCGATACGGCGTGTGGCAAGAAAAATCCATGTACGGCAAAACCTATATGGGCATTGAACGCTCAACCTTCCTGATCGATGAAAACGGCAAAATCGCTCATATTTGGCGCAAGGTCAAAGTTCCCGGCCATGTCGATGAAGTTCAAGCCGCCGCGCAGAGCGCAGCCAAGGCCGCTTAAAACAAAAGCCCTCAAATCCATGAGGGCTTTTTTAATAAAGTCGCAATATTAAAAAAACATAAACTTAAGAAGCCATTTGCTCTTCGCGAATGCCCACAGGAATTTGGCGTCCTGCACCGGCGGTGTTCAAATGGTCATGCATATGCTCAACCAAAAGATCATTGTAACCATGGAAAAAATGGTTCGCGCCGTCAATCACGCGGTAATCGAGTTCAATTCCTTTTTGAATCTGAACCTTATCGAGGAAATCCGCCACCGAAGCCTCATCCACCACATCATCTTTGGACCCATGCACCACCAGACCAGAAGTCGGACAAGGCGCAAGAAACGTAAAGTCTTCGGTATTGGCTGGCGGCGCAACAGAGATAAAACCGCGAATTTCAGGCCGGCGCATCAAAAGCTGCATCCCGATCCATGAACCGAACGCAAATCCCCCAACCCACACATAAGGTGCATTCGGGTTAATTTCCTGCATCCAATCAAGCGCAGATGCGGCGTCCGAAAGCTCTCCTTCGCCGCGATCAAATATCCCTTGCGAACGACCAACACCGCGGAAATTAAACCGCAAGCATGAAAACCCGCGCGCACTGAAGGCCTGGAACATATTATAGGTAATTTTGTTATTCATAGTTCCGCCATGCTCTGGGCTAGGATGTAAAATAAGAGCAAGCGGCGCATTTTTTATCTTTGAGTGAGAATAGCGACCTTCAAGACGCCCACACGGGCCGTTGAAAATGACTTCAGGCATAGAGTCCCCTTTATGTTTTAAACTATATGTAAACTAAACCCTTGTTTCACAATAAGAAATTATGAAAAAGAAAGATACATATTAATGACTTGGTATAAGCACCCGCCTCAATAATGTCTACAAAATAATGCTAAGTCATTGATATGACTTGTGGGAAAAATGCTTGACCCACCCTCGAATCGGAAAAAACCTTGTTTTAAAGCTTGGATTTACACTATAGATTGCTGCTATGAAAACCTATCTCGACTATAACGCCACCGCGCCCATGCTGCCCGCAGCCGTAAAGGCGGTCACGGACATCCTGCATGGGCCGCATAACGCCTCTGCCGTGCACAGCTATGGCCGCCAAGGACGCATGGTAGTTGAACGCGCGCGCGAAAGCGTGGCCGCGCTCATAAACGCATCGCCATCCATGGTGATTTTCAATTCTGGCGCAACCGAAGGCAATAATACCGTTATCAATCACTTTAAAGGCGAGCGCATTCTCGCCTCTGCGATTGAACACCCTGCTGTTCTTGAGGCCGCGAGCGATATCGAACAAATCCCCGTAACAACCCACGGCCTTGTTGATTTAAAAGCCCTCGAAGCGATGCTCAAAACAGGCAAAACGGGCTTAGTGTCTGTGATGCTGGTGAACAACGAGACAGGCGTCATTCAGCCTCTGGCCGAAATTTCTGCCCTCGCCCATAACCATGGCGCGCTGCTGCATTGTGACGCGGTGCAAGCCGCTGGCCGCATCGAAATCGACATGCCCGCCCTCGGCATAGACTTCCTCACCCTTTCCGCCCATAAAATCGGCGGGCCGCAAGGCGTCGGCGCACTCGCCCTTGGCCTTTGCGGCATCACGCCAACACTTCTTCATGGCGGCGGACAAGAAAAATCCGCCCGCGCCGGCACGGAAAATGTGGCCGGCATCGCTGGCTTCGGCGCCGCCGCGCAATACGCTCAAGCAAACATCACAGCCTATCGTGAAAAAACCGCCGCCCTGCAAAAGACGCTGGAAACCGCGCTGGAAGGCCTGCCCATCCACGGTCAACACGCGCCGCGCGTTACCAACACAACCCTCTTCAGCCTGCCCGGCGCATCCTCTGAAACGCTCCTGATGGCACTCGATCTGGACGGCATCGCGGTATCCAATGGATCTGCGTGTTCCAGCGGGCGCGTGGAACCCAGCCATGTCTTAAAAGCCATGAATGTCCCCAGCGAGAAAAGCAGCGGCGCAATCCGCATCTCCACAGGATGGGATAGTTCGGTGCAAGATATTGAAAACGTCCTCAAAAGCTGGGATAAGATTGCCAGCCGAATGAATAAGAAAGCCAAAGAAAATGCCTAAAGTAACCTTCATGCACAAAGACGGAAGCCAGCAAACCATCGACGCCGAAAAAAACTGGTCATTGATGCAAGTCGCCGTTGAACACAAAGTCGAAGGCATCGAAGGCGCATGCGGCGGCTCTATGGCCTGCGCAACCTGCCATGTCTATATCCATCCTGATTGGGCGCAGCGCGTCATTGCACAGGACAACGAGCAATCCGATGAAGAAGAAGATATGCTGGATGTGGCCTTCGATGTCCGCGATACATCCCGCCTGGGCTGTCAGGTCAAACTCACCGATGAACTGGACGGCCTCGTCGTCGCCTTGCCGGGCACTGATACTGATTGGTAAGCCTCACTATTTAAGCAGATAAAACACGCCTGCAATAAACATCAGCACCAAAATGCCACGCTTAAAAAACCGATCGTCAATCCGCTTATGCACAACATAGCCCCCAAACACAGCCGCCGCAATGGGACCAGCAAGCCACCAATAATTTACAGGAACCGAAAAATCAAATTCCCCCATAAGAATAAGTTGCACAACGCGAATAACATTCGCGAGCAGAAAAAACCCCGCCATCGTCGCCCGCGTATGCGATTTATGCGCGAATTCCCCGCCATACCCCATCAACACAAACGGCCCTCCAGTGGCATAAATCCCCTGCACCACCCCACCGCAAAACAGCACAAAACGGCATAGCCAGCGCGGAAACTTAAGCTCGGCCTTCGCAAGTGAATACAAAGAGTAAGCGAGCAAAAACACAGCAAAAAACTTAAGCAAAAGTGTCGAATTTAATACCGTCAGCAAAAACGTACCCAGAAAAATCCCGGGCAATGCAAATTTAAAAATTTCAAAGATATCCCGCAGCGAAAAGTTCTTAAAATCAGACAATAAAACAAAGCTGCTACAAATCATCGAAGCAAAGGTGACAATCAAAATGCCCTGCTTGATATCAATAAAATTACCCACCAGAGCAACGCCCAAAATACTCCCGCCAAAGCCGAAAATACTCTCGATGAAATAACTCGCGAATAAGCACCCAGCGATAATATAAGGAAGCATTCACACGACTTTCTCTAAAACTTTGAGCGCAGCATACATGATAGACACCCGCCTCTTATACACCCTATTCGCAATTTCTGGACTTTTTCAGGGAAACCCCATATATAAAGCGCGTTATAAAGGTTTTCAACTTGTCATTCTGAAGACCTTTAGATCTGAAGAATCTACCATCCATAAAATAGACCCTTCAGCATAAACGCCTCAGGATGACAAAAGGACGTGACGATGAACTCACTAGGCATAGACAAAGACCCGAAAGACACGCGCGTGGTGGTGGCGATGTCGGGCGGCGTAGACAGCTCGGTCGCCGCTGCGCTCTTGCATGAGCAAG
Organism: uncultured Micavibrio sp.; assembly: GCA_964350435.1. GTDB lineage: Bacteria > Pseudomonadota > Alphaproteobacteria > Micavibrionales > Micavibrionaceae > TMED27. The sequence goes on from CAYGJS010000002.1 coordinate 22,042, forward strand.
ACTATGACGTGGTGGGTGTGACGCTCCAACTTTATGATATGGGGAGTTCACCTTCGCAAACCGTGAAATCGAAAACCTGCTGCGCGGGACAAGATATATACGATGCCAAAAAAGTCGCCGATGCGCGCGGCTTCCCCCATTACGTCCTCAACTACGAAAGCAATTTCCGCGAAAGCGTAATCGATGATTTCGCCGATAGCTATATGCGCGGTGAAACGCCGATCCCATGCGTGAAATGTAACCAAACCGTAAAATTCCGTGATTTGCTGGCCGTCGCCCACGACCTTGGCGCGGATTGCATGGCCACAGGCCACTATATTAAACGCACGGTCAACAAAGACGGCAAAGCCGAGCTGCACCGCGCCCACGACCAAGGCAAAGACCAAAGCTATTTCCTGTTCGCCACCACCCAAGAACAACTCGATTTCCTGCGTTTTCCCTTGGGCGATTGGAGCAAAGACAAAACCCGCGAAGAAGCCCTGCGCCTCGGCCTTTTGACCGCAGACAAACCCGACAGCCAGGACATTTGCTTCGTGCCTGACGGCGATTACGCCAAAATCGTCAAGAAGATAAGACCCGAAGCCGCCAAACCCGGCAAGATTGTGCATCTTGATGGCCGCACCATCGGTGACCATGACGGCATCATCCATTATACAATCGGCCAGCGTCGCGGCCTCGGCATTGGCGGCGGCATTTCGGATAACAACGAGCCGCTCTACGTCATCAAAATCGACGCCGAAGCAGGCGCGGTCATCGTCGGCCCGAAAGAGGCACTGGCGCGCAATATCATATACATCCAGGACTGTAACTGGCTTTTTGACACCAACGTCATCCTTCAGGACTTAAGTCCTGAAGGATCTAAAAGCGCAGCAGTTCCTTCAGCGCAAGGGCTTCAGGATGGCAAGAACAGAAATGCAATTCCTGTTCTTGTCAAATTCCGCTCCGTCATGAAACCCGTCCCCGCAAAACTCATGAACGGCGGCACAGAAATCCATCTCAACGATCCGCAATATGGCATCTCGCCAGGACAAGCCGCCGTGTGCTATGATAAAGACCGCGTCCTTGGGGGCGGATGGATTTACAACACGCACACGGGTTAATTTACTTCATGGAACTCTCTACGCTCACCGGCCCAGTCCTTGACAACACCCTCGCCGCCCTGATCGGTGCATTGATCATCAGCGTGGTAACATGGAGCTATCGCCGCATCCGCGATATCCGTGCCGAGCGCAAATACTCCCTCGCGGGCGAATACCGCGCCAGCTACGAAGACATCCGCAAAGATGGCTCTATTGTGTATGAAAAAGCCAATGTCACGCTCAAGCAAAAAGGCCTGAAATTCTACGCCGATGATTACGACGAAGCGATGGACAAAGACTGGATACTCGAAGGCGAAATCGACCCCGTCACCAGCCGCGTCTTCGGCTATTACAAAACCAAATCCGTCGGCGATACGGGTCTTGGCGTTTGCATCTTCGAATACAAGAAAAACGGTGTTCTTGACGGCGTCTGGGCGGGGTATGATACCCATATCGAATTGATCGAATATGGCAGATACACCCTGACCAAACGCATCCCCGTCAACATTCGCAAAGGCACCAGAAGCGATGCCACCACCGTCCTGCATATGATGGATAAGATTCTCGGCGAGGATTGGGGAAACGAAAATATCGACAATGCGATTGCAAACAACATGCTCTTCATCGCCGAAATTGATAACAAGGTTGTGGGCTTCTCAATGCTTCGCATGCTCGCACAAGGTGATATTGAAAAGGAATTCAAAGGCCAGCCCTATAAAATCCCTCGCGACATCCAGCACGCCGATAAACACGCGCAAATCGGGTTGATCGAGGCCGTCGCCACCGACCCCGATTACCAAAAACGCGGCATCGGCACAAAATTAATCGAAAGCTCAATCAACCGGCTCCAAGACGCGGGCGCAGAAATGGTCGCGACCATGGCCTGGAAAACCACCCACACCCATATCGCCCCGACCCTCGAAGCCTTTGACTTCACGGAGCGTCACGAATTTAAAGATTTCTGGCTGGAGGAAAGCAAAAAAAGCAAAGAAGAATGCCCCCATTGCGGCCTTCCCTGCCATTGCGCCTCGGTGCTATACAGCCTCTCGCTCAACACCAACGCCAAGAAACGCCGCGCCGCGTAACGCACCTGAGCTTCAAGTTACACTTGACAATCAAGACCAGAATATTTCATATACAAACACCCTAAAATGCGGCGGTGTAGCTCAGGGGTTAGAGCAGAGGAATCATAATCCTTGTGTCGGGAGTTCAAATCTCTCCACCGCTACCATCTTTATCCTGCCTGTAAACCCTGAGCATTGAGAACTTCGCAGACCTCAAAATAAGCCTGTTCAATATCGCGCAAAATCAATTCTTTTTCTTCCTCCGCACCTGGCTCGTGATGCTCTGCTTTCAAACAAACAGCTGACAATTTCTCTGCCCCTAAATTCGCCGCAGATCCTTTGAGCTTATGCGCAGCCTTTTTCCACTCATCACTATCGCCACTGTGAAAATGGACGCGCAGTTCTTGCAAAGACTCTTGTGCATAAACCATAAACATTTCAATCAGCTCACGCTCCTCCTCCGCATCACCCTCCGTAAACATCCGTAAACGCTCCCAATCCATAATGTGATGCTCCCCGGCAACACAAGGCTCCTGCGAGATAGAATCAACCATCTCCTCAGACACGCCCTCTGCGCCCCCGGGAAGCCATGCGCCAAGAACCGCCTTAAGCTTATCAATATCAACAGGCTTGCTGATATAATCATTCATCCCCGCATCAAGGCATTTTTCCCGCGCCCCCTTCATGGCATCGGCGGTGACAGCAATAATTTTGATATCACCAATAAGCGCCTCACTCTCGCGAATAAGAGTCGAGGCCTCAAACCCATCCATTTCCGGCATCTGACAATCCATAAAAATCAGCGCATAGTGATTTTTCTGCGCCATTTCCACAGCTTGCTTGCCGCCGCTAGCCTCATCAACCCCTTCGAAACCCAGCTTTTTTAAAACCTTACGCATGAACAAGAGATTAACAGGATGATCATCCACAACCAGAACCTTGGCACCAGTATCAATCGAAACAAACGATTTTGGGTTTTGCAAACTTTCCGAACCGCTCTGAGCCATCCCTACAGGGATTTGCACATGAAAGGTGGTGCCGACGCCCTCTTGACTCTCAAGCCCAATTTTTCCACCCATAATCCCAACCAGCTCCTTGGTAATCGCAAGCCCCAGCCCCGTGCCCCCATATTTCCGTGCCGTAGAAACATCCGCTTGTGTAAACTTTTGAAAGACCGCCTCCTGCTTATCTTGTGGGATCCCAATACCGGTATCCCTAATCGTAATATATAATTCTGGATCACCCGCACCGTCAGGGATATTTTTAATATCAAGAGAAACATGCCCTGTTTCGGTAAACTTTATGCCGTTGCTGATAAGGTTGTTCAATATCTGCTGAATTCTCGCCGGGTCACCGGTTATCCGATCTGGAACAGACGAATCAATATGACTCTCCAGCACAAGACCCTTCTTAGAGGCCATATGACTGAGAAGATCGATAGTTTGAGAAACGCACCGCCCCAAATCAAAAGGCGTATTTTCAAGCGTCAATTCTCCGGCCTCAATTTTAGAAAGGTCAAGAATATCATTCAGCAAAATCAAAAGATTTCTAGAAGAACTGTTCACCGCAGCCGCAAGCTCGGTCTGCTCCTCATCCATATCCATTTCCATGAGCAATTCAGATAATCCGATAATCCCGTTCATGGGCGTGCGAAGCTCGTGCGACATATTGGCGAGAAAGTCACCTTTGGCGCGATTGGCCACTTGCGCCGCATCTTTGGTTACTTCCATTTGCTTTTCAAAAATCTTGCGCTGGGTGATATCCCTCTCTATGGCCGCGTAATGGGTTATAACGCCCTGCTCGTCTTTCACCGGCACGATACTGATATCCAGCCAGTAAACTATGCCATCTTTAGTATAATTGCGAAGCTCTCCCTTATAGGAGCGCCCCTTAAGAAGGGTTTCCTTAAGCTCCTTAAGGGTTTCACGACTGGTCGAAGGGCCTTGTAAAATGCGCGGCGTTTTGCCAATCAATTCCTCCGCTTCGTATCCGGAAATCCTTGTCACCGCTTCATTTACATAAATAATTTCCGGGCCGTTTTCTAAATCTGCCGTGGTAATAATTACGCCGTCTTTAGCATTGACAACCGTAGCCTCCAGCAAGCGGGCATTTTGATTGAGCTTTTGATTGATGTCATAGAGTTCGCGGCTTTTACCCTCGAGCAATCTTTCTGCTTCCTGGCGTGCGGCTTTTTCTCTGGCCAGACGTTTTTCAAGCCTTGCAACCCTATCTTCGGTTTCAGAACTATCAGCCATGTTTTACCAATGTAAATACGCGTGAAAAATGAGTATCGGTATTTTGATCTATGCTTGTGACAACAATATTTTCCTTATAAAAATCAATACATCCTGCCATCAAACCGGCCGCAAAATCCGCAAACGGACATCTGGATTTATAAACCATCACCAGAGTATCATCGCCGGAGCGTTCGGTTATAAACTCTGGCAAGGCCGCATCGGGATAGAGCTTTTTAACTTCAACATGAATATAGCCATGCAAGCTCTCCAGAAAATCAAAAGCCGAAGAGGGCTTTTCAAAAAACTGCGGCATCATCTCATGGAACCGCCCGAAAAGATGGTGGCCGAATTTATGAACCAGGTCTTTTACAGGGATTTCGGTATGCTTGCTTAAATTGCTTACAATCTGAAGCAGCTCGGTATGATCGTATGTTCCAACGCTTGTATAGGCACCGCCCGAGGGGAGGTCGCAGTCGTCAAAAACATCATCCATCAAATCAGGTCCGAAAACCGCCTCGACCATATCGATTAACTCAGTAAACACGACGCCTTTCATAATGTTCCCCTCGCTTAATGTGCACGATGATTATGGATGTAATGCAACAAATTTTCCTTTAAAAACGGTTTGGCAATAAATCCACTTGCACCATCCTCCAACGCATTCGCAATATTGTCCAGATGATCTTCACTGGAGAACATAACCACGCATGCACCCGGGTCATGACGCATAATCCACTCCAAGACCTCATACCCGCTTTTATCCGGCAAATTTATATCCAGAAAAACCACATCAGGCTGAAAGGACGCATACATACCAAACGCCTTATTCGCACTCGACGAGGTCGCAAACTGGCATTCATGTTTTAAGGCACTTCGAACCATCCATCGTGTAACCGGATCATCCTCCACCAATAAAACCTTGGTATAATCCCGGTGATTCAGAATTAACTTGTCTTGCGTATGCAACCCGAAAGACAGTTTTTCAGCTTCAGGCTTAGGGCGCCTGAGTGAACCCAGCGCGTCTACGGAAAACACCTCATCTCCTTTTGTATTAAAGGCGGCCTCCATATACGCATCCCCTTCACGATACAGATCATAAATCAGACAATCTGTCCTCACACTACTCTCAGACCTTATAAGCGCGCAAATATGCTGACCCGTCTGGCTCAAAACATCCCAGGGAATATTTTTACAAATGATATGGATTGCTTCATTTTCACGAAAATAAACACGCCCCTCAAAATCACTCAAAGAAGCCTCAACAACGGATTTACTCCAAAACAAACATTCCTGCTGCAAATTTTCATCCATATCTTGCAAGGTAATTAATAAAGACGACCACCCCCGCCAACTCGAGGGATTACGGCCAATAGAGGTGACAAGATTAATAAATTGCGACGGGGTATTGATGGATTTCACGTCCATAATGAAGCCTCCTGTTTTTGCTTGGTTTGAATAAAAGGTGATTTTTCAATGTATTGAATAAGCTTATCTTTGGTGAACGGTTTGCCGACGAAACCTCTCGCACCAACGCCCATGGCTTTCATTATATTGTCTTTATGACCGCTGCCGCTGAACATAACAACATAGGCATTGGGATCAATCTCAAAAATCCGTTTAAGAACCTCATGACCATCAATATCGGGTAAGCCTATATCCAAAAACAGCACATCCGGCGCTTTGTGGACGTAATTTAAAACCGCGCCCTGACCGTCACCAGTAATCGAAACAGGATATTGCTTGCCAATCGCATTTTGAATAAGCTTCTGCGAAAAAGGGTCATCTTCAACAACCATAATTTCAACAGCAGATCGCCGCGCTCTCCGTATAGCCAAAGAACGAATCAGTTCAGGATCGATGGTTTGAAAAGCCTCCTCGCGGCTCACCGCCTCCAGATGCTTTTTTTGCTCTTCTGTGCGCTTCGCTCTTTGCTGAAGCAAATGTAAGTTTTCGATTTTCTTTTCACAAATCGCCCTGATTTGCGGCCAATGCACACCCACCTCAAAAAGGCTCGCCAGCCCCGGGGAAGAGGCTGGCGGCAGTTGGGGGCTTAGGTGGGTTAAAAACTGCTCCAGACGCTTAAACGTCCAAAACCGTCCAGTAATAAAAAGATCGTGATCATGGCAAAGATAAAGCCCGTCAATACCCTCCAGAAAATCTTCTCTTATAATTTTAATAATAGCAGGCAACCACTCCTTTTGATCTTGATCAAGCTGTGAAGCCCTAAAATAAAGACATCTTTGCGATGGATCTGTCTCAAAAAGTTTTTTACCGTCTCTTAAAAAAAGTGTCTCCGCATCTTTCGTAATCATTCCCCGTATCCCCTTCTTCAGTTTCTTTTAAATCCTTTATTGAAATGTAATGGTACAAATATCCCCCCCGGAAATATTCTGACATTCCGCTAAAAAAGTCAGATCAGGCATAAAATTCAGCATCATCGCAAGAGCTACCAAAATCACCGGCAAAATCACAAACAACACTTCCACACCGGAAAAACTTGCTTTTTTGTACTCGCTAATGCCCATCATATTCAGACTCATAATGCTGGACTCTTTATATGGATTATAAACTCTGTACATGCGTGCCTCCCTGCGCCAATGTGATTTATGTATTATGGTATTGCACAGGCTGTGCCAAAATTTTTATAAATAAAAACAATGGTTTAAAAAATAAGCCACACTTTATTCTCAAAATCATACGTTCAAAAATAAGAATTTTCTCAAAATCAAACACTTTATTAACACCCTTTATGGTATAAATAAGAATGAATACTCCGATTATGATTGTAGAAGACGACCCTATGCAGCGCCAAATGCTGTCCACTTTATTAACGCGCAAACTGGGTTTCAATTCCTGCACCGCCCAGCACGGTCGGGAGGCGCTTGAAATTCTGGAGCGGGATCATAACAACGCTATAAAACTGATCATTCTCGATGTCGATATGCCGGTCATGGGCGGCCTTGAAACGCTCGAAATTCTATCACAAAAATACCCCGCTCTGCCGGTGATCATGCTCACAGGCAGCCACGACATCCAAGACGCCGTCAAAGCCATGAAACTGGGGGCCACAGATTTTCTGAGCAAACCTTATGAAGGCGACAGAATGATGGTTACAGTTAAAAACGCCCTGAAAATCAGCACGCTTTCAAAAGAGGTCTCGCGGCTCAGAAACGAAAAACAAGGGACATTGACCTTTAAAAACCTGATTGGTCACGACGCTGGATTGCTCCAGATCATCAACATGGCCCGCAAAGCCGCCGCCTCAGAAATCCCCGTCCTCATAACAGGGGAAACCGGAACGGGTAAAGAAGTATTCGCCAACGCCATCCACGGTGAAAGCAACCGCGCAGGAAAACCCTTCATCGCCGTCAACTGCGGAGCCATCCCGTCGCAGCTGGTCGAAAGCATTCTATTCGGCCATGAAAAAGGATCTTTCACCGGTGCCACAGAAAAATCGATCGGAAAATTTCGTGAAGCCGAGGGCGGCACAATATTTCTCGACGAGGTCGGGGAACTGCCGCTGGACACCCAGGTAAAACTCCTGCGCGCCCTCCAGCAAAAAGAAGTTGAACCCGTCGGCGCCAGCAAACCTGTCAAAGTCAACCTCCGTATTATCTCTGCAACCAACAAAGACCTCCAAACAGAAATTCAAAAAGGGCACTTCCGCGAAGATTTGTTTTTTCGTCTGAATGTCGTACAACTCGAACTGCCCGCTCTGCGCCATCGCAAAACCGACATTCCCGCACTGGCCGATCATTTTATTGAAAGATTTTGTATAGATGAAGGAGGCATCCCCAAAACCATCAGCGATAAAGCACTCCAACAATTAATAGATTATAATTGGCCGGGCAATATCCGCCAGCTCGAAAACACAATCAATCGCGCGATGGTCATGAGCGAAAACCAGACCTTAAATCCTGAGGATATGTCGGCGTTATTTAACAATGATCATGATAATGCCGCCACCGCCCCCTCCAACACATCACAGAAAACGCCCGCCGCAATAATCCACACTCAAACAGATAACGGCACCTTCAAAACCATGGACGAAATAGAGCACGAGGCAATGCAGTGCGCTCTTGAACATTACAACGGCAACATCACCCAGGCATCAAAAGCGATCGGTATGGCAAAATCGACTTTTTATAAAAAAATGAAAACAACCGAAACCGAATAAAACTGATGCAATGCGCATAGTCCATAATCCTGCCTATCCAAGCCAGACTTAGACCGTTCTCTCCAGAGTAAAAAAAGTGAAGGGCGGACGGTCATGGGCGGGGTCGGCGGGATGTTTTTCTTCGCTTATGATGTTCCATTCACTCCATTTTATTTCAGGAAAAAACACATGGCCTTCATATACGCGGTCAAGAATCGTGACGTACAGGCGCTGCGTATAGGGTAGAGTTTCGGCGTAAATCTGGCCGCCGCCCGTGATGAACATTTCATCCACGCCCATTTGAGCAGCCATTTCCCGCATGGCATTTATGCCCTCTTCCAGTGATGCGTACAGGAATGGCCCTTCATTTATTTTTGGAGTTTCAGTTGTATCGGCTTCTTCCATATCGTGAAAAATGCTGGTCGAGTTGGCTTGCGGGAGCTGCGAATACGAGCGGCTGACGACGATATTGGGGCGTCCGGGGAGGGGTTTGCCTAAGGATTCGTAGCTTTTTCGCCCCATCAAGATTGGCTTGCCCAGTGTCGTGCGTTTGAAATGTTTCAGGTCTTCGGGCAGATGCCAGATCATTCCATTGTCTTTGCCGATGGCATTGTTCTTCGCGATGGCGACTATGGAGGATAGCGTTATGGGCTTGTTGTCAGACATATTTCATATATAAATTATGCCCATGGAAAGTCACGTGAAAATATTCCTCGACTCGGTTGAGGTGTCCTTAAAGATCGGCATTCATGACCATGAGCAGAACGTCGCGCAGCGCGTTATTGTGGGCGCGGAACTTTATGCCGACCCCAAAAGTTATCTTGATCATGTCGATCTGGACAGCATTATTGATTACGCGAAGGTTTATAATGCAATCCTATCATGGTCAAAGCGCGATCAGGTTCAGCTTATCGAGGATTATCTCAAGGAGCTGATTGCTTTGTGTTTCGGATTCTCGCATGTGGTGGCCTGCCGCGTGTCGATCAAAAAGGCGGATGTTTTCGGCGAAAACCAAGGGGCGGGGGTCGAGCTTTTTATGCCGCGTGAAAACTGGATAGAGGGTTAAACCGCTACAGGTGCCTTAATATGCGGATGCGCTTCGTAGCCAATCAGTTCAAAATCTTCGAACTTAAAATCAAAGATGGATTTTACGTTCGGATTAATTTTCATGGTCGGCAGAGGGAATGGCGTGCGGCTGAGCTGAAGCTGCGTTTGCTCCAAGTGGTTGGAATAGAGATGGGCATCGCCGAGAGTGTGAATAAACTCACCCGCCTTTAGCCCTGTCACTTGCGCAATCATCATGGTGAGCAGGGCATAGCTGGCGATATTGAACGGCACGCCGAGGAAGATGTCGGCGCTGCGTTGATAAAGCTGGCAGGAGAGCTTGCCGTTCGCAACATAGAATTGGAAGAAAGCATGGCAGGGCGGCAGAGCCATTTGATCAACGACGCCCGGATTATAGGCCACAACCAAAAGGCGGCGGCTGTCGGGGTTATTCTTGATGTTTTCAATCACGTTTGAGAGTTGGTCGATGGTTTTGCACTCACCATTTTTATCGGGGGCGGTTTTCCAGCTGCGCCATTGTTCGCCATATACGGGGCCGAGATCGCCATGTTCATCCGCCCATTCATCCCAGATACGCACGCCGTTATCTTTAAGGTATTTAATATTCGTGTCGCCGGCGATAAACCAGAGCAGTTCATGGATGATCGATTTCAGGTGACATTTTTTCGTGGTCACAAGGGGGAAACCTTCGGACAGGTCAAAGCGCATTTGCCGGCCAAAAACGCTCACAGTGCCTGTGCCGGTGCGGTCTTCTTTTTTCGCGCCGTTTTCCAGCACGTCTTGCATAAGGTCGAGATATTGTTTCATGGAATGATCATAAAAGATTGTCGGCTCTTGAAGAAAGAGCCCAAGATGATATTATACACAACGGCAATTTTTTATTGACATAAATGAAAAATATTTATACTATATGCAAAGAATTTATTGAGGAGGATACAAAATGAGCCATGATATATCTGTCATCAAGGTGGAACAACCTTTAAATTATGATGGTTTTGGAATGCCATACGATGAGCCGCATCTTAGAGAACTATGGGAACGTTTACACAAACATATGCCTACACCCTTTGCGGAGGATAACAAGGAGAATAAACCTGCCACAAAAGTATATGTCCCTCTTGACCGCAAAGATCCGCAACCAGATACGCAACCATAATGCTTAAACACCTCTCCGCGCATTAAAAAATAAATTCTCCATATTGACCCTCATTTTTTTATTGACATAATTTATAAAGGCGGGTACTTTTCGCAAATAATTGAATTAAGGTGTAACTATGACCACAGTGATAAACGATAATCTGGCGATGGACTCTCTGGCGTTTCAGACTTGTCAAGCCTATATCAATGCGCTTGTCGAAAAGATGAAAGCAGCCCAGCTGAATCCGCTTTTTAATGGGCCTGCCGCAAGTTTTTTGACCGATGTGAATGAGACTTTGGATTTAGGGATTGACGCGGCTGGCCGAAAGCTGCTGGATCATTTTTTGGCGGATGTGACGTCCTTGGGCGGGGATGTTTCAATTTATTCAGGCAATCATACTCAGGATTTAAGTCATACTCATTTATGGCAGGCTCTTAAGGCGCGCACTGATATTCAGCCTCCCAAAATCATACCTAAGCCTATGCCTTCCGACAGGTTTGTACCGGCGGTGGTTTTTGATGATGATGAATCTTTAAGAGCAAGCTTTGCAATGAAAGGGGCGGTGGCGATTGACCCTGCCGATGCAGATCTCGAAGACTTTCTGGTGGCCTGGCATGACCTAGATAAAACGCAGAAGTTAACACTTTTGCAACCTATTCTGGAATTTGGACGGGCAGAGCCTGTAATTTAAGCGCGGTGTATATTATGAGTGATCCCAATGTCATATCCCCTGATACGTTAGAACACATGCGTATGCTGAGAGAGATAGACCGGCTGGTGGCAAAAACAGATGAGCTGCTCGCAAGTATGGATGCCGCCAAAGCCTCTGCGGAAGCTCAGGAGGCAGCCAGACAGCAAGCATTTATTGATGATTGGAATAATGGCGGGTATGAGCACGATCTCGCGACAAAGCTGATGGTTGATCATTTAAGGGCGTGGGGCGCGAACGAGGCTGTGCTCAAAGCTGTAATTGAAAATGCCAATCCTCAAAGCCCTCAATTTCAAAGTCGGACATTAAGAGAGATTCTGGAGGCACATAGGATGAGCCCTCATGGGCCGAATGTCGTTCAACTTAATTGTAGAAGTATTGAGGGACCCTAAAAAAAACCGAGGCGGCGCAGCCTATAAAACTTCCCAAATTAAATAAAACCCCCTATAATAGAAATTGCCGGGCTTGCTCGGCTATGACGTTACACGCGGTTGCGTAATAGGCGTCGTGGACCCGGGGGCAGTACCCGGCAGCTCCACCACTATTCGCGGATTTGCTTCAAAAAGCGGACTGAGTCCGAAAAGCGGGTCCAGTTTTGAAAAAAAAGCAGCGAATGGCGGCGGGGCTGAAACAGGATCGACACGCGTAATAAAGGCATCATGCGGCGTTCGGCTTTCCGCCGTTACCGGATAAATTTTATAAATGCAAACGATAACAATGCATTTGTAGCAGCTAACGACAATTCATTTGTCGCTGGTGAAGCGATTGCTGCCTAACGGTAGTAATTGTGCGCTACGCACTAATCCCTGAGAACTAATGCTCTCAGGTGGGGCTTGGTGGTTGCCTCGCAACAGAAAACCACCATTTTCTTTACAGCATTGAACAGCATTGACGCAATCGAGCCTCTGATGGACACTGGCGTCTATGAATCAAAAAACACCTCAATACTTGCATGTTTATATTGCCGCCGCGCTCTGGCTTCTGGGCTTTTTGTGTTCGTTTACGCCGTTGGATGCGTATGAGGGCCAGAGTGTATTGGGGACTGTTTTGGCCTGCGGATTTTCAGGGTTTTTTGCGCTGGGCGGCGCGCGGGATTTTCGTTTAGGCGCGGCTTTGCGCTCGCCCCTTATACTTTGCGCCATAGGGTTCTGGTTGGTAACGCTGCTGGGCGCGCTGTTTTCCGAGGTCCGGTTTGTCAGTTACATTTATTTTTGTGTGTTCAGTCTTTTTCCGCTGAGTTTCTTTCTGGCCGCGTATAGTTTCGAGCGTGCGTTTGCGTTTATGGCGGCGCCGCTGGCTCTTATAGCTACAGTGGTGGCGGGATATGCACTGATTCAATATCTCTTACCCACCGATATACTGGCCTTTGAACATGTCTATGACCCGCTTTCAAACCCCAACGCTCTGGCGGCGATTTTGTCTTTGGCGGTGTTCGCAGGCTTGGGCACTATGATCGGCGCGCAATCACGCTGGCCATCCAATCTTGCACTGATCTTTACACTCTTATGTGTTTTGGCCTTGCTAACCACAGGCAGCCGCGAGGCGTTTTTTGTTGTCATCGCCCTGCTCCCTGTATTTTTGTTTTTGTCGCGCAGGGCGGCCAGGCGGCATGTGCGGTGTTTAGGCATTCTCGCTGTTTTGAGCGCGGCGGCGTTTTGGAGTTTTGGCATGGTCGGGCATGGGGGTTTTATGAAATCACCTGTGACATTAATGCAGAAGATGTCTGAGCCGGACAATAAAGGGCTGCCCGACAGACCAGAAATTTGGGCATCAACCCTGAATATAATACAGGATTACCCGGTTTTGGGCACGGGCGTGGGGACGTTCTTTTTATATTACCCGCAATATCGCGGCGATGATTTTGATACGGCGGGATTGATGGCACAGAGCGATCCGCTGCAATTTGCGGCAGAAAGCGGCATTGCTGCGGCTTTGCTGTTTTATCTGTTTATTATTTTTGCGATTTTAAAGACGTTTAAAGCCTGGCCTCTGGCTGATGATACTGCGCGAGTGAAAATTGCGGCGTCTTTTTGCGCGATGGCGGCGTTTATTTTGCATGCACATGTCAGTTTCCATTTTCACGTTTTGCCGCTTTTGATGGCGGGCGGTCTGGTGGCGGGCTATTGGCACGTACAGGCACAATCCGCTTGGCCTGAAAAGGGGGATGCTCCCCTACGGGGGCGTTACGCGCTTTTGTTAAAAGTCTTGTTATGCACCCTTTTAGCAGGATTTATGGCCATATTTAGCCCATTATATAAAAGCAAAACTCTGGTAGCAGAGGCCCAGGCCGAAATGGAGCGCGGCGCGGCAGAAAGCTTTGCGGATAAAATTAATTTTGCCGATAAATTATCCTATGGCACGAATGCTGCGGCGTTTCTGGCCGCGGCGGAAATCCCCATCGGCATGATGCAGTTTCAAGGGCCGATGATGGATCCTGCGGCGCGGGATGTCTTGTTCGATCAGGCGATGGGGCTGCTTCAAAAAGCCGAAAAGGCAAACCCGCGAGATGCGATGATTTATTTTTACCGCGCCGAACTGAAATCTTTTGCACGGCGGATTGTGAATGAACGGGGTTTAAGCCCGCCCGAGGAAGACCTAAACCTCGCCTTGACGATCAACCCGCTGCATCTGCGCTCACGCATATTATTGTCGGATTTGCTAAAGCGGCAGGGAAAAAAGCGCGAGGCACTTGATGTATTAGCAGCAGGGTTGAAATGGCCGTATCACAACCAAAGCCCGTTGTTTTTATATGATAAAACGCAAAGATTGGCGAACGAGCTTGAGGACGAGGAGGTTTTGGCGCAGGTGCAGAAAATGCGTAATCTTTATTCACTGCATATGCCTGATGGTCTTGAATGAAAATCTTGTCCACAGCGAAGTTTAGAAGAATACTGCTCAGTGCTGGCGCGTATCCTTTATTTCATGCGATTCATAATATTCACGAGATCGCCTCTTGATTTCATACTCACAAATCTGCACTAAATACTCTATGGCTGATAAAGAAGACATCTTAAGATATGACAAAATGGTTGAACATGCCCTGCGCGGCGTGGTCAAAGGGGCCATAGAAGAAGTTATGGAAGTGCACACCGATGATGGCGGCATGCCCGGCGAGCATCATTTTTATATCACATTCTTGACCGATTTTCCCGGCGTAAAAATTCCGGAATACTTACGCGACCGCTACCCCGGTGAAATGACGATTGTTCTGCAATATCAATTCTCCGACCTCTTCGTTGATGATGAAAAAATGAAAGTAACCCTTTCGTTTAACAACGTCCCGGAGCGTCTGGAAATCCCCCTCTCCGCGATCAGCATCTTCGCCGACCCCAGCGTCAATTTTGCCCTGCAGTTCCAACCACTTGGCGAAGCGATTGAAGAAGGCGATCTATCAATCCTCGATGAGCTTGACGACGACCCCGATGATGACGGCCCCAAAGGCGGGCGCAAAAAATCCAAAAAAAGCGATGATACCGGCGAGGTCATCTCTCTCGACCAGTTCCGCAAAAAGTAACGGATTTTTTAATGAGCGAAGCGCGTTTAAGAATCCGTTATCCCGATGAAAAACAGGATCTTGGCTGTTACTTTTCAGAGATACCGGCTTTCGCCGGAATGACGAGGTACGCATGACCCCCGACCAAGGGCCCTATAAGGTTTTATTGAAACGCGGCGAATTTATCGATTCCACCCGCGCCGATCGGGTTGTGCCTTTCAAAATTTACTACCCTGCGGAGCATGAACTCAAAAAACGGCCTGTGGTGGTTTGGAGCCACGGATTTGGCGGCAACCGCGATGGCGCCGCGTTTTTATCGCGGTTTTTGGCCTCGCATGGATATGTGCTCGTGCATATGACCCATCACGGCACGGATAGCAGTTTGTGGGAGGGAAAGGACGGACACCCCTGGGATATCCTGCGGAAAGTGTCCGTAACCCGTGAAACCACGCTGGCGCGGTTTTTGGATGTGCCGTTTGTGTTGGATCAGCTGCCTTTATGGGCGGCTGAGAACGCGGAAGTCGGGACGCTGGATTTCGACAATATCGGCATGTCGGGGCATTCTTTCGGGGCGATGACGACGCAAGTGCTGGCGGGGCAGATGTTTCCCGATGAGCGCGGGAAGCTGGTGTCTTTGCGCGAGCTGCGCTTGAAGGCGGGCATTTTGTATTCCCCTGTGCCGATCCGGCATTTGGTGGGGGAGGAGCCGGAAAGCCATATATACGGGCCGATTGATATGCCGCTTCTTCATATGACAGGGACGAAGGATGACAGCCCGCTGGAGGGGCATGATTATAAACGCAGGCTGGTGGTGCATGATTATGCGGGGCACCCGGAGCAGTATTTGCAGATTCTGGAGGGCAGCGACCATATGGTTTATAACGGCACGCGCGGGAAATTGGGCGCAAATGATCTGCGCGAAGTGCATGAGGCCGAGATCAAGGCCGCGGCACTGGCGTTTTGGGATGCGTATTTAAAGGAGAATGAAGCAGCGATGGAGTGGCTTTCCCAAAAGCTGAAAACATCAAAAACCGATTGACGATCCATATTTGATCATCCTCAATCCCTCCCACAGAAGAATGCGCGCGCTCTTAAGACATCCACTTTTTTAAATCAGGTTAACCCGATATTAACACCCCCCATATTACAATAAAATCTGTAAAATAAGGGAGTGTTTAATGAACGAGATAATTTTAGAAAAAGACTATTTACATGAAGTCATAAACGATACAGGCAAAGGCTCTGTTAGACACTTTGAAATGGAGGGCATAAAAGATGGCGGCAGTGCCACCCTGACTGTAATTCAACCACCCGATGGAGATATTACAAAGTTTAAAGTTATTATCCCGGGAACAACAGAATCTGCGAATGGGTATGAGCAACAAATTAAAGCCGCTCTTGCAGAAGGCTACGCCGTTGCTGTTGTAAATTCAAATTGGTTGGATGAAGATGATGCCGTAAATTATGGCGACAGCATGGATGCATTGGGCAGTGCCGTTGTTGGAGCCGTCAATACTCTTACAGATTATTATGGAGCAGAGCACGTGGATATCCTGGCGCATTCAATGGGCTGGGCGGCTTTGCAAAATGCCGTTTTGGCCAATGACGAGGAAGGCAATCCGGCAATAGACATGCGCGTCGTTCGTAATATTGTAGTTGTTTCTGGCGCAGACCAAATTGATAAAACACCTCTCAACGAACCCTTGGAAGAACTTTTGGTTGACATTAAAGCTCGCCTGAGGGACGGTTATGTTGCAAAGCCAGATACCATGGAATTGGGCGATCCTGAGTATTTTGCAAGAGAACTCAAGAATATTGCGCCTGATTCGAGATATCATATCAATCGCGCAAACAGGATGGCCGATGGTTATGATCTGGATAGACGGGGGCAGGGCGTAAAACACCAATACATGAAAAACTTTACTGAACACCGCCGTGAGTTTGAGGAACCAGCCGCACAAGAAGAATTTACCAAAAGAATATCAGGCATTACTGGTGAAATAATAACATTTACCCCTGACGAAGATGCTGTTTTAGGGAAGGGAAACCTGAAGGAACAGGATCGCAATCCTTGGGCAAAATCAATAGATTCTGAAAAAATAACCCGTTTCGTTATCGACGGTCGCCATCATGGGCTGCATCACGCTGATCCGCAGGGTAATCCAGTTTCAGCATTTATAAATAATATATTTATCGATGGAAGAAATCCCGAAGAACCATTACCAGCAGACATGCACCTCGCAGGCCTAAGTGCAAGGTTTAACAATACGCCCGCAGCACCAACGCCCGCAGCAGCCACACCCGAAGCACCAAGGTACAGCCCCTAAATTTATAACCGCAAGACTTGAAATTCTCACAAAGGATCGTTACCTGTATTCGATGACCGAATACGCAATCGAAATTAAATCTCTTCAAAAAACCTATAGCGGCAATAAAAAAAGCCCGCCTAAAGAGGCACTCAAAGGGGTATCGCTCGCGATCCCGAAGGGGCAAATCTTCGGGCTGCTCGGCCCCAATGGCGCGGGGAAATCCACGATTATCAATATTATGGCGGGGCTGGTGACCAAGAGTGCGGGCGAGGTCAAAATTTGGGGTATAGATATCGACAAAGAGCCGCGTGAGGCGAAATCCGCGATCGGGATCGTGCCCCAGGAAATCAATTATGATGCGTTTTTTACGCCTGCGCATTTGCTGGATCTTATGGGTGGGCTATACGGCGTGCCAAAGGATAAGCTACGGACGATGGAGCTGCTGAAGATGGTGGGGCTGGAGGATAAGGCCAATGCCTATACGCGCAGCCTATCGGGCGGGATGAAGCGGCGCTTGATGGTGGCGAAAGCGATGGTGCATTCGCCGCCGATTTTGGTTTTGGATGAACCGACGGCCGGCGTGGATGTGGAGCTTCGCAAGCAGCTTTGGGCGAATGTGAGGGAACTGAACGCGCAAGGCATGACGATTTTGCTGACCACGCATTATCTGGAGGAAGCCGAGGAGCTGTGTGATCAGATTGCGATCATCAATCATGGGCAAGTGATTGCGAATGAGCCGACGGAGGTGATTTTATCGCGGATTGAGGGGAAAGAGATCCGGTTCAGGCTTGACCGGCCAATGGAGAATGTGGCGCAAGTTATGGCAGGATTTGCCGCGGAAAAGGTAGGGCAGCGCAGTGTTTTGGTGCGGTATAACCCCTCGGAAACCGAAGTGGGGGCGATGATAACCCTCATTCAAAAGGCGGGATACGGCATTGTCGATATCACGACCGACGAGAGCGATCTGGAAGATGTGTTCATCCAGCTGACACAGTAAGAGCATTGAGTTCACGTAATAACTCTTGACATATTAAAAATACAGCAATAATATCCTGCGGCAACTAAAAGGCAGGATAAATGATTTATAAATTAAAAATTTCAGATCTTTACGAAGAATTAACCGATTTTTTAAAAGCGGCTAATCCGGATGCGAGTGCTTTAGATGATATAAGCAAAAAAGCAATCGTCTATGGCGGCAAACTGATCGGAGCCGCCAACACTCAAGAGGCCCCCTTTGACCCATCCGCATTTAATGAACGCAAATTAAGCAAACACTTTAATACAGCCAGCCAAGCACTTAGGCGAATAATTAGAACCCCTGAACACACACAACAACCATCAGAGTTTTTAGTCTTGGCAAAACTTGAACAAAGACGCGGAAATGATCAAGAAGCTTATGATATTCTGTCTGAAGGCATTGATAAATGGCCTGAGGATCCCAAATTACATGTCCGCCGCCTCTGGTCCGCGCCCTATCTGGGCATTGATACCACAGATTTAATCGCTCAAATTGATGAGAGTATAATGGAGGACTTTGCTACCGCGTTGGCAAATAGTGTCCAATTTGCATTGCCGCACCTCAAGGATGCAAGTGAAGGACAATCCCAGCAAGCACGACAAGCAATGCTGAACACATTAAAGCATGTTGCCATGCTGTACCCGAACGAGGAGATTCTGAAACAAATTATTGAATATTCTCTCGTGGAAGCTGATTTATCAGAAGGTGATACAGCAAAGCAGCATCATGCGTTTGCGGATCATATAAGAAACGCTCTCACAGCTGTAGCAGATGTAGCACCTGAACCTCCAAAATTCGAAGGGTAAGCCCATAAAGTTCGAATAATTTGCATTATGTTCACAAATGTAGTTATCTGGTGACAATCACAATTCAACAGATACAGCAAGGAGAGCATTATGACACTCATCCGTGAAGTTATGTCAAAAGATTTTAAGTTTATCACCCCCGAAACCTCCGTTCAAGAAGCCGCGCAAAAGATGCGCGATCTTGATGTCGGGTTTTTGCCGGTTGGCGAAAATGATCGCTTGATCGGAATGGTGACAGATCGCGATATTGCCATCCGCTCCAGCGCAAAGGGCCAAGACCCGGCCAGTGCCACAGTGCGGGATATCATGACGCCAAAAACATATTATTGTTATGAAGATCAGAGCATCGAAGAGATTTGTGACAATATGGCCGAAATCAAGGTTCGCCGCCTTCCCGTTGTGAATCGTGATAAACGTCTTGTGGGTATTGTATCACTTGGCGATGTCGCGCAGGCCGCCCACCGCGCGAAATCCGGTGATGTTCTGCAGGAAATCACCGCCGGATGTTTAAGCCACGCCAGGGCTGCTTGATATATAAAAGAATCCTTTCCTAGGGAAAAAAACCGCTTCGGGCTCATGTTTAAAAAGCCTTGAAGCGGTTTTTTTGTTAAAGCCTTTTGCCTTTTCACAAAGAATTTGATAATGATCTCTCGATTGCGCCCGTAGCTCAGGGGATAGAGCACTGGTTTCCGGAGCCAGGAGTCGGAGGTTCGAATCCTCCCGGGCGCACCATTTTACAAAGAGCCGAACCGCATCAAACCACCGCAACCAATAAAAAACCGAAAGCGTAAAACCACCGTGCTCAAAACCGTCGTCAATAAAACCGCCGAATATCTGGCCATCCCGTCCGTTGTCGGTCACGAACAATTCTTCATGGATTTCCTTTATGAAGACTTCAAAAAACTAGGCCTGTCTGTTTTTAAAAATGACGGCGCTTTAGAAGTTCAAGGCAGTGCCCCCAAAGACACGATTGTCTGCGCCCATATCGACCGCCACGGATTGATCTGCCTCGGTGATCAAGAATATGTATATGCCGCGCAATATATCAGAGAAATCAAATACGGCGAAAACAACCAGTCCTCGCGCGCGCAGGTCGAATCCATCGCCAAACGTTTCGAAGGTGAAAAAATCTACGCCTACCACCCTGATACCGGCGAAGTTTTGGCAGAAGGCGTAATCGAAGCCTGCTATCCGAATATGCGCAACGATGATGCGCTCTTCTATGTCGAAGGCATCCCGTATCTGGAACAAAACATCCCGCTCGCCTATGCCCGTCAGGCCACCTTCGAAGGCGGCTATCTTAAAGGTCAGATCGACAACGTGATTTCCATCGCCGTCATCTACGCCCTGTTCAAAAACGGTTTCCAAGGCACCGCCCTGCTAACCTGCGAAGAAGAAATCGGCAAAAGCTGGATTCACATCGTCAACTATCTCGAAGGCATGAGAATAGAAACCGACCGCCTTTTGGTGCTGGACACCAGCCCATACCACAGGCAGGAAACCATTGATCTCGGCCCCATCATCCTGAGAAACCGCGACAAAAGCTCCTTCTTCAACGCCGATCTCGTGCGTGAGCTAAAAGAACGCTGCGAAAAGCTCGACCTCTTCTACAAAGTCAAAGACGAAATCATGCTGGCCGAAGGAAAAACCGAAGAAGAACTCGGCTCCACCGAACTGGGCCGCCTCGTTCAAAACACCGGTGGCCGCTGGTCCGGTGCCACCATCCAGATCCCAACCCTGATGTATCACACCAGCAACGAAACAACTTCCGCCTCAGCCATTGAACATTTCTATGCTTTCCTTCATAACATCCTGATCGAGGATAAAATTTAATGACGGAAAGAAAACCGCCAACACGAAAACCCAAAACCATGATCGGCTGGGAGGAATGGTGCGCCTTCCCCGAACTCGGCTTGCCCGCGATTAAGGCGAAAGTCGATACGGGCGCGAAGACATCGTGCATCCACGCTTATGACATTAAACCCTTCACCAAAGACGGAATTAAACATGTGCGCTTTAAGATCAACCCGCTGCAAAAAAACAAACGGCTGGTTGTAGAGTGCGAAGCCCCCCTCTCCGACCACCGCAACGTCACCAGCTCAAACGGCGAGCGCGACAAACGCTATGTCATTAAAACCCCTCTTGTCATCGGCGAGAAAAAAATCACCGCCGAGGTCACGCTGGCCTCCCGCCATAAAATGACCTTCCGCATGCTGCTCGGGCGCGACGCAATCGCAAAAGCAAAATTCACCGTCGACCCCGTAAAATCTTTTTTACTGGGCAAAAAATCCAACGCCGAAGACCTCTACACACCCGCTTCAGGAGAACCAGAATGAAAATAGCCGTTTTCGCCACCGACCCCGATCTGTACTCCAATAAACGCCTGATGGAAGCCGGAGAAGAACGCGGCCACCAGATGCGCTTCATCTCCATCCGCAACTGTTATATGGACATCACCGCCCGCAAGCCTGAAATTCATTATCGCGGCGACGAAGTCCTCGAAAAATTTGACGCCGTAATCCCGCGCATCCGCCCGTCCCTAACCTTCTACGGCATGGCGGTTTTGCGCCAGTTTGAAATGCAAGGCGCATACCTGCTCAACGGCCCGATCTCGATTGGCCGCGCCCAAGACAAACTCCGCACCATGCAGCTACTATGCAGCAAAAACATCAACATTCCGCGCACAGGCTTCGCCAACTCGCCGCTCGACACCAAGGACATGATCAAGATCGTTGGCGGTGCGCCCGTTGTGATTAAGCTTCTTGAAGGCACACAAGGCAAAGGCGTGGTTCTGGCCGAAACCGCCAAAGCCGCAGAATCCGTGATCAACGCCTTTAAGAGCCTGAAAGCCAACATCCTCGTGCAGGAATATATAAAGGAATCCGCAGGCACAGACCTGCGGTGTTTCGTCGTCGGCGAAAAGGTCATCGCCTCTATGGAGCGACGCGCCGCAGAAGGCGAATTCCGCGCCAATATCCATCTGGGCGGCACAGGCCACAAGGTAAAAATCACACCGGAAGAGCGCAAAATCTCCATCGCCGCCGCGCGCGAACTCGGACTTAAAGTCTGCGGTGTCGACCTCATCCGCTCCCACACCGGCCCCAAGGTCTTGGAAGTCAACTCCTCCCCCGGCCTCGAAGGCGTTGAAGGAGCCACAGGCAAAGACATCGCCGGCCTCATGATCGAACACATCGAAAAACAGGTCGAAAAAAACACCAAAAGGCCAAAGAACAAAAAGCGCGAAAAAAATAGCTATTCTACCCGCAAGGGCATAGGATGGGCTCTATTCAAACGAAAGAGATTCCCATCCGTATAATCTTCGTAGCATTGCTGCTTTTAACCTCCTCCTGCACCGCAACACCGAATCCAGCGCAGAAAGAGGTCAATACGCCCCGTCTGGACTTCCTGTTTCGCTTCTTCGATTACAACGAAGCCGCGTTCGCATACAAGCGCCACTGCCTTCCGACAAGTGAACCGATCAATAAAAAATTCCAAAGCACGATGGACTTCGTCGCCAATGAACTTCTGCGCGAAGGCGAAAGAGATAATCCAAATTTCAAACCGGAATACGTCAAAAACATTATCATGGAACGCCGCAATCGCCTCCAATATGATCTGGACACCATGAGTATGAAAGAAGGCTGCGCTTCAGAATCCGCACAAACCGCCAGAGCGCATTACGAAGAATTCAGCAAATACGACCTTCCCGAAATCCGCAAATTCATCGACGAGCAAACGACAAAATAATAAATACATAAGAAAAATTTGACACGCGAATCAAAACCTGTCATTGATGCGCCACAATTTGTTAAATCTTCTCAATGATTTGGGAATAGAGCTTACAGAAAAAACTGTCCGAACCTTTAAATATCGGATACGTGATTCCCAAGACTTGACGTCTTACGCCTCACTTTTTTTCAGCAAAGTTCACTTTTGACAAGATGAACCGCCTTTAAGGCCTATCCCGCGCGTTGTGCGCTGGAAGTGCTTTGTTGGAAACAGAAAGATATTAAAATGACCACATTTGCAGGCTTCGGCCTCTCGCAAGAGTTGAACACATCACTCTTGAAAATGAACTACTCTGCCCCAACCCCGATTCAATCACAGGCCATTCCGCTGGCACTGCAAGGCCGCGACATTCTCGGCTCTGCACAAACCGGCACAGGTAAAACTGCGGCCTTCAGCATTCCACTGGTCGAGGCGCTGCTGCGCTCTCCTAAAGGCAAAGCCCTAGTCTTAACCCCAACCCGCGAACTCGCGAAACAGGTGCTGGATGTCATTCACCAGCTCATCGGCCACAACAGCGGCCTTCGCACCGCCTTCATTATCGGCGGAGAGCATATGGGCAAACAGTTTAACCAGCTCCGCAATAACCCCCGCATCATCGTCGGCACGCCAGGCCGCATTAACGATCACCTTGATCGCGGCTCGCTGGATCTTTCCGATGCCGGCTTCCTCGTCTTGGATGAAACCGACCGCATGCTCGACATGGGCTTCGGCGTTCAACTCGACCGCATCGCCGCCCATTTGCCGAAACAACGTCAGACCTTGATGTTCTCTGCCACTCTGCCGAAAGGCATTATCGCCCTCTCCGGCAAATACCTCAATAACCCGGAGCGCGTATCCGTTGGTGAAACCAACATCATCGCCCCAAAAATCAAACAAGACGTTATTCGCGTAGAGCAACCTGAAAAATATCAGGAACTGCAAGTGCAGCTAGCCGAACGCAGCGGATCTGTGATCATCTTTGTAAAGACAAAGCACAACGCCGACCGTATGGCAGATAAACTCCGCAAAGACGGTCACACCTCGCAAGGGCTTCACGGGGATTTACGCCAGAACAAACGCGACAGCGTCATGCGCAATTTCCGCGCCCAGAACTTCCGCATTCTAGTGGCCACAGACATCGCCGCCCGCGGCCTTGATGTTCCTCATATCGAGCATGTGATTAACTATGATCTTCCGCAAGTAGCCGAGGACTTCATTCACCGCATGGGTCGCACAGCGCGCGCTGGAGCCGAAGGCTCCGCCGTCAGCTTTGTAGCCTCGCAAGATGGTCGCAAATGGCATGCCATCGAGCGCCTTTTAAACCCCGATGCTGCAAATGACTTCCATGAAGAACCACAGCGCAAAAACAAAGCGCGCCGCAAGCCTTACCATGGCCGCCCGGAAGGATCAAAAAGACCGGAAAAAACATTCGCCAAGAAGCATTTTTCAAACCCCGAAGATCGCGCAGCAGCAAAATCAGCCGACAAACAGCGCCCGCAAAAGCGCAGTGAAAACCGTGCAGACAGACCTTTCGAAACTAAGAAATTCGAAGGCCGTAAATTTGAAGACCGCAAATCCGAAGGCAAGTCATTCGAAGGTAAAAAATTCGAAGGCAAACGCCCACAAAACCATGACGAAAAACCTGCAAAGCCTTATATCGGCAAACGCACCCAAAGCGGAAAAAACAAACCATCGGGCAACGCCAAACCATTCGGCAAACCCAATACCGGTTTCAAAAAGAACCCCGGCAGCTTCAAACAAGACGGCAGCGCCCCTGCAAAAAGACGCGGCCCCGCAAAGCCTAATCATAAAAAATTCGCGTAAGCGGATATAAGGGTTGTGTTACGACACCCCTCATGCTAAACACACGCATAAATTGAAAATTTAAGGATTTTTTATGCGCGTGTATAGCCCACACTATCAGCATAAATCTAGCCGTACAGAACTCAAAGCGGCTGTTTTTGCGCTGTTTTTATGCCTGTGCCTTATTACAGTCATAAGTTTATCTATCGTCAATATGGGACCACTGATCATCGGCACTGAAATGAACGCAAATGGGACTGTTGAGTATTTATGCCTTGGCAATCATTGTGAAAATTTAACACCAATGGATTGGTAAAATCTCCCTGTTTGAGACAAAAGAAAAGCCCCGTTATGGGGCTTTTATAGTGGGTTTGGGGAATTACTCATGGGGTCAAGTAAACCTGTTTAAACACAGTCAGAAACAAAAACTTTCTCTTCGCTACCGTCTTGCTTTATAAAACCATGCATCTGCACGTTTTGAGAAACATCAATCAAAATTCCATTCGGATCTTCGATCATAAAATGCAATCGCCCGCAGCACGACTCTGAGGGTTCCGAAACAAGATCAAGCCCCTCCCAATACGCGGCCATATAGCTGGCTCTCGCGTCTGTAACCGGCATGGACAAAATCATCCCCTGCACAGGGCGGCGATACGCCTGTGGGATCTGTTCATGATCCTTATCGATAATCGCCAGATGACTGTCTCGAAAACCCTCGCGTTTCATCACAACATAGCCCGGCATTTCCAAAGCCACGACGAAATCGAAAAAATCTTCGTAAAAATTAACGCTCTGCGCCAAGTTCTTGGCACATATAATAGGATATGAATATTGCGAAAACATTCTTAACTCCTTCCATTTTTCAGACACACTCTGAATTACTGTCGTTTGGCCATTTGACCTTTTTTTTATTTACTGACATACTGTCAATATAACTATATAAATTTACTGACAGTGTGTCAATAAAATCTGCAAAGAAAAAACAAAAATCTTATAACCCATTGTAAAATAATAAAAAATGAGCAAGCGCCAAGGCCCAAACAAAGAGAATTTGGAAGAAACACGCCAGACTTTTTTGGATATTGCCACCATAGAATTCACCGAATATGGCTATAATCAGGCCTCCACCAGCCGAATCGTTGAAAACTCCGGCATGGCAAGAGGCTCTCTTTATTATCATTTCGGCGATAAACAAGGGCTTTTCAGAGCCGTATACGAAGAGATGCTGGCAACGGCCCTCAAAAATGTTTCTAAAAAAATGGATCAGGAAAACAATAACTGGAAAGCCCTCATCATCGGCGCGGAAGCTTTCCTTGATCTCTGCAGCGACAAAGCCTTTCGCAAAATCACCCTTCTCGAATCTCAAGCCGCCATAAGCTTCGAAGAACGCATAGAAATCCATCGCAGAACCCTGCTCGGCAAACTCCAGCTTTTGCTTAAAGAACTCCTGCACGAAGGCTACTTCCCCGGCCACACCATCCAGACAATCACAACCTTTATATTTGGAATTCTCGGTGAAATCGGGCGAGTCTTTGACTTCAGCCAGGATATAGAATCAGACCTTAAAACCTATAAATCCAGCTTTGTCAGCAGCATCACCGCAATGGCGGGCGCAAAAGCCGCTTAAACGCCAGCCTTAATCATCGCCGCCTGCGCTTTTTTCAAAACCTCAATTTCATTTTGCAACCGAAACGCCTCAGCCTGATACTCTGGCTCCGAAAAAATAATTTCATTCTTCACAACATCAATGGTCATGTCCGAACGGTGAATATAATAAAACTCCAAAAGCTTTTGCACTTTTTGAAAAATATCCTGATCGGCGGTAAAAAATTGTAAATACGGCTCCGCTTGCTGAGACTGTAACAATGCCCATTTTTGAATTGCCCGCTCTCCCTCATCATCCGGCAAACGCGCAATCAAATTCCGCATTCTGATATCGGTATTGGTAAACATGGAAACAATTTTCTCCATCTGCAACTGCAACTCCATATTCGTCCGCACACCAAGATTATAATTCTCAACAACAAATTCCGGTGCCCGCAAATGAACCGGCGCAACCAAATCCATATAAACTTTACGCAAGGATTTGTAGGAATGCGCCTCTTTGTCCAGTTCCTGAATAAACCCGTTCAACGCAGCTTCGAATTCGGAATATAAGGCCCGCTTCGCTTCATACCGCTTCTTGACCGACATTTCCCGAACAGGCCCTTCCGCAGGCTCAGGAGAAATTTCAGAAACCCCTCCCCTGCTGCTCTTATACAAGTACGCGCCGCCCGCCGCCAAAACCACAATCAACGCCGCCAATAAAGCAATTTTCCAAGGTTGTATGCTCAATACCCAATCTCCTTCAAAGCATGACTCAAGGCTTTCGCCGCCTTGCCCAATGTCTCGTTCCAATCCTCATGCGCGCTGTCATCCGCCCCGTCAGAAACATATTTCAAACACACAAAACCAATCCCCTCACGCTGACAAATCAGAGACAAAGCATACGCCTCCATATCAACACAATCAAATGCCGCACTCTCACCGCTGGTGGCAAAATTATCACCCGACCCGCAAACACCCCCCACCAGCGCAGAAATCCGTTCCCCATGAACAATCTCCACCGGATCATCCGAAAACGGCGTTTGAAATTTCGCAAACCCCAGCGCGGTCACATCCATATCCCGCTGCACAAACCGCGTAGGATTAAGCACCGCCCCACGCGGATGCTTGCGACTGCCGACGGTCCCCAAATTAATCACCACCGAAGGCCGCTCTTTATGAATCCGCGAAGCCAGCGCATACGCCGCGTTCACCTTGCCAATACCGGTATGAAGCACGTCATAACCCTCAAAGACGTTCTGACTTTCCTGCTCCATCGCAAAAACAAGCAAAGGCTTCATCATACAATTCCAATCAATCTAAATTCCGCAATGACGGCATCTTAAACAAAATCCCCGCCACCAATACAGTCAAAACTGACACAATCAAATAAAGTGCCACAACGCTGATTCCAAAAGACAACAAGCCAATAGAAAAAACCGCAGCAATTAAAACAAAAACCGCATCCATCATGTTAGAACTGGAAATCACCCGGCTGCGGAACTGTTCTTCCGCTCTATGCTGCACAATAGCCCTCAACGGAACAACATAAAACCCGCACGCAACCGCTTGCAAAAACGTATCCACCAGCAACCGCACACCATGAACGCTGGATAAAAACGTCGGCAAATCATGAAGACTGCCGTCAAGAGGCACCGGATAAGCCTTGGCCGCAAAATAAATATCAACCCCGAAAAGCCCCATAAACAAACAAGCCACAGGAACAAAAACACCATCAGGACGTGCCTTTAAAAATCGGTGGTTCAATAATCCACCAACCACAATCCCGACAGAAAACATCAGCATGAACATCGCCAATACAATATTATCCGCGCCCAAAGTCGTTTTGGCAAAATTCGGAAATTGCGCATGAAACGTCGAGGCCACAAAATAAAAATACGAGGTCCCCAAAATCGCCACCATAACGCTCGCACGCTGACGAAGCGCATCCCTGACCACCCCAATCGCCTGCCCCAATATATCAAACGACAAATTCAAATCCGGCTGCGGCGGCTTGGCTGTCGGAACAAACCGCGAAGCCACATACCCCATAATCGCCGCCACAAAAAGCACACCGGAAACCATGATCTTTCCACCCTCAAGCGGCGCCAGCAAAGTGCCGATAATTGTCCCCAGCAAAATCGCAATATATGTCCCAGAACTCACCAGACCATTCCCCGCCACCAGCTCGTCTTCATTTAAATGCTGCGGCAAAATGGCGAATTTACTGGGGCTGAAAAACGCCGACTGCGCGCCCAAGGCCAGAAGAACAATAAATGCCAGATACAGATCACCAATAAACAAAACCACAATCGCAAACAGCGCAATAACAACCTCGACAAACTTAATCCAGCCAATCATAACGGCCTTATCAAATTTATCGCTCATATTCCCCGCCAGCGGTGTCACCAAAATAAACGGCAAGATAAAAAGCGCCGAAGCAACCGCAATCAAAACAGCCGGATCCCACCCATCAATGTCCCACAACCCATAAGCGATCAAAACCATCAACGCGGTTTTCAGCAGGTAATCATTAAAGGCACCCAAAAACTGAACCAGAAAAAGAGGTAAAAACCTTCTGGATCTAAGAAGAACAAACTGATTGGCCATAAAGCAACACTCTCTTACAAAAATTTATCAACTTTAACACGACCCGAAAGGATTTACCCGCCCATTATAAAATATTATTTCCTTGCTTTAATGACTTAAAAACCACTAGATTCTTTGCGTTAACAACATAAAAAAGCCAATTTTATATGAAAACTTTGAACGCAGCATTAACCCTCACCCTTTTTTGCACCGCATTTGCCTTCACGCACAGCCCTTCTCTCGCCCAGAATGCAGCCTCTTCCAGCAACATGAAAAGCGACGGTACATACCGCTATATCTCCGGTAACGGCATCCCCAATCACCCCACAGGGCAATTTCCGAACAAAACCACCCCCTACACAATTCAGCAAAAAACCTATGCCTTCCGCGTGCCCCTGAAGCCTCAGAAATTTGGCTCAATAACAGCCCTGACCAATAACCAGTTTTTCGGCATCGCCCTGAACGGCATACCCTTCGACCCGATTTCAGAAAAAACATGGAATGAAAACCCGGCCTGGACATATGAGGTTCTCTCAAAAA
Organism: uncultured Micavibrio sp.; assembly: GCA_964350435.1. Classification (GTDB taxonomy): domain Bacteria; phylum Pseudomonadota; class Alphaproteobacteria; order Micavibrionales; family Micavibrionaceae; genus TMED27. The sequence continues at coordinate 51,400 of CAYGJS010000002.1, forward strand.
CCGTCCCCGGCGGCACAGATGAAAACAACGGTGATGTCAACAAAGACGGCAGCTACGTCTATAGAGGCCTGCCCGCCGCCCTCATGGCCAAACCCTTAAGCCATGTCGGCTATGCTGCAGACGGCTTTCCGATCTTTATTTCTAAAGATAAAAAATACACCTCCGCCTACGCATTGAAACAAGGCGCAAGGCCCTCAGGCAGCGCAAGCCCTCAAGGAACATATGACGGCAGCTTCGCCAGCGATTACGAATTCAATCCCAATAACGGCAATCTGGATCAATGCAACGGCGCAACCGTCAGCAACAAATATTACATCTATATCCTCACCGAAGAATTCCCTTACGCCCCCAGATGCTGGAGCGGCAAGCCGGATCCCAGCTTTACAAAAACAGCAAGCGACAGCAAAAAATCAAAAGACCCAAACAAGAAAAATCGAAGAGCAAGAGAGTGATGAGCCGATAATGGACACACAAGAACACAAAGACACGAACGGCGCAGTCCTGATCGCAGGCTTTTTAGTCGCCATCGGCCTCGCGCTCGCCGGCTGGTTTGTGCAAAACGGCCTCACCGCCTTTCGCATGGATGACCGCATCGTCACAGTAAAAGGGCTTGCCGAACTAGATGTCGAAGCCGATCTCGCCATCTGGACACTCAACCACTCCGGAACATCCAACATCCTGTCCGAAGTGCAGCAACAAGTCGAAAACAACCAGAACATCATTCTCGAATTTCTAAAACACGCAGGCTTCACCCCCGATGAAATCGCGCTGCAGCCCCTTCAAGCCCAAGACCTGATGGCGCAAAGCTACCGTCCCGAAGGCGTCGAGCGTGGCCGCTATATCATCAATCAAATGATTACCATGCGCACCACGGATGTCGATAAAATGACCCGCCTGATTTCACAACTCGATACACTTTTGAAACAAGGCGTCACCCTGACCAACCCGGCGCAACCGACTTACATCTTCACCGGCCTGAACGAAATCAAACCGAAAATGCTCGAAGAAGCGGTGAAAAATGCCCGCACCAGCGCGCAGCAATTTGCCGCCGACTCCGGCGAAAAAGTTGGGAAAATGAAACAAGCATACCAAGGCATGTTCCAGATTCTCCCCCGCGATCCGGTTCAATATACCTCAGAGCAAAATCAGCGCTATAAGACTGTGCGCGTGGTTTCTACGGTAGATTTCCTGATTCGCTAACCCCTTCCAAAACGCATTTATGCTGCACTGCACGTCTACTTTTTGTAATTACTTTACAAAAACTGTATGCTGCTTGAACATTCAATAACAACAATAAGGAGATAAAAAATGAGAGCAGTTTCAACAGTGGGCGGCGGCGTAATGTTTATTCCCGACGAAATCGAAACCAAAACCAAATCTATCTCCTATAAAAAATTGGTGAAAGAAACCATCACCACCGCAACCGAAAAAACAAAAATATTCGGCAAGCGCAAACCTGCAAATTCCGACGCTAAAAAAGCCGCTTAAATCCCTGCGCGCACCGCAACACAAAAACCCTGCGACATGCAGGGTTTTTTATTGATAAAACCGCGAAAATACTGTTGAGTATGAAAAAGTTTAATCGCTTGATTTTGTTTTGCAGTAGGCACAAGCGACGACACGGTTACAAAAGAAAGAGACTAAAATGGTCAAGCTGGTAAAAACATCAACAGAATTTGAACTCTCCCCCACACTGGCCGCCAATGAAATGGTACAAAAACGCCGCGCAGAAGGCAAACAAGTCCTGCACATGGGCTTTGGCGAGTCCCCCTTCCCCGTGCCGCAGCGTCTCCAAGACTCCCTGAAAGCCGGCGTAGGCCGCAAAGAATATCTCCCCACTGGTGGATTGCCCGAACTGCGCGAAACTGTCGCCCAATATTACCAGAGCAAAATCGGCCTCGATACCTCGAAATATGATGTCATCATCGCCCCGGGTTCCAAGCTGATCCTCTACGCCCTGCAAATGGCCGTTGAGGGCGATCTCCTGATGCCCGTCCCGAGCTGGGTGAGCTATAAGCCCCAAGCGCGTATGCTGAATACCAATGTTGTGAAAGTCCCCACAATTCTTAACGATAACGGCTTCCAGATTAATCCCGACGCGCTGCGCAAAGCCATAACAGATGCCCGCGCCGAAGGCCTCAACCCGTCTAAACTCATCCTGAACTACCCCAGCAACCCGACAGGCCTGACCATCCCCGAAGAAAACCTCAAGGACATCGCCAAAGTCTGTATTGAAGAAGACATCCTGATCATATCCGATGAAATCTATGGCTTCGTCGCCTTCGACGGCGTATATCGCACAATTTCGAAATACGCGCCCGATAACACAGCTATCACCAGTGGCCTGTCCAAGCACCTTTCGCTCGGCGGCTGGCGCGTCGGTATCGGCTTCATCCCGAAAGCCGTGGGCGGCCTCAACAGCCTGCTGTGCAATATCGCCTCCGAAACATGGTCATGCGTGCCCGCACCGATCCAGCAAGCCTGCATCGACGCCTATAAAGGCCACGATGATATCGAAGCGCATATTCAGGCCTGCACCGATATTCACGGACTGATGAACCAATATATCTCCAAGGGCTTAAACGCTCTGGGGCTGCAAACCCCGCTGGCACAAGGCGCGTTCTACAACTATCCCAACTTCGAAGCGCACCGCGCGCAGCTGGCCTCAATCGGCATCAAAACCTCGAAAGACCTCGCAAGTTATCTGATGAAAGAGCACGGCCTTGCCACCCTTCCGGGAACCGCCTTTGGCGCGGATCCTGAAGTTCTGACGCTTCGCCTTTCAGGCTGCGATTATGATGGCGCGGCAGCACTCGCCGCATACCAAGGCGGCGAAAAACTGGATGAGGCCTTCATCGCCAAAAACGCCCCGCGCGTAAAGGCCGCCGTGGAAACTTTTGGCACCTTCATCGCCAGTGCCAAACAATCCGCCGCCGCCTAAAAAACCTGATATAAGCGCGAGAATTTGATAAGAAAATCCTTGCGCTTTTTGACTTCAGGCTATATCCCTTCACCCGTCTAGAACATTAAGAGGGCAACCATGGATCTTTCAAAAATCTCAATCGGCGAAGACGCGCCGAATGTCGTGAATGGCATCATCGAAAACCCGCTCGGCGGCGTTCCTGTGAAATACGAACTCGACAAGGACAGCGGCGCAATGATCGTTGACCGCTTCTTACACACCGCCATGTATTACCCCGGCAATTACGGCTTCATCCCGCACACCCTCTCCGGCGATGGCGATCCGGTTGATATCCTCGCCGTGGGCCGCACGCCCGTCATGCCCGGCGCGGTTATGCCGATGCGCCCCGTTGGCGTCTTGCTGATGGAAGATGACGGCGGCGTTGATGAAAAAATCATCGCCGTGCCCGCACCGAAAATCCACCCCTACCACGACGCTGTTCTAAACTATACCGACCTGCCGCAAGTCAACCGCGACCAGATCGAGCATTTCTTCACCCATTATAAAGATCTTGAAAAAGGCAAATGGTCAAAAACACTCGGCTGGGCGGATGCGGACAAAGCCCGCGCCCTGATCCTCGAAGGGATCGAGCGTTATAAAGCGCAGAGCAAAGCCGCTTAAGCTCTAGGGGCAATACATCCACCTTGCTCTCACGCAAACTTTCAAGCAAAATGAAACAGCGTTTTCAATGAAGGATCCCCCTTGCCTGTTTCTCTGACATTGCTCCACATCGCCGCTGCTGTCTGCCTCCTCCTATGGGGTACACGTATGGTCAAACTCGGCGTCACCCGCGCCTACGGGACATCGCTCCGCCGCGCCATAGCCCATGGAACCTCAAACCGCATCACAGCAATGCTTTCAGGCATGCTCACCACAGCTCTCCTGCAAAGCTCAACCGCCACCGCCCTGCTCCTTATTTCCTTCGCCAAAAAACATGCCATACCCTTAAGCGCCTCGCTCGCCGTAATCATCGGCGCAGACATCGCCACAACCCTGATCGCGCAAATTTTAACCTTCGACCTTTCATGGCTCTCCCCTGCCTTGCTCGTCATCGGCATTATCGGCCACCTGAAATTTGAAAACGCTGGCCGCCGCCGCCACCAAAGCCGCATCATCATTGGCCTCGGCTTCATGCTGCTGGCTCTGACCATGATCCGCGCCGCCGCCGCGCCGCTTGCCCATTCCGAAACCCTGCCCCTCATCCTCGCCCCGCTGGAATTCGACCCCGTCATGGCCATCCTGATTGCCGCAGCCCTGACCTGGGTGCTTCACTCCACGCTCGCCGCCGTGCTTCTCTTCGCCTCCTTAGCCGCCAGCGGCATCATAGATCTTGAACTCGGCATCCTGCTGGTCATGGGCGCGAATCTGGGCGGTGCCTTGATTGCACTGGTCGCCACCTATCAAGAAGGTATTCAAGCGCGCCGCATCACCATCAGCAATCTTTTGATGCGAATAGCCACACTGGTCATAACCATTGCGTTTTTACCGTTCATCATAAGCCAAGTGCAAACCCTCGGCGCCGACACAGCCCGCCAGGTCGTACACTTCCACACCGGATTTAACATCGCCCTCGGACTAATATTCTTACCCCTTACAGGGCACATCGCCTATCTGGCCGAACGCTTCCTACCCGCCCCGCAAAACATTCCGCCGCCGCCCCATGCCCCCATATATCTCGACGACAAAGCCCTGAACACCCCGGTTGTCGCTCTCGCCTGCGCCGCCCGTGAATCGCTCCGCATGGCGGAAATGGTGCAAAAAATGCTCGAACTCACCATCGAAAGCTTCAAACAAAACACCGACACACTGGCCAAAAAAGTCATCCGCCAAGACGACACCGTTGATAAGCTCTATAAGGAAATTAAACTCTATCTCACCCGTCTAACCCGGGAATCTCTTGACCCTAAAGAAGCCGACCGCTATTTGCAAATCCTGACCTTCGCCACCAACCTCGAACATATCGGCGACATTATCGACAAAAGCCTGATGGATCTCGCCCTCAAAAAAATCAAAAAAGGGGAGCGTTTCTCGGAAGAAGGCTGGCAGGAGATCAAAGACTTCCACAAACTTGTGTTGGAAAACATGAAACTCGCCCAAACCATCTTCCTGTCCGAAGACCCTGTTCTGGCGCAGCAACTGGTTGAAAACAAACGCGTCGTGCGCGAAGCCGAGGCCAAATCCTCCGCCCTCCACTTCCAGCGCCTTTCAACAGGCATGAAACAAACATTGGCCACCAGTGCCATCCACCTGGACATCATCCGCGACTATCGCCGCATAAACTCTTATATAACGACTGTGGCCTATACGATTTTAGAAAACGCCAAAGAATTTGAAGGGCAGCGTAAAAGAAACTAAAGCAGCCCCGCCGCCTTCAAATCATCCGCCATCTCCTCGGGCGGCTGCTCATTATCCCCGCCGATAACATAGACCCCGCGATCCGCCGGAGCCTTCGCCGCATCCAGATATCGCCATCCCTGAAACGGCCTATGCGCCTGCGCCACCGTCATCACAATCTCCGGATCCTGCAAGATCATACAGCGCGTGCCGTGGCTCTTCGTGTCCACCATCTCAAACCCCAAAATCCGCGAGCGGCAAACAATCCGGCTCTTCATCACGCGGTAAAGCGACCCGCCGCTGCGCACAATCTCATCCGCCCGCTTCGGCGCAAACCGCGTCCAGCAAATCGCCGCGGGCTGGCCGTGATAATCCACCACCTCTTGCGCTTGCCACCTTGCATAATCCTCAAGGTCCTCCGCTCCGACAATCAACTTAATCATATGTATGCTCATGCCTTGAATATAGCGGCCAAAAACAAAATGAAAAGACACGGGGATAGCTTACCGCAAAGGATACACATTCATATGTATGAATGTGTATACTCATAATTGTAAGTTCAACTTTGAACGGTTCTCGTTCATGTCCTTCAAATCTGCGGCTTTAACCGCGCTCGTACTCACCGCCCTGCCCTCAATCGCGATTGCCCAAATCGGCGAACCCGTGGTTGCACCGTGGAGCGTAGAAAAAACGCCAACCCAAAGCCAAATCCGCCAATACCAAAACTTCAAACGCCAACAAAACGAGGAGCGATTAAACGCCCCCGCCCCTGACGAATACGAATACGCCCTCGATAATCGCGCTATGGAAGCAAGGCCTTCCGCAAATGCCCCACGGCCTATAACGCTTAAACACCCCCCAATCGCCGCCACACCCTCCCGCATCGAAGACATGTATTCAAACCGCATCGTCGAGGAACTCTCTCAATTCGGCTATGACCTGTTCGGCGTACCCGACGAAACCACTCAAGGCGCGCTCGCCAATGCCGCCAAAGATGCGCCCTCCATGCCTTCCGGCGCCGTGCAGGATGACTTCATCCTCTCCAGCGGCGATGAACTCGAGATCATGTTCACAGGCCAGCGAAATGACCGCGCCACATATAAGGTCAATTCCCAAGGTCAAATCCTGATTCAGGACTTCCCGCCCATCCCCGCCGCTGGCCGCTCCATCGGTCATGTCCGCATCTCCATCGAAGCCGCCGCCAGCCAGCTTCATAACACTCAGGCCTACGTATCCTTAAGCGCTGTCAAACAAATCGGCGTTGTTGTTGTTGGCCATGTCAAACGCCCGGGACGCCAGAACCTGACCGTCTTCCACACTGTGCTCGATGCGCTGATGGCCACGGGCGGCGTCAATAAAACAGGAAGCTTGCGCCAGATCAAACTCGTGCGCGGTGGCCGCTCAACCGTGATCGACCTCTACGGCCTGCTCATGCACGGCTCCACCAATATGGACATGGCCTTGCGTGACGGTGACCGCATCATCATCCCGCCCATCGGCCCTACAGTCGCCATCGCGGGCGAAGCCAAACGCACAGGCATCTTCGAAATCCTGCCCCGCGTGCGGGGGATGTACAGCCAGCCCGAAGGCAATAGCGAACATCTAACCTTGAATGAAATGCTGGAACTCGCGGGGGGCGTCCTCTCTCCCGGCAAAAATCGCTTTCTGAAACTCGGCGTAACCTCTGATGGTCAGGAAATCGTGGAAGATATCGCCGCCGATAATGAAACCGCCTTCACCCCCGCCTTCGGCGACGGCGCAATATTAATGGTCTCCAAAGGCGCAGAAAAACGCGCCGGCATGATCGAACTTGCAGGCCACAGCCTTCGCCCCGGCCTCCATGCCATCGATAAAAACAAAACCCTCTCTGATCTCTTCAACAGCCCCGATCTTCTTGGCGCCGATATCTACCCCCTCATGGCCGTGATCGAGCGTTGGAACGAAGATCAAATGAGCCGCACCTATCTGGACTTTCCGCTCCGCCTCGTATTAAAAAAACAATATGACCGCCGCCTCAATGATGGCGATGTCATCCACCTGTTTTCAAACGCGCAAATTCAATCCCTGTCAAATACACCCGAAAATATCAAGATTCGAAACGTATCGTATGGATCATCGGGTTCTGATGAAAATCTCGATATGATTCAAGACGAGGGCATCGCGCAATACTTAAGCGAACACGCCGTCTTCTTGCGCGGCGCGCTCCGCCAACCGGGAGCCTATCCCGTATCCGAGGGAATCTCGCTCGACAATATCCTTGCCGTAGCAGGCGGCCTTTCTCTTGAAGCCGACAGCACAAATATCGAAGTCACCTCCAGCCACGACAGCCCGTCCGAGCGCCGCATCCGCGTAAACTTCCGCGAAACCAATCCTGAAAATGTGATTATAGAAGCTGGTGATTCAGTGCGCGTAAATCAAAAATTCACCAAGATCGCCGATAACTCTGTCCTCATCATCGGCGAGGTTAAAAACCCCGGACGCTATGATCTGATGCCCGGCGATAAAATCTCCGACCTCATGCAGCGCGCTGGCGGCTTGACGGACCAAGCCTATGCCTACGGCGCAATTTTCTCTCGCGCCAGCGAACGCCGCGCCGAAAAAATGCGCTTCAAATCCCAAGCCCGCGAGGTTGAACTGGCCATCGGTGCCGCCCTGGAAGCCGATGATGAAAAGGTCAACGCTGGCAAAATCGCCGAAGCCAGAGGGCTCGCCACCGAACTGAGAAACGCCCAAGGCGTAGGCCGCATCACCGTCGAGGCCGACCCTGCCGTTCTCGCTGCCCAGCCCGAACTGGATATGCTTCTGGAAGCTGGCGACCGCCTCTTCATCCCCAAACGCTCCCTCGCGGTGCGCGTACGCGGCGAAGTCCTGTCCTCGGCTTCCTTACAATTCCGCGAGCGCAAAGCCCCGCTTGATTATATCGATGAGGCGGGCGGCTTCACCTTTCACGCCGATAAAGACCGCACCTTCGTCATCTACCCCGACGGCAGCGCGCAGCCGCTCGAGGTCAACACATGGAACTATAAGCCTGTGAAAATCCCGCCCGGCTCCACCATCGTCGTCCCGCGCGACCCAAAGCCTTTCGACTTTATCCAAAGCGCAAAAGACGTCAGCCAAATTCTTTCGAACTTGGCCGTTACAGCAATCTTTGTTGATGATCTAAAAGATAACTAACCACCCGGAGTAGGCGCTGACGACGCAGGCGGCGGAGGTGACGATGCTGACGGAGCAGCTGCAGGCGGCGGAGGAGGAGGCAAAACCGGCTCTGATAATTTTTCCAACCCGCTAACCTTACCCAACTCGGGAGCATCAAGCTCCGTCATTGTCACATAAAACCCCTCCCCCGCATCATTTGAAACAAAATAAGCCAGCGGTTTATTATCATCACCCAAAATCGCTTCTAAGGTCGGCGTATCATCCTTCAACAGCTCAACAAAATCATTTATATCCGCGTCACTCTTCAAAACGTTCAATGACCCGCCTTTGCCAATCTTATAAACATCACCCTTATCCTTAAAAATATCCCCATCATCCGCACCGATCTCAACAGGGTGGCTATAGTTGAATCCCTCCGCTAAAGCCCCCTTAGCAACCAATTGAGGAACCGCCTCAGGCTCAACGTAAGGCGCAATAGGCGGAGAAGAAGGCACGGAAGGCACTGAAGGCACCGCGCCCCCTCCTGCCGCAGGAACAATATTCCCGGCATGCGGCGCTTCATACCCAACGCCCATCTCCATTCCCGGCGTCCTATTCACATAGGCTTCCATCCGCTCTTGAAACTCTTCCGGGGTTCTCGCCTTGGTATAAGGACTGACAATCTGCTCAAGCTTTCCAATCGCCTCCCCGCCAATAGCGGGATTCAAAGACCCCGGCGCCAGTGTCTTTAAATTGGCATATAATGTTTCCGCCAATCTATCCGGACTTTGTATCTGCGTTTGAAAAAGGCTTTGATTTTCCAGATGCGTCTTAAGCTCGGCCCGCTCTGCCGCAACCATAGGCGTATTCAAAACCCCTTGTCTCAGCATCTCCGCAATAATTGTTTCGGCCTCACCTCCATCAACATCAAACCCTTTTGACACTGCCGCCGCATGCGCCTTGAGTGCAATATATTCAGGATCGCGCTTATCCGCCGGCACGCCCTTGATATATCCAACCTCAATCATCCGCATCAAAAGCGTATCAAAATTAGGCACTACATCAATGCCGCCCTCGCGCGTAAAAAGAGGGAACGCATAAGGCCCCGTCCCCTGAAAAAAATCTGTGATAAGGCCATGATCCCCCGAAGGAGCCTGCCACGAACTATATCCCACAGCACTATAAGGCGGCGCGGGCTCATCCGACATAAACTCTTCCCATTCACGCCCGCTCGCGCTCTGCATCAGAGCAAATGCACTCGCAAAATTTACATTCACATCAAGAACCGAAGGCTCCGCAACCTGAGGGTCTGTCACCATCGCCCCTAAAAGCATAGACCCTAAGCCCGGCACAAACATATTCAACATCTCCGCCAACGACTGATACTCGTCCCTCAAATACCCCGCATTAAAATCATTGTGACCTGATGGATTCATCGTCGCCAAAAACACCGCCACAGATTGGTCCTGCCCATTGGACGGATTTTTAATTTTATAAGCCTCTATATTTTTGGCCGTTACCGCGTAATCGATTGCAGTCTTGGTAACGCCGCCTTCCTGATACTCTCGCTCAACAACACATTCTTCAAACATTTTGACAAGGGCGGTATCAACTCCCGCCGCCATGGGACCATTTTTTATAATCCCATTTAACCCGGAAAAAAGATTTCTCGCAGTTGTCTCCGCATCAAATCGACCGGCATCATCCAACGCCAGATGCGCTAAAAGCACGCTCTCCATGTTTCTGTAATTTTCCTGATTACCAATGAGGTCGCCCGTCAACCGCCGCAAGAAATGCTGTGCAAATTCCACATTTTCCTTATGCGGATCAACAGTCTGTGGCTCATCACCATCAGTTTGAAGCGTTTCTGTCCGCACTACCGCCATGTATCACACCTTCTATTACTCTGGCCGTTTGTTCTTCTGGCCTTTTGCCCTATTATGTTTGAAAACAATTAAGATAATCTTAACGCCCCAAGAAAGTGCCCATTAAGTGACTGAAAAGAATCCGTTTTTCTCAATCGTGACAATTACCCGCAACAACGCCGCTGGCCTGAAAAAAACCCGAGAATCGATTGAAGTCCAAAATTTCACAGATTTTGAATGGATCATCATCGACGGTGCGTCCACCGACGGCAGCTTCGAAATCCTGCAATCCTCAAACGCCACTTGGATCAGCGAACCCGACACCGGCATTTACAACGCCATGAACAAAGGGCTGGCGCGCAGCCAAGGGCAATATATCCTCTTCCTCAATGCGGGCGACCGCCTCGCGGCCAAAGACACCCTCCAAAATCTTACCGCCCTGATAAACCACGAAGACTTCATCTACGGCGACGCCTTAGAAGACCAAAACGGACACCTCCACCCCAAACCCGCGCGCAAATCCGCACACCTAAAATTCGGCATGTTCACCCACCATCAGGCCATGCTCTATAACCGCAAAGCCCTGCAAAACATAAATTATAATGAAACTTACAAAATCGCAGGTGACTATGATCTGACCGCGCGACTTTTGCAAAAAACCGGTAAAACCCTCTACGCCCCCTTCCCGATTTGCATCTTCGAAAGCGGCGGAATTTCGCAAACCAAAGCCATCCTTGGCCGTAGAGAACAATATAAAGTGCGAAAAAATTTAAAACTATGCGGGCCTATAACCAACACCTTAATTTTCATCGCACAAACTTTAATCTGGAATTTCAGGCAGCTTTGCCCGCGGCTTTACTGGCTTCTGAAATCATCCGGTAATACCGCTGGCGAGAGCGCGCAAACGCCAGTCCCGCAGGCCCGTCCAAAAACCCCCGCTTAAGGATATAGCTGTGAACAAATGCGACCGCCCCGCGAAACGGCAAGCTCCGAAACGCCCGCTTCATCCGCTGGCGCAAAGGCGACGGATCACTGGGCCACGCCCCCTTGCGGTTCATCCCCGCCTCCCACGCCGCATAACGCAAATGCCGGGCTTCCCACGCACCCGCATCCGCATCCGCCTCATGGATAACCGGATAATAAAGCGTCCCAATCTTCGCATCTTCAAACCCCGCCTTTAATACGGGCTGATAATGCCCCTCAATCTCGCCCATCCCCGGCAGATCAAGATCATCAACAATCGGAAATTCCATTTTATGACGATGAAACAGCGCGATTTTCTTATTCCAAAGCCCGCGATATAAAAGCGCACCATTAAAAACATACTGCCCGCTGACAAAAAACCCCGCCTCCGGCGTGCTTCCCGAAAGCCCTAACATCTCAATCTCATCCACCAGAAACGGCGTCACATACTCATCGGCGTCCACAAAAAACACCCACTCATGCGCGAGGCTCAAATTCTCCAGACACCACCCCCGCTTTTTCGGATACTGCCCGTTCCAATGATAATCGACAACCTTCGCGCCAAGACTCTCAGCAAGAGCCAGCGTGCCGTCATCGCTCCCCGAATCCACAACCCAAACATCATCAAAATTTTCCAGATATGTCAGACACTCGCCGATCCGCGAAGCCTCGTTCTTGGTCACAATAACCACACTGACAGGAATAGACATCGCGCCGCTATTCCGCCGCCTCGGAAAAACCGCTATCCCCGCGCCGTCGATCACGGCCGCGCGTTATTGGCTTTTCATTATTATTCAGACTATCACGCCTGATCCATTCCTGAATCCGGCGCTGATGCGGCGTAAGCGGCACATCCAGATCAAGCTCATCCTGAAAATCATCCTCCCGCCGCCGCTCTTGACGCGCACGACCACGCATCGCATTCCGAACTGAAAACACAACAAACCCAAAAAACGCGCCGCTCAAGCCAAACGCCGCCAATACCAAAGGCACATTCGGCCACGAAAACTTCATCATCGGATAAGCCGTCTCTACAACCGCCGCCGCATAAGGCTGCTCGATCGACACCAGCATCTTCAACCGCTCCTGCTCCATCAACAAATCCGTCAATGCCCGCCGATGCTCAGGGTTCAAAGTCTGGCCCAGCGCGCCCTGTAAATACGCAATTCGCTCATTCACATCCTTTCGCATCGCATGCCGAATCAAACCATCCGTGGTTTCATGAAGCTTCCGCAAAAAAACCGCCGCAAAGGCTGGATTCTCATGCTCATAAGACAGCACTCTTAACGCACTCTCCCCCACTGGATCAACATGCACCCGCCGCGCAATATATTCCGAAAGCTTCGCCGCATCCCACAAACGCTCATCCTTTTGAAACCGAAACGCCTTGTCATTTTCCAAACCGCCGCGAATCATATCATCCCGCAGCAACAGCTTCGCCACGCTCGCCCCGCGAAAAACGCTCTGAAACCGTGTAAAATTCATATCCGCAGAACTTTGAGACCTCACGCCATTCTGCCCCGCACGCACGCCTTGGGCTTGCATAGCTTCCATCGGACTGGCCGGCGCAATCACCATACGGGCTTCAACATGCTTCACCGCCAACCAGACAAAAACGGCCGCCGACAGCATCCCCAGCACAAACCCAACAGCAATAAACCACCGCCCCCGCCAGATCTCTGACAGAACCTCTGCGAAACTTTGCTCACGGGAAAATCCCCGCATGTGTTCGATACGTATATCCAAAATTTTGCCTTACTTGTTCAGGCTACTCTCAACCAACATCTCCGCGCGCTCTATCCACGCCTTGATCGATTCTTTCGACACAAAAACCCGCGCCGCGGCCTGCGCCCCTTCATAAGCCTTAAACCATTTATCACGATCCAACCGGTATTGTCTAATTTCTTCTGCCAAACGCTGCGGGTCACCCTGCCCAACCACACTGCCGGCGCCAAACTCGGTGATCACGAGACCCGTCTCGCTCATGCCCGGCCCCACCATCAAACACGGACGATGCGCGGCAATCGCGGCGTAAATCTTCGACGGCACCACCATCCCCGCCGCTTCTTCCTTCATCGAGATCAGGTGCAAATCGCCGCTCTCCATAAGCTCCTTCAAACGGCTGACGGGTTGATAAGGCAGCAATCGGATATTCTCTATATGCCTGCGCGCCCGCTCGCGCGCAATTTGATCAAACCGCGGACCCTCACCCACAAACACGAATTCAATTTCCGGATGCGTAGCGTTTAAAATCTCCGCCGCCCCGATTATCGTATCAATCGGATGCGCCAGCCCGATATTCCCCGCATACAGCACTCGAAATTTCGGCCCGTATTTAAGCTGCTCTTCATGGCTTCGATGCCCGCTCGGCAAATCCCCACCAATCCCGCGCGATTCTTCCGCCTCTCCTTCAGGCCGTATCAATTCAAAATCCGGCCAATTCGGAATAAAGGTAATCTGCTGCTTATCAAACCCGTCATGCCCGAGATGCTGCGCCATACACCGCCCAACAACAACAACCTTATCCGCCTTTTGCATCGCTCCGCGCGCCAGATTTTGCACAAACCGCATAATAAATCTCGGAAAACCACTCCCCAGCGCAGGCAAAACATCCGGATATAAATCCTGGCACCAATGCATATGACGATTTTTCTTAAACACCTGAAGAATTCGCCCCGCCAGCACCAACAAAGGCGGATCCGTCATCGTCACCACCAAATGCGTTGCCGGCAACCGCATCGCCGCAAACAACAATTTCAACAATATCCAGAAATACGCCAAAACCCCGCTGGGATTTTGCACCGCCTTCACCCGAATAACCCGCACCGCGCCATCACGCTCGCTCAAAGCCTTCGGCCCCGTCGTAATCACCGTGACCTGCCACCCTTCACGCGCAAAACTTCGCGCCAAATCACTCAGGATTCGCCCCGTAGCCCCGCGCACAGGCGGATAAACGCGATTAATAAACACAATGGATGGTCTGCGCATATAATGAATTCTACGTTTGGACTAGGGTATTTATCAAAATTAAACCAACCCATCCTCACGTTCAATGCTTGAGCGCGTTTCACCATCCAAAAAGCGGGCATAACTATAAAGCGCAGGGATCAGCATCAAAACCACCCCGAAATCCAGCGACTTATAACTCGCATATAAAAACGTATCAATCGCCATCGCCCCGACCAGCGCAAGAACAACCACCCAGTGCCCTTTGATTTTGATCAAAAGTCCGACCAAACCGCCCAAATACGCAAAACTCAGCCCCACGCCGATCAAACCGGTTTTAAGCATCATCCCCGAAATCAAACTATGCGTATAACCAATACGGATATCCGCCACCGCAGGCGAAGAAAAACGCGCCCCCCATCCCAAACCAAAGATCACGCCCAAAGGCTCCTCATTGACCGCCGCCCAAACCGCGCGCATTTCTTCAAACCGCATATTGACGCCGACCAACTCACTCTTACGACGAAGCGCGCCCCAAACCTCCCCCAAATCTGACAAAAACAGGCTCGCAACAACCGCCAAAACCAAAAACACAACCATCGCCCGCTTCGGATAATCAACAAATCTTCTCCCAAACAACACGGCGAATAACACAACAAACACCCCTATACTCGCCCTCTGCTGCGCTTCAATCATCGGCAAAACCGTGAGCAAACTAACCACCACCAACCCCGCCACCAAAGGCAAACACCGGAAACTAAACCGCGCCGTAAAAACCTGCAAAGCCAGCCCCGCCGAGACAAAAGCCACAAAAAACACGCTCGGCATATTGGCCAGATAATAAAGCTCTTGATTCTCACCAAACACACCCAAACTCCGCAAACTAAACAGCAAGCCAATCCCCGCCGCCGCTATAGCCACAGGCTTGAAACTCTGCGGCTCACGCTCAAAACGCGCCGCCATAAAAACCGCCAGCATCATAAATAAAAACGGCACAATATCCCGCAGCATCGATAAAAGATCTGCCCCTGAAATCGCCCCCACCATAAACGGTACACTCACCCCGTAAACCAACAACGATGCACCCGCGCCGCGCCAAAAAGGAAGACCCTTAAAGGAGATAAAACCATAAGCTCCCGCACCAAGAACGCCCATAGCCAAACACGCGCCAACCACCGCCTCAACAATCCCGAAAGTATCTGGCGTAGGCGATCCGAACGCCCCGTAAACCAAAAACCCGAAAACCAACAAAACCAGAGAAAATTGAGAGAAAGAGGCTTGCATAACCCTGTGCACTACCCCATGTGAACCCTGTGTAATATCTGTGGATCGACTGTTCATATCCTTACTCCCAAATCTCCGATCCCATCTTGATCGCCACAATTAAAAGAAACACTGCGAAAGCCTGCCGCAACCTTTTCGTCGGGATGATATGCGCCAAATGCACCCCCAGTGGCGCAAAGGCCATACTCATCGGCAATATGCACGCCAAAGCGAGCACGTTCACATACCCCAAAGAAAACGGTGGCCGCCCCTCATGCCCCCAACCAATAATGATAAACCCAATCGTCGCCGGAACGGCAATCACAACCCCTAAGGCCGCCGCACTGCCCACCGCTTTTCGCATCTCCACGCCCGTCATACTCATCAACGGCACATTCATCGAACCCCCGCCAATCCCCATAAGCGTAGACAAAAACCCGCAAAACACCCCGCCAACGGTGTAAAAACCCGCGCTCGGTCTCACCAACCGCCCCAAATGCTTGCCCAGATCAAACCCCAAAATGATCGCCATCGGCACCAACGAACATACAAAAATCATCTTCAAAATATACGCCGAAGCCCCCGCCGCAAACACACCCGCCAAGATACTGCCCACCACAACGCCTGCGCCAATACTGCGCACCAAACCAAAATCTACCGAGTGTCGCTTGAAATGTGATCGCGCCGAAATCGTCCCCGTAAAAATCACCGTCGCAATCGAAGTCCCGACGCACACATGCATAATATGCGCGTTGGCCATCCCCAGCAGTGAAAACACAAAATACAACCCCGGCACAAGCACAAGCCCGCCGCCAATCCCAAGCAGCCCGGCGAGCAATCCCGTAAGGGCCCCCAAAGCCGAGAGCACTAAAAACAGCTCTAATAAATCAAATGATGTTGTAGTGAAAAAAATATCTAAATCCATCGATATGGATTAGCACATTTGCGCGCAAGCAAGATAGAAAGAACAGAATTTAAGAACCGGAATTAAAAACGCTCTTTTTCTTAACCTTTACGGTTTTTTGTTGAACACCCCCGGATTTCTTCCACCCAGAGTGTGTAACATCAGCCGCACTCTCAACAGGCTGAAATGCCCCCCTTGCCGAACCTTGAGAGGCCGCCATCGCCTTCTCCGTCTTCGGAACATCGACAGCAAACCCATACGCATCAAAATTTTTCTGCAGCTTCAAAGCCGCCTGCTCAAAAGAAACCGCCGAATCAGCTTGCACCCCCTGATACCCGCTATGCTGCGGCTGATTCCGCAGTTTTTTCTCCAAAGCAGGGATAAGCTGCGCCTTACGCTGAAGCATCACACCATACTGAACGGAATGCCTCGCCTGTGCATATGCAATTTTTTCTTCAAGGGTTTGCGGCGTCCGCCCGCTTTTTTGCCAATATTCGTAACTCTTGATTTGCTCTTTGTTAAACTTGATCTCCTGAACGAGTTTCAGTTTATCTTTGTATTTAACCGTCGATTTCTTTTTCGATTTGCTGGAATGCCCCTTCGGCGCAACGAACAATTTCGTCTTGCCGGTCTTTTCACCTTCTTTTGCGCCGCCTTGTGATTTCTTGATAAACAACTGCTGCGCTTCCGCAGGCATATTCATGGCAAAAACCCCACCGAGAAAAAACGCCAAAATTGCCAGTGCATAGATTCTAAACATACCAAAAATCCCTCAATACCTTACACTTTCCAGTATAGCAGAAACCACATGAAAATATCAAAGAAACATTGAAAACCAAGGCGTTGTGAATAGGCCGAAAACTTTTTATCAAAATTAAGTCTTCCTTAACCATTTCGGGTGATTATAGGGGTAATTTCGATGATAACGAAAAGAAATGCGAAGGCCCAAAACGCCCAAGCACCAAGTCAAAAACGGTAATATGTGTAATATAGAGGAGTAGGTAGCTATGCAATTAAACGTAAAACAATTTCTGGATGAAGCCTGTATCGAAGAGGCCTTCTATCCCGGCAAGCGTCTGGTAAAGATGTGCCGCCAACCCGGTGAATTTAAAAGTCACTGCATCGTGCTCGACTGGCGCGACCCGGACAGAATCAAAATTGAAGTGAAAGCAGGATTGAGCGGCAAGGATCTCGAACCCTCCAAACTCAAATATTATCCTGTGTCCTTCCAGACCCCGACCTATGTAGACATTGAAATCGTCAATGATAACGAAGAAACATCCGAGGAAGAGGAAGAAGAAGGCAAATCAAAAGGCAAAGGCGGCTCAGGCGGCAGCAAAGGCCAGAAAAAAAATCTGGAAGACATGAAGCTGACTGCATTCTCTGCCTTTGGCGCAGCGATTGAAGGCAAAGTGCCGGAACTCGGCAAGATCGTGGAAATGGTGGTCATGGGCACAAAGCTGGCCGCAGACGCCTACGCCGGTGCAATGGGCAAACTGGCTCACGGTATGGCGCACGGTAAAATTGTTGCCACAGAAATGCTGGCCACCGCCGGCAAGCTGGTAACGAAATACTCACCGCCATCCTTTATGAAACCAAAAGGCGACGAGCAAGCCACATACAAATACGATCGCGAAAAAAACGCCGATATCGGCTATCGACCCGGCATGGTCTAACCCGCGAAAGAAAAACAATGCGCGCATAGCTACTCCAATCAATATGCGATGACAAGAAAGTGCCTCTTAAGATGTTAAGGGGCACTTTTTTTATATGGAGCTTTCCCCAAAGGCGGCTTATATTCCAACCATGAGCATAAATGGCAAAGACACGGGCGACAAAAAAATCGTCAAATTCCCCACATTGGCCGAGCGCGACCGTATAAAACGCGCCGAGCGTGAAGAAGAAGCCCGCTGGAAAGCGCAAAATAAAGCCGCACAAAACCAACCATTCTTCAATTTCGGGCGCATCCCGCCCTTCACCAAATTCATGATTCTCGCCATCATCGCGGCCCATGTCGCATTGCAAATATTTGGTGATTCCAGCCTTCGCCTGCAGACCATCTACACCCTCGGCTTCATCCCCAATACCTTCAGCGGCCTGTATACAGGCACATCCGAATTCGCCTTCACCCCGCTCACCCTCTTCACCCCCATCACCCATATACTGATCCATGGCGGCTGGATGCACTTATTCTTCAATTCCGTCATGGGACTGACCCTTGGCATGTTCTTCGAAAAAGCATACGGCGCGCGCATAACCGCCCTGTTTTTCATCCTCTGCGGCATCGCGGGTGCCGCCGTCTACCTGCTGTTTGACCCACTAACAACATCCCCCCTCATCGGCTCTTCAGGCGCGACAAGCGGCCTGTTCGGCGCGGCGATGATCTTGATGATGGAACAAAACCCCCATAACCCGATCGCGCAAAAATTAGGCAAAAAAGGCCCGTGGCCGGTCATCATTTTCTGGGGAATATTCATGGTCTTCTTGGGATTAATCGGCGGCGAGGGGCTGGCATGGCAAGCCCATATCGGCGGTTATATTGGCGGCGTTGCATTGCTGACACTGATGCGCAAAGGAAAAATCAGGCTCTAGGCAATTTTACTCTTCGGCGCATCAATCACGTCCCTGATCTCACTCGCACGATCCAGCAATATCACCGGCGCGGCGCGCCCTGTTGGCTCCCGATAGTCCAAAGTATTAAACCCGCTCTGCGCGCTGACAAATGGACGCCATTCATCCACCCGCATAGCCGTGTCACTGCAAACCCAACTCTTCGCCCCCGGCGCACTCACCGCCAGAGAAAGCCAGTTTTTCGCCGCCTTCTCATCCTTGCTCGTGCGCTCTTCCAACTCCGCAAGGGCCTTATAAATATCAGCACTCGGCTCCATACTTTCGGCGAGACGCAAATGCTCCCGCGCCTCCCCCCAAAGCCCCGCACCCATCGCCGCCCGGCCAACCGCCAGCTGCAACTCTGCCGAGGCCCCGTTGATCTTTTCAAGCCTGCCAAGCCAGCGCATGCGCTGCAAAGAATCTGCGCCCTCGCCGTCCTTAACAAGCATCTCCCATACAGGAACGTACAGCGCATGCGGCTGCGCCTTCCAAGCTTTTTCAATCAGCTTAATCGCCTTCTTCGGCTCTTTGCTCTGAATATATATATCGACCAAACGCAACCCCGCAGGCACAAAATTACTGGCCGCTTTCATCGCCTTTTTCAAGGTTTCCTCGGCGTAAATATCATAACCCTTGCTCTCGGCCTCCATCGCTTCCGCTGTCAAAATCGCCGCGCGATCACTACGCGCCTTCTCCACGGAAATGCCGCCATTTTTCACCAGAGCCTTCAGCGTCGCCCGCGCCGCCTCCCAGCGCGAAGCCCTAAGCTGCAAATCATAGGCAATCTTCAAAATCCACGCCTGCTTCGGATAAGACTTCACCGCCTTCTCCGCAAGAGCCAGCGCGCCATCATAATCGCCCGCATCCAGCGAAGCCTGCAATAGCCCCCGCACACCCAAAAATCCGGCGTCTTTATCCTCCAGCAAAGCCACGAAACTCTTGGCCGCATCCCCTTCACGCCCGTCCAGACGCGCCGCCTGCGCCTCCAGCAAAAGCGGCAATCCCGTATCATCCGGCAAATACTTACGCGCCTTGCCTGCATGTAAAACCGCTGTCTTCGTATCCCCGGCCGCAACCGCGCTCAAACCAACAGTCAGGGATTTATACCCCTTCTCCCGCGCTTTAATCTCATTATAACGACTCAGACTTTTCGGCAGATCGACAAAGGTTTTGATCACCTGATAAATAAAAATCGACAGCAGAACAAACCCGACCAGCCCCGCCAGAAACAAGCCGATATGCATATTGATAACAAACGCGTCGCCGCTTAAATCGACCCATTCAAGACGCACAGAGCCGGGGCGATCGGCCAGCCAAACCACAAGCGCAACCAGCGCCGTCAGTTTAATCAGGAACCAGAAGGCTTTCATCATAGCGGGCGCGCCCTTTTTAAAATTTATGGTTTCAGAACGGTAGTGCCAGATGTGGGATCCTGAAGTATTTGCGATCCATGTGATTGCGGCAAAACCACATCATCAGGCGCAACCATCCCCTCGGGAATCATGTCCCCGACTTGCGGAATTTCTCCGCGCATAAAGGCGTCAATCATCGCCTTGACCTTATTCGCCATCACGGTCACGCGCGCCTCCTCCAGCCATGGATTCATCACGTCCGCCGCTTCCCCGTCCAAGGCCTCAACCTGCGCCATCGCCCCTTCAATATCACCATCCGCAAGCATATTTTCTGCCGCCTGCAAACTGGCCTGCGTCTCTGTTCCCGTCACAAGCTCGCCGTTCTTTTCAACCTGCAAAAGTTCGTTCATCTTGGCCTGCGCCTTCTCACCAAGCGAAACATCCTCACCCTTCAAAGACGCAATCACCGCCTCTCCGGCCATGGACTTGAATTCATTGGTCAGACCGGACGGTGTCAAAACGCCGCTCTCCGCGCTCGGTGCCAGACGATCAAGCGCGGCGTTCAACTCCACATTTTCCTCGCCGATTAACCCCTTTAAAACCTGTAAATCATTTTCAAACGCCGCATTGTCACGGTTGAGCGAAGAACGGAATTGCGACATCCCCAAAAGCAACGCCGCCGCCTTTAAATCCTCGGACGGCACACCTTCGAAAGTCTCCCCCATCGCCGTGCTACGCGCTCGCGCTTGATTGAGTGTTTCATCAATACTGGCATTTGCGGTGTCGCTAATATTGCCCAAAAGCGCGCCAAGCTCACTCATCGTCTGGTCGATCTGCGTTTGCCCCGTCTCATCCGCCTGCATCACATCAAACCGCTCCAACAAGGCCGCCACTTGCGGCGCCGATATAACCTCATTCATATGACCTTGAAATTTTTCTACTCGCTGCTCAAGGCTGCCCGCACCCTCGCCCAGAACATCCTCGGAAATGACCTTGGCTTTATCCAGAGCCTGCCCAAGCTGCTCCTGCGTCGCTCCCGCTTTTTCCTGCAAGCTGGAAAGCTGTTCATCCAGATCATCCGGGATAAGAGCGCCAAAAAAACTCTGCTGCTCCTTCACGGCATCGACATCACCTTGAATTTCACCAATATTTTGCTCCAGCGCACCAATGCGCTGCGTCGCCTCTTTTTGTGGCCACAGCAATGCCGCCACCGCCCCCACAGCAACCAGCATCAAAATCACGCTGATCCACGCGCTCTTGGCCACCGCCTTATGCTCCGCTTCGGCAATTTTCTTGTTTAACGGCTCTGACAAAGCCTCCGCTCTCGGCATCGCCGCACGCGGCACCGACATATTTTCATCGGCGGCAACATGCGCGGCCTTTTGCGCTACAAAATCCGAAGGGTTCTCAATCTCTGGCTTACGCGCTTCGGTCTTGATCTTCGACGGATTTTCCTCATTCTGCAAAACAATCGCCCCGTTCTCATTGGCGGCACCTTCTAAACGCGGCGCGCCCGTAATAATATCGCTCAAATCGACATTAAACTCTTTCGCCGCATCCAAAATCTGCCCGCGCCGACCTGCCGGAATCGTATCACGCTTTTTCCAACCCTGAATGGTCGTGACCGCCACATCAATTTTCTTCGCCATCGGACGAATACCGCCGAAACGCTCAATCACTTCCGCCGCATTATCAATCGCAGTTTTGCTGTTGGGTGCACTCATCTTTTTCTCTCCGGTTTTTAAATCTTCCAAAAGGGCGCTCATCCCCGCCCCATCTGGCTGTGCGGCAACGCTCGCGTTCCCCCAGCCGTATGTCTGTACGCAATTTAACACTTTTGGACTTATACACAAGGGCTTTATGCTCTCAATCCGATCCCTAAGCCCTGCTCGCTCTGTCAATTTCATAAAAACCTCAACCGTACGCTTCGAGAAAAATACCACATACGACACCTCGCCACTGCGTATTTTTGCCTCCGCCTCGACGCTCAATGTCTCTGCCGCCACCGCCTCATAAACAATCACCTCCACACATTGAATATTATGCTGCACCAGAGCCGTAAGCATCTGAAAAGAAATATCCTTCGCCCGTGGATATAAAACGCGCCGCAAACCTCTCGCCCGCACCAATGCCGAAAGCTCTGCTCCACCGCCATCCGCAGAATAGACATTTTCAAACCCCAGCTCCTTGGCAAACCTCGCCGTATCTCCTCCAACACAATATACGGCAATCTCTCGCCCTTGAACCGCCGCCGAAAAAACACGTACAGCCTGCGCACTCGTAAACACCAAAGCATCAAAGCCCTCCAGCGCAGGCGGCGTAAATGCAAACGGCACATAACGCAAGATAGGATCCCTCAAAGCCTCAAACCCCAAAGCCTCAGCCTCCGCCGCAAAACGGCTCGCCCCTGGTTCGGGTCGCAAAATCAGCACCACCTTCTTCAGCTCTGCCTCAACCATGCCCCAAAACCTTCTTCGGAATTTTTAATTTTAAACGCTCACCAACCGTTTCCCCCAAGGCAATCGCATCCTCAAACGACGTAACCTTGCCGCGAATTTCATCCGCAAAACTCTGACTCCCATCCTCCGAAACCACCGCAACCCGAAGCCATATTTCAGCTGTTCCTGTCACGCCAAAGCTTTTAGGCACAGGCGGATCGATCACCGCATAGGCTCCGATCGGCGTATGGCAAGACCCATCCAAAACCCGCAGTGCCGCCCGCTCTGCTTTTACGCAATGCACTGTATTTAAATCGCTTATTTGGCCAATAATGGATAAAGTTTGCGCATCCTCCGCGCGCGCCTCTATCCCGACCGCGCCCTGCCCGGCCGCTGGAAGCATCTCATCAACCTCGAATATAAAATCGGCCTCATGCGATAAATCAAGCCGGTTTAATCCCGCCATCGCAAGGCAGGTACACCCGACCTGCCCCTTTCGAACTTTCTCAATCCGTGTGCCTACATTCCCCCGAAACGGCGCCACCGCCAAATCTGGCCGCCGCGCCAATAAAAACGCCGAACGCCGAACGCTCGCAGTCCCCACCAGACACCCATCAGGAATAACATCCATCGCACTGCGATTATATTGCCCGAACTCCGCCAGCGAACGAATTTCATTGGAAAACAAAAGCGCATCGCGCGGATCCTCGCGCGGCAGCATATGGTCAATCACCAATCCTTCGGGCAAATTTGAATCCATGTCCTTCATCGAATGCACCGCCGCGTCAATCTCCCCCGCCAGCAATGCGGCCTCGATTTCCTTGGCAAACAATCCCTTGCCGCCCTCGGTTTCACTAAGGCGCACCTCCCCATCCGCAGGCGCCCAATCCCCCGAAGTTTTAATCACCACAATCTCGGTTTCAAGTTCAGGAAATTTCTCCGCCAGCATCCCGCATACTGTACGTGTCTGCGCCATCGCCAAAGGCGATCCCCGCGTTCCGATTTTTAAAGCCTTCGTCATTTTTCGACCCGTATTATTATTTTCTTAGTGAAACTTAAAGCCTTAATGGTTTAAAAGAAAGCCATGAAAATACTCGGCATAGAAACAAGCTGTGATGAAACCGCCGCCGCCGTTGTAAACGAAGACGGAAAAATTCTCTCATCCCTCGTTCTCTCCCAACTCAAAGAGCACAAAGCCTTTGGCGGCGTCGTACCCGAACTCGCCGCGCGCGCCCACATCGATCACCTTCACACCCTCATCCAGGCCGCCATGGACGAAGCAAAACTCGAATTTAAAGAGCTCGACGGCGTCGCCGCCACCTGCGGCCCAGGGCTGATCGGCGGCGTCATGATCGGCATGATGGCGGGCAAAGCCATTGCCGCCACCCAAAAAATCCCCTTCATCGCCGTCAACCACCTCGAAGGCCATGCCCTCACGCCCCGCCTGACGGACAAGATCGAATTCCCCTATCTCCTCCTGTTGGTATCGGGCGGTCACACCCAACTTCTCGTCGTCGAAGGCGTTGGCAAATATAAACGCTGGGGCACAACCCTCGATGACGCCGCCGGCGAATGCTTCGACAAAAGCGCAAAAATCATGGGCCTCGGCTACCCGGGCGGCCCGATGCTGGAAAAAATCGCCCGCGAATGCAAAAGCCCCGCAAAAGCCTTAGAGCGCTTCCCCCTCCCCATGCCAATGAAAGGCCGTAAAGAACTGGATTTCAGCTTCTCCGGCCTGAAAACCGCCCTCCGCCAACACGCCGAAAACCTGCCGAAAGGCGATTTCGCCCGCGAAGACATCGCCGATTTATCCTACGCCCTCCAGCACAGTATGGCCGAAATCATGGCTGACCGCTGCGCACTGGCCATCAAAAAATTCAAATCCGCATATCAAACGCCCACCCCAACCCTCGTCATCTCCGGCGGCGTATCAGCCAACACCGCCATTCGCACGCGCCTGAACGAACTTTGCGATAAACTCAACGTCCGCGCCTACGCCCCCCCCCTATCTCTGTGTGGGGATAACGCCGCCATGATCGCCTGGGCAGGGCTGGAACGCTTACAAATCGGCCTTTCAGACCCTCTTGATTTCAAAGCAAAGCCGCGCTGGCCTCTTGACCCAACCGCCGCGCCAAGGCATGGTGCTGGGGTAAAAGCATAAAAAAAGAAAGAGGTTTAAATGGGGCACAGCATAGGCGTTATCGGCGGCGGCGCGTGGGGCACAGCATTGGCGCAGGTTCTCAGCAAAGGCGGAAAGAACGTCACCATCTGGGCGCGTGAACCCGAAGTCGTCGACTCCATTAATACCCGCCATGAAAACACGGCCTTCCTCCCAAACATGCCGTTAGACAAAAACCTCAAAGCCACAGGCTCAATCGAAACCGCCAGCAAGGCCGACATCCTGCTCATCGTCACACCCGCGCAGCACTTACGCGCCGTCCTCGAATCGATGAAAGAATTTTTAACCCCCGACCAAGTCATCGTGATCTGCTCCAAAGGCATCGAACTCGAGAGCGGCCTCCTGCTCTCGGACGTCGCGCAGCAAGTCCTTCCCGACAACAAAATCGCCGTCCTGACTGGCCCCACCTTCGCCAGCGAAATCGCAAGCGGCCTTCCGGGCGCGGTCACCATTGGCATTAAAGACAAAGACACAGGCCAAACCCTTCAAGACTCCCTCGGCCTGAAACATTTCCGCCCCTATATCACCGACGACATCGTTGGCACGCAACTGGGCGGCGCGATCAAAAACGTGATCGCCATTGCCTGTGGCATCGTCCACGGACGCAAACTCGGCGAAAGCGCAAGAGCCGCCCTCCTCACCCGCGGCGTCGCCGAAATCGCCCGCCTCGCCGTCGCCATGGGCGCAAAAAAACAAACCCTGCTCGGCATGTGTGGTATCGGCGATTTGATGCTCACCGCATCATCCATGCAATCGCGCAATTTCTCCCTCGGCGCTGCGCTCGGCGAGGGCAAATCCATGGATGAAATCCTCTCAAGCCGCAGTGCCGTCACCGAAGGCGTACACACCGCCAAAGCCACCCTATCACTGGCCCAAAAATACGCCGTCGATATGCCCATCACCGACGCCGTCTATAAATGCTTGCACGAAGGCCTGCCTGTTGACGACGCGATAGAAGAAATGCTCAACCGCCCTTTCCGCTATAATATCAAGGGCAAAGAAACCCGTAAAAAAGACACTTAACCTCATTGTAAGGAGAAATTTCAATGGCATATTGGCTTCTAAAATCTGAGCCCTACAAATTCTCATGGGACGACCAGGTTAAAAAAGGCGAAGGCCGCTGGGAAAAACGCGTCCGCAATTATCAGGCACGCAACAATATCCAAGACATGAAACCGGGTGATAAAGGTTTTTTCTATCACTCCAATGAGGGCAAGGAAATCGTCGGCATCGTCGAAATCACATCCGATGCCTATACCGACCCCGACCCAATGAATAACGAAGACGGCAAATTTGTCACCGTCGATGTCAAACCGCTGAGCGCACTCAAAAACCCTGTCACCCTCGCGGATCTGAAGGCACACCCGCTGCTCTCGCAAATGAAAGTCGTCAAACAGGTTCGCCTGTCCGTCTCCCCCGTAACGGATGAAGAATGGCACGAAGTCTGCTCCATCGGCGGCGTGGAGAGCAAGGCCGCATGAATCAGACATACCCACCATCAAAAGACATCCTCGATAACGTCAACATCTCCGAAGACCAATATGAAGCCATGTATAAAGGCTCGATAGAGCAGCCCGAAATCTTCTGGGCCGTGCAGGCGGGGCGCCTCGACTGGTACAAAAAACCCACGCGTATCAAGAACACTTCATTCACAGGCGACGTATCTATTAAATGGTACGAAGACGGTATCCTCAATGCTTGCTATAACTGCGTTGATCGCCACCTGCCCGCAAAAGAAAACGACATCGCCCTGATTTTCGAGCCTGATGAATGGCACCCCTCTCCCCCCTCACCCTCACAGGGGGAGGGCCAGGGTGGGGGTGAGAATACGCGTGGGGGTCAGGCTATCACCTACGCCCAGCTTCACACCGAAACCTGCCGCCTCGCCAACGCCCTCAAATCCCTCGGCGTGCAAAAAGGCGACCGCGTCATCATCTATATGCCCATGGTGCTCGAGGCCGTCTATGCCATGCTCGCCTGCGCCCGCATCGGCGCAATCCACTCCGTCGTCTTTGGCGGCTTCTCGCCCGGGGCCCTCCACGACCGCATCCTCGATTGCGACGCCAAAATCATCCTCACGGCTGATGAAGGCGTGCGCGGCGGTAAATCCATCCCCCTTGGCGAAAATGTCAGACACGCTGTTAAAGAAACAGCTATTGAAACTATTTTTTTGCTCCGAACACGCCTCCTCCCGAACCCTCCCCCTCAAAAGGGGAGGGAGGACGCTGAAAAAGTAGCCTTGGGTGGGGGTCATGAACCACATTATGAAGACTGGCAAAGTTACGTCTCAAAACAATCCCCTGATTGCCCCTGCGAAGAAATGAACGCCGAAGACCCGCTCTTTATTCTCTATACCAGCGGCTCCACAGGAAAACCCAAAGGCGTGCTGCACACCACAGGCGGCTACATGGTGTACGCGTCCCTCACCCACGAAGTCGTCTTTGATTATAAACAAGGCGAAGTTTATTGGTGCACCGCCGATGTCGGATGGGTCACAGGCCACAGCTACATCGTCTATGGCCCGCTCGCCAACGGTGCTACCAGCCTCGTTTTTGAAGGCGTGCCAAACTATCCTGACTGGTCACGCTTCTGGAATATCGTTGACAAACATAAAGTCAACATCTTCTATACCGCCCCCACCGCCATCCGCGCCCTCCTCGCCCAAGGTGACGAGCATGTCACAAAAACCTCCCGCAAATCCCTTCGCATTCTCGGCACAGTCGGCGAACCCATCAACCACGAAGCATGGGAATGGTATTACAATATAGTCGGTGAAAAACGCTGCCCCGTCATCGACACTTGGTGGCAAACCGAAACCGGCGGCCACATGATCACACCGCTGCCCTGCCACACCCTGAAGCCTGGCGCGGCGCAAAAACCTTTCTTCGGCGCAAAACCTGCCATCGTCGATGGCCAAGGGAAAATCCTAGACGGCGAAACCGAAGGCAACTTCGTCATGCTCGACAGCTGGCCAGGCCAGATGCGCACCCTCTATGGCGATCATCAACGCTTTATCGAAACCTACTTCACCACCTTCCCCGGCATGTACTTTACGGGCGACGGCGCAAAGCGCGACAAAGACGGCGACTACCGCATCACCGGCCGCGTTGACGATGTCCTGAATGTCTCCGGCCACCGCCTCGGCACTGCCGAAATCGAAGAAGCCATCAACGAACACGAAGCCGTGGCCGAAAGCGCAATCGTCGGCTATCCGCACGATATTAAAGGCACAGGCATCTACGCCTATGTCATTTTAAACCAAGGCCAAACGCCCAGCGAAGACATGGAAAAAGAGATCAACAAAATCCTCCGCGCCCAAATCGGCCCCATCGCCAAAGTCGATATCTTCCAATTCACCAAAGGCCTGCCCAAAACCCGCAGCGGCAAAATCATGCGAAGAATCCTGCGCAAAATCGCCTGCGGTGAAACCGCTTCTCTGGGCGACACCTCAACCCTCGCCGACCCCGCTGTTGTCGATGACTTGATAAAATACAACCCCTAGCTCTTATTTTTATTGTATTTTCATATTTAATCCGCTAGCGTACAGCGATTTTGGAAAATAAAGACATGCGCAATTTACCAAATTTGGATAGCAATGCTCCGCCGCATATTCGCGCAGTAATCGGCTGTGGGCGCGTTTCCACCAATACTTTCGTGGCTATGAAAACAGATAGAATTGAAGCGTTACTTCGCCAAAGACTTCAAGAAGCAGGATTAACCGCAGCATCAATCAGCCTCACAAATTGGAGCCCAAACGTCGATGCGTTCCCAGGCGGCGCACCCAAAGTTGACTTGGCATTCTTAGAAGCCACTGGTGCAAACCACCCCAAGCTTCCGGGTCGCCCTGCGCTCTCCGCGGATGATAGAAAAACCCTAAAAGCAGCCATGCAAGGTGCCACAATTATTGCCGTTCAATCCATCGGCGGCGACAACGCGGCGATGCGCTTCTGGCAAACCACTGAGCTTGCAGGTCTTATGCGCAAATATGGTGGTGCCGATGCCCACTTGCACCTCATACACCCCTATCTTGAAGGCATGCGCGCTGATCGTAATTTTATGGAAGATGGTGAACCAAGAGACAACGCTCTCACCCCCGAAAACTATGCCATGTCCTTAAAAGGTTTCGGGCCCATAAGCGGATTATACGTACCCGGCGTCCATTCAAATTCTGGAAAACGCTTGCTCAGCCGCATTCACCCGGGATCCGTATTTTGCCCAACCTACGCCGAGCCTGCCGCCAAGGCCGCGCTCGATTATATTAAAACTCAAAATATAAAGCGTGAAAACATCGGCGTAGCCTGTCCTGACGGCGCAATGAAACACCTCATCGGCTCCGCGAAAATGCTGGCCTATATTCGCGCGCGTCTTATTCATGAGAAAGATCCACGAAATGACGATCCGGCCCTAAAACTTAGACCCTACGATCAACCGGATGACCATCCCGCACTAGAGAAAATAAATCAAGCCTACGACTCTGCATTGGAATATTTTCTTAACAACCCGGAAGCCCACTATGATTTTGAACCGGAAGACGGCAGCTCCCGCGGCCTGCATACGGGAATTTGCGGGGCATGGAAAATGTATTGTGCAATAAACAATTTGCCTGCCGATACGCCAGTGCCCCTTCGTTATGAAGATTTTGCCCAGCACCCCCGCTTTGTCCTGATTGACAAGCACCGCGTGAATGAGAACATGATTGAAGGCCTTAAAGTTATAGGCGGTCAACCCGGCGGCCTCTTTATGATCCAGTTTGATGATATCTCTGATTCAGGCGGCACCATGATAAAATCAGCCATCATGCTGATCGAAGATCATGGCGCAGCAAGTGTACTGCCCGTTTTAATGCACGGTTCATGGAAAAACGCCGATAAAAGAGATGGGCATGCCTTAAGTCGAATGAATGGATATCCGAACGGCCTGGCCAATATGTTAAACTTTCCGCACCCTACAGAGCCAAGCAGATCTTTGTTTCCAAAAGTTATATGCTCCTCTTCTCTGCCCGCCGTGGAACAATTCAAAAGTCGCCTTCTTCGCGGACAGCCAGAGCTTCAGAGGGATGTCGAAACATACTCAGAGGGAAATGTAATAGCAGAATGCGCAGTTGATGCAATCATGCGTGACAGCTTCAGAATTCCAAATCCACGTCTAACAGCCATGGATATGCAGCTGCCAGAATACACAATTCTCCCACAACTCGGAATTGAGGATATAGATCCTGTAAGGTTCTTTGGAAACGGGAATGAATGGCGCCAGCTAGATTTAACTTCTCGGCTAAATCACGATCGAGCCTAAAACATTCCAATCGCGGATTTATACAAATCGAGCAATTCCTCGCTCTCGCGGCGTTTCTCGTTATCCATCTTACGAAGCGAAATAATCTTGCGAATGGTCTTCACATCAAAACCCGTACCCTTGGCTTCGGCATAGGTTTCCTTGATGTCTTCCATGAGCGCCGCCTTTTCCTCCTCCAGACGCTCAATGCGCTCGATAAACGAACGCAAACGCTCGCCCGCCACGCCGCCAACATCTCTGGCCTCACCTTTGGCATCTTCGGGGTGGGGGGCCGGCTGAAATTCAGCAACATTGTCTGACATAAAGTCTCTCCTTAAAAAAAAGCGATGATTCGAATGCAAGAATTCTAAAAGACTATGCGCCCATGTGAAGGGTTTTTTTAATGATTATCACCGCCCCTGGCGGATTTTTACTCTGAAAGCTTGGCTTTCCAGGTCTCAATCCATACCTCGTCACGGTTTTGCGCGCTCTGACTGCGCCCAAGCTGCACCCGTACATTCATTTTTTTATTGGTCGGCACCGCATTGGCATATTCAGAAACCCCGCGATTAAGATAAGTAACCATCAATTCCGCATCATAAAGCCATTTATAATGACCCTCCGCAACCCCTTCATTAAGCAAAATAGGGCGGTCACTCACGAAACTGCGAATATCAAATTGATTCCCCTTAAGCGTTTCCGTAATGCCCATCTCAGCAAGTGAATTTAAATACTGCGCCCGCCCCGACGGGCTAAAAAACACCTCCGAACTTTTCAAATTTTCATTAAAATCGGGCTTATCAAACATCAAAGCCTCGGACACCGCAGTCATAACCCACTGCACAATATCCGCATTCGATCGATGCGGTTGATCCAGCGCAATCGCATTTTCCGGCATTAACGGCTTCCCGCTTGCATCACGCCCCGCCAGATAATCCGCAACCGTCGGCTCCGGACCCTGATCAGCCACGCCCGCATCTCCCTCTTTCTTCGGCTCCATTGCAAAAGGCGCAGTCAAAGTTTCCGTAGGATCCGGCTCGGTGCTTTCTAATGTCGGAAAGAAAAACTGCAACCAACCCGCCTGCGCTGGCGAAACAACCGCAAAAAGACCAACAACCAGAAATAAAAAACGCACCATGGAAAATCCTCTCCCCTTCACGGCCAATCACCCCTTTATTCCATCACATTATGCGGGGCGCTGTCCAGTCATAGCCTATAACGCGAGATCTGCGTGCTCCTGCTCAATCGCAGCCCCCAAATCATCCCCCGCCCAGGGCGGCAAAGGCCGCCCGGTAATCACACCATGACGATCCAGAAAATCGGCAAGCGAGCCAAAACCCGAATCCTTAAACCGCCCCCTATTTCTAAAATGCGCATTCACCGCTTTCCAAGCCGTTTGAAACGCAGCCATCGGCGCATGCGCAATAGGATCTTTATCGTTCAGGCACGGCCGCCTCGACACTCCAGCCGCCACACTCGCCGCATATTCCGCCCGCGCCGCCGCCAGAACATCCTCAAGGCTATAAACCCCAACGCCATGATGATCCAGAAAATCGGAAAACGAGCCAAACCCCGAATCCTTGAACCGCCCCACCCTAAAATGCTTATCCAACGCTTTCCAATTCGTCTGAAAACCATCCATAGGCGCATACGCAATCGAATCTGTATCGCCAGAACTTGGCCGTCTCGGCGCCCCGGCCGCCACACTTGCCGCATATTCCGCCCGCGCCGCCGCCAAAACATCATCCAGTGTATAATGCTGCA
>CAYGJS010000002.1:83485-89612 GCA_964350435.1 uncultured Micavibrio sp.
GCCGCATATTCCGCCCGCGCCGCCGCCAAAACATCATCCAGTGTATAATGCTGCACCACACCTACATCATGATGATCCAGAAAACCAGCAAGCGAGCCAAACCCCGAATCCTTAAACCGCCCCACCCTAAAATGCGCATCCACCGCTGTCCAATTCGTCTGAAACGCCTTCATCCGCGCATGCGCAATAAGGTCTTTATCAACCACGCTCGGCCGTCTCGGCGCCCCGGCCGCCACACTCGCCGCATATTCCGCCTCCGCCGCCGCCAAAACCATTTCGAGCGTATAAGGCATCGCCTTTCGCCGCAGCGCTTTTTCAGCCTCTTTTTGCACATTCGGTTTTTTGCGTTTCTCCGGCAAACCCTCGGATAAAAACACTTGAAGATTTTCTTGAAAATGCTGCGCGTCAAAAAACTTGAGCCTGCCCATCCCCTCAATCCCATTCAAAAAGGATTTCGGCATATCGGTAAAGATTTTCGGATTCATCATCCCGTCATACAAAAACGTGATCTGGCCGCTCTCGTTACACAGCGCGATTTGCTTGTTCATCCATGGAATATCAACAATCAGATAAGGCTGCTGGCGCAGCATATTATCCCGCCGCTGGCCGACATGCACAATCACATCATCCATATGCGTCTGCGCAACGCCCGGCAAACTGCGCAGCGCATCCATCAAATAGACAAGCTTGGGAATGAAATGCGCAGGCACATATTCGCTTTGCGGATCAACCCCCGCCACCAGCGCGCCCTCATCACTTTCCACATACACATCATCGCTGTAGAGAATGGCCGCGCCCGCATCCTCCATAATACTCAAAACATCCGCCAGCGAGAGACCCTCGAGATCTCCATAAAATTGATCCAGCGTATCAGTCAAAATCGCATAGGCCGGGCGTGCATCATTGATCCCGGCCTGACGGGCAAAAACGATCTGCAACGCTTCAAAATCCAGATCACCACCCACATCACTCACCCCGCGATGCGCCTGCGTGAAATCCTCAATTAATACCAGGGAATTTTGCAATGCTCTGCCAGATTTTTCACTCCCGTTAAACGCCCGCGCCGTTTCAAACGCCGCAGAAAACAGACCGCGAAGTGCCTCTTTTTGCACATCATTTAGAAATGGACTTTTTTCCTGAACATCAACCATGCGCATTATGTAACAAAAAAGTGCGTACTATGTAAACATTTTTCTGCTGGACTTCGCCTGCAAACCCGCCATGTTATTGCCATGGGCAAAGACGATCAGGCATTTAAAGAAAACACCCTCGGCGGCAGAATATCCCGCTACGGCAAGGTTTCGGGCTCAATGGCCGGTCTCGCGACCAAACTCGCGGGCGAGCGTTTTTTCGGCCTTAACATCGACCGCGCCGAGCACGCCAAAACGCTGACCATGGCACTCGGCAATCTCAAAGGGCCACTGATGAAAGTCGGGCAAATTCTGGCCACCATCCCCGAGGCTCTGCCGCCCGAATATGCCGAAGAACTCAGGCAGCTTCAATCCGATGCCCCGCCCATGGGCTGGCCGTTCGTCAAACGCCGCATGAAAACCGAACTGGGAGCGAACTGGGAAAGTCATTTCGAGAACTTCTCCCGCGAAGCCGCCGCCGCAGCCTCCCTCGGGCAAGTCCACAAAGCCACAATATCAAAAGAAAAATTCCCGCAATTTTTTCAGCTTCAAAAAGAAACGGAGCGAGAGCCAAATACGCCGAGAACCGGAAGCGTAAATGTACAAACCAGTACCTGCGAACCGGAAGCGCAGGCGGATTTGGGTCGCAGCCCGTTTATTGAAGAAGATGAAAAACTTGTTGCCTGTAAGCTGCAATATCCCGACATGCAAAGCGCAATCGACGCCGACCTCGCCCAACTCAAACTCATTTTCGGCATATATGGCCAATATGATAAATCTATAAAAACCGAGCACATCCACGCCGAACTGTCTGAACGGCTGCGCGAAGAACTCGACTACGCCCGCGAAGCCCGCGCCACCAAAATGTACACCCATATGCTCCGGGATGAAAAAGGTGTACGCGTCCCAGAAATCATAGATGAACTCTCAACGGGCCGCCTCCTGACCTCCACATGGCTGGAGGGCAAAAAAATCCTCACCTTCAAAGACGCCCCTCTCGAAGACCGCAACACAATCGCCCTGAATATGTTCCGCGCATGGTATGTCCCGCTTTATTACTACGGAATAATTCACGGCGACCCGCATTTGGGCAACTACACGGTGCGTGATGACCTCTCCATCAACCTGCTGGATTTCGGCTGCATCCGCGTCTTCCCGCCCAGCTTCGTTCGCGGCGTAATTGACCTCTACCGCGCTCTGCAAAACAAAGACGATACGCTGGCCGTCCACGCCTATGAAACATGGGGTTTTAAAAACCTCTCCAAAGAACAGGTCGAAACCCTCAATATCTGGGCCAGCTTCCTCTACGGCCCGATCCTCGAAGACAAAACCCGCCCTATCGGCCACGCCGACGGCGCGGTTTATGGCCGCGACACGGCAGAAAAAGTCCACACCAAGCTCCGCGAACTCTCCAAAGACAGCGGCGGCATAGCCGTTCCACGCGAATTCGTCTTCATGGATCGCGCCGCCCTCGGCCTCGGCTCCGTCTTTATCCACCTGAATGCCGAAATAAACTGGTATCGCGTGTTCAATGAGCTGATCGAAGGCTTTGATGAGAAAAAACTCGAAAAAACCCAAAATTCCATTCTAAAACAATTCGATATTTCATCTGATAAAAAAGAATCATAAAGACCCGATTCGTATTTTTTTGGCTATAATTGGACAAATCAACCCCCACCCACCACATATAAGCCCTGTCTTATGGAATAAAACCACCCTATCCCCAACTTACCCACCCTAACCATTTGTGATGATAAGGTTTTAGTAACCTATTTGAGGCATAATAATATGTGGGAAAATATTTAT
Organism: uncultured Micavibrio sp.; assembly: GCA_964350435.1. Classification (GTDB taxonomy): domain Bacteria; phylum Pseudomonadota; class Alphaproteobacteria; order Micavibrionales; family Micavibrionaceae; genus TMED27. The sequence goes on from CAYGJS010000002.1 coordinate 86,422, forward strand.
TAAATAAAAGCAAGGCTTTGGGGGCAAATTCATTGAGCACAGAACAACCAAAAGGACTCCTGTCCGCTCTTCGCCGCAATTTTATCACCAATGAAAGCGGTAACGTCTTCTTTGCCCTCTTCGGCGCCGTCGCCGTTGTCGGCGTTCTGGGCGCAGGCATCATGGCCACCATGCGCGGGCCCCTCAAAACCATGGTCGAAGTCAACCGCCGCGAACAAGCCAAGGCCGAACTCCGCGTCGCAGCAAGCCTCGTTCTTGCAAACTCAAGCGATGCGATGGTTGAAGTCACCTGTGAAGGCGGCGCTGACCCGGGTGATCTGGACCTATATACCGAAGGCCCCGCGCCCACAGCGGGCGGCCCGACAGGCGGTGGATTACTGCCCAGCGTCGGCGCATCACAAACCGACCCATGGGGCAATGCTTACGGCTATTGCGCATGGGACCACGGCGACATCGCCGCAAACTATAGCGGTTGCGGAAGATACCTCGCTGGTAACACAGACGCCAACAACATCGCGATTGCGGTCATGTCCGCTGGCCCCGACGGCCTTTTCCAGACCTCCTGTGTGGCCGATAATACCGGCACCAATGACTACATAGAGCCCGATGGCGGCGGCGGTGACGATATCGTCGAAGCCATGACTTATAATCAAGCCGTATCCAGCTCAGGCGGCATGTGGTCTGCCATCAACCCCACAACAGCGGGCATAGCCCGCGACCTCCAAGTCACAGGCACAGGAACATCGGCATTCTCTGGCGGCATCTCCGCCGCCGCAGACATCGCCGTTGCGACGGGAGCCTCCATGATTACAGACCTGATCGAACCCGTAGACCCGACAACTGGCAACGATTACACAGAATTCGCAGGCGGCTTAATGCTGATGAGTGACAACGTAACATCCGATGCTTACTGTGACGGCGATGATGCTGGCAACGCGGGCATGCTGAGAAGAAGCGGTACAAATATTGAAGTTTGTAACGCTGGCGGTACAGCATGGGTCACAGCCTCCGGAATCTGGTCACTCGGCGCAGGCGATGACATCTTCTACAACACAGGCACGCCGCAAGTCGGCATCGGCACAGGCGCGCCCGATGACACACTGGATATCGTCGGTACGGTCGATATCTCCAGCACCCTCAATGTCGGCGGCGTCGCCACCATGGAAAACAACCTCGTCGTCACAGGCACATCCGACCTCAACAGCGATGTCACCATTACAGGTTCAACCAATGACAACACAGCCGATGCGCTTCTTGTCGAAAGCGCAAACGGCACGGACATCTTCGTCGTTGAAAATGACGGCACCGTCGGTATCGGCACCGCCTCCCCATCCGAAGAACTCGATGTCGCAGGCGATATAACCGCCAGCGGCATATACATGCTGGACGGCACAAACATGCTCGGCAATGATGGCTCAACCACAAACATCCTGCTCGGCAACGTGGCGTCTAACACTCCCGGTACAGCCACTGAATACCTGAATATCGGAGACGTTATTCACGCCGACCTCACCAACGCCAATAAACGCGTGGGTATCGGCTTTGCCGACAGCTTTGACGTATCGAGCTTCAACGATACTCTGGAAGTGAACGGCACCGTTGATATCTCAAGCACACTAAACGTCACATCAACTTCGACTTTTGGCAATAACATGACCATAACAGGCGACACCGCCGACGGGTCCACAAACCCACTCACCATTAATGACAGCGCACCCGCCCAGGTCTTTGCCGTAAATTCAGACGGCGTAGTCGATGCCGAAGGCGGCGCAGATTTCAACGGTACCATAGAAGCAAACGGCTATACATGGAACGGCGAGGTCCTAACCCCAATCGACTGTGCCTCCGATGGAACAGAGTTCAGCTATTGGGACGGCGACGAATGGAAATGTAATGCAGATACCGCCGGAACCAGTGGCGGCGGAGGTGTAGAAGATTTCGTTGACCTCGATGACACACCGGCCGCATACGCAGGCGCAGCCGCAGACGCCAACAAAATCGTGACAGTTAACGGCACGGGCAACGGCCTTGTCTTCACAGCGGCCTCCGCTCTGGACGATCTCGGCAAATGGTCTGATGCCACCGAAGCCAATGACATCAAATATAATGTCGATGCGGATAACGACGTCCTGATCGGCGCAGATTCTTCTGTCGCCGTAAGCTTGAACGCCAACGCCAGCCAGGATCTCCATGTCGCAGGCATCATCCAAACCGCAAGCCTTATCTATAACGCCGCCGGCGCAGAAGCCACACCATCATACAGCTTCACAGGCGATCCAAACTCCGGAATTTACTCCGGCGGCGCCGATATTCTCGGCCTCGTAACAGGCGGAACCGCGCGCATCAACCTCCTCGCCAACGGCGATGTCGGCGTAGGCACCGCCAGCGTTGCAACAGGCGTCGGCGGCGATGGGCAAAACCTGCTGATGGAAGTCAACGGCCCCCTTGGTGCTACTCATTACTGTGATGTAGACGGCGAAAACTGCTTCCTAGCCACAGAGGTCGGCACAGGAATCTGGACACCCGACGGCACCAACGATTACATCGAATATGACGACACCCTCGGCGGCGTGCGTATCGGAAAAGTGACCGGACAACCCGCCCCCGAAACTGACTGGACTCTCGATGCCGCCGCCAATATCGTTTCCACAACAGCCAACACCGTTGCCATCGGAAGTTCAACCGTCAGCAATGCTGGCGGCGCAAACCTCAATGTTGTCCTCGACCTCACCGGAGACATAGCCGCAACTGAATATTGTGACGCCAACGGCGCAAATTGTTTCACCGCCGCAAGTGTGGGCGGACTCCCCTCTCTTACAGACGGACGCGTATGGATCGGTGATGGAACAAACACCGCCGCTGCTCTCGCCATCTCCGGCGATGCCACACTCGCCAATACCGGTGCCCTCACCATCAGGGCGGGCGTGCTTGAACCCGCAATGCTCGACGCTGTCGGCGCGGCCGGCGCAGGCCAGGATGAATTCTGTCTGACCTACGAACACGGCACCACTGAATTTGAATGGGTAGACTGTTCAACGGCAGCCGGAGCAGAGATAAACGACTTGGAAACTGCCGCGGCCAATGTCGCGGACACAGAAATCTTTATCGGCACAGGTGCGGGCACAGGGGCTTACGCCGCCATCTCCGGCGATGCCACACTCGCCAATACCGGTGCCCTCACCATCAGGGCG
>CAYGJS010000002.1:89712-107068 GCA_964350435.1 uncultured Micavibrio sp.
CCTACGAACACGGCACCACTGAATTTGAATGGGTAGACTGTTCAACGGCAGCCGGTGCTATAGCCCTCGACGACCTGACAGATGTTGAAAAAGACACCACCAACAACAACCTCTTCGCCGGCGAAGTTTATGGCTCAGCACTCGCAAATAATGATTTCAACACAGGAATCGGTATTGGAGCACTCACTTCTCTTACCAATACAGCTGGTGCTGGTGAAGGTGATAACAACACCGCATTCGGGTATAACGCACTTACCGCGGTTACAACAGGAAGCGACAACACGGCAATCGGCTATTTAGCAGGAGATTCTATTACAACAGGTGCAAGCAATATTATAATTGGCTCTGGCGTAGACGCCTCGGCAGCAACGGCCTCAAACGAACTCAACATCGGAAACACGCTATACGGTCTTCTCGCAACAGACCAAATAGGAATAAGCACATCAACTCCTGCGGGAACGCTGCACGCTTACAATGCATCCGGTGAAGGATTTTTGATCGTTGAAGGAACCGAAGCCACAAATTCAGGCATCGTTCTGACAACCTCAGGTGATGCTGCCTCCTTCGCAGATGCAGAAACATCGCACTGGAATATAACTGCACGCGGAAATGCAAACACTTTATTCGCAAGCTCCCAACAAGAAGATTTATTAATAGAATATTGGGACGGCTCCACATGGAGCGTCTTGCAATACTTCGATGAATCAACCGGAAATGTAGGATTCAACATGGCAAGTGCTGAAGTTCCGAGCGCAGCTCTTGATGTTAACGGCACGGCTTTCCTCCTTCCGGCACCTTCATCAGCGATCGCTGATGCAAGTATCGCAAATTCACAATGGTCTCTGTGGCTTGACGAAGGCAATGACGAATTCGAACTTAAAGCAAAAAAATCGGACGGCTCAATAATATCACAAACTGTCAGCGGCGGCGGTTCCGACAATCTCGGCTCCGGCGGATCAACAGCAGGCACGCTTTACACGACCGATGGGAACGTAGGGCGTGATGCCGGTGATAAGCTGACATTTGTTGACAATACACGCATTGAATTCGATGTGAACGGTAGCGAGCAAATGCGCTTAACAAATGCAGGTCAACTCGGAATCGGTGTAACACCCACCGCAGGCATCGAACTCGACGTCAATGGCGACATAGAATACACAGGCACGATCACCGACACATCCGACCGCCGCTTAAAAGACAATATCACCGCGCTTGACGTTCGCGGTTCCATGATCGAAAAAATCGCCGCCATTGATACCTACAGCTTCACCATGAAAGACGATGAAGAAAAGCGCATTGAATTCGGTGTCATGGCTCAGGAACTGGAAGAAATCTTCCCCGAGCTTGTCCATACAGCCACCGATGAAATGGGTACAAAATCAGTAAACTATATGGGGCTTATCGCCCCGATGATCGAGGCCACAAAAGAAGTCCACGCCGAAAACCAAATGCTGAGAAGCGAACTGGCCAATATCAAGGCACAGGTCGATTTGCTGAATAAAGCCACAGCAGGGAATGCCGACAAAGCCTCGATGATGCCGACTAACGCCAACCCCTGGCTCTATGTTCTGCTCGGCATGCTCTCTACGCTCTGCATCTCTCTAATACTCAACCGTAAAATCCGCGAATGATCCGTCTATCAGACGGAACCAGCGGATTTTTCACAAAACCATTCAAGAATAATTGACTTTACGGCCAAATATCCAATATCCTAGGCCTATTCACTGGCGGTGCCCAAGGGGGCTGAGAGTATACGCCTCAACCTGATGCGGATAATGCCGCCGTAGGAAGTGTGAAAAAATGGCAACTTCACAAAATATCGCGGTTTTGGGCGCGGGCATTATGGGCCTGATGGCGGCGCGGGCGTTTTCGCGGCGCGGACATGCGGTCACAATCTATGACGCAGCCGGTTTTCCCGCCGAAAATGCAAGCTTGATGGCGGGGGGGATGCTCGCGCCCTATGCGGAGATTGAGCATATGGACGGCGCGTGGATCGAGGCCGGCTTGGCGGGGATTGAAGCGTGGCGCGAAATTGATCTGGATACAGGATTTTCACAGCGCGGAAGTTTGCTCGTGGCCTGCGCCGAGGATCGATATGTGCTGGAGCGGTTTAAATCGCATTTGCCTCTCGATATGCGCGCGCCGGTTCCTCCCCAAGAATACGAAAAAAATCTGCCGGAAAAATTCCGAAACGGATTGTTTCTAAATTCCGAGGCGCATTTAGACCCTGTTAAAACCATGCAGGCGTTGATTGATGAAATGGCGGTTAGCGTTTCCTTAATAACCGAAACGCAAAAGCCTGAAAACCTGAAAACAGATATAATTATTGATTGCCGTGGGATGGGCGCGGGGGATCCTGAAATCCGCGGCGTGAAGGGCGAAACTTTAATCGTGCACAATCCAGAGTTTTCGCTTTCACGGCCTGTGCGGCTTATACATCCGCGCTATCCTCTCTATATTGTCCCACGAGGAGGCGGCGTATTCATGATCGGCGCGACGCAAGTGGAAAGTGAGGGTGGAGGCGTGCAGCTGCGCTCGGCCATGGAGCTGATGAGCGCGCTTTATGCATTGCATCCGAGTTTTGGTGAGGCGGAAATTGTGTCCGTGCAGGCGGGCTTGCGTCCCTCTTATCCTGATAATTTGCCGCGCATAAGTGCGCGCGGGAATGTGGTGTCTTGTAACGGATTGTTTCGGCATGGATATTTGCTTTCGCCTGTTATGGCGGCGTGCGCGCTGGCGCATGTTGAGGGGCGCGAGCACGCGTTTATGGATTTGTTTATGAAAGGGGCGAGCGATGAAAATAACGATCAACGGGCAGCTTAAAAGCTTTGAAGCGCCGCTCAATCTCTATGATGTTCTGGAGCAAGAAGAGGTGATCGGGATGATGATTGCTGTGGCGCGCAATGGCATTTTTGTGCCGAAGGGGAATTACGCGAGTGTGCTGCTTGAGGATGGCGACTTGATCGAGATTGTTGCCCCCATGCAAGGAGGATAGCAATGAACCAGAGTTTGAATATCGGCGATGTAATTTTGCAGGGCCGGCTTTTTTTGGGGACGGCGGGGTATCCTTCGCCGCAGAGCCTTGCCGATGCGATTGAGGTGTCGAGACCCGGCCTTGTCACCGTGTCTTTGCGGCGAGAGAGCAAGGCGGGTAAGGGGCAGGATTTCTGGAATATTATTAAAGGGTTTGATGTGCCGGTTCTGCCGAATACGGCCGGGTGTTACGGGGTGGCGGAAGTCGTGACGACGGCGGAGATGGCGCGTGAAGTGTTCGGCACGAACTGGATTAAGCTCGAGATTTTGGGCGATGATTATACGCTCCAGCCAGATCCTTATGGTTTGGTCGAGGCGAGCGAAATTCTGGTGGGCAAGGGGTTTGAGGTTTTTCCCTATATGACGGATGATCTGGTGCTGGCGAAAAGGCTTGTCGAGGCGGGCGTGCGGATTTTGATGCCCTGGGGCGCGCCGATAGGATCGGGGCGGGGGCTGAATAACCCGTATGCTTTGCACCTCCTTCGGGAACGTTATCCTGAATTGACACTTGTGGTGGATGCGGGGATTGGCGCGCCGAGCCATGCTGCGCAGGTTATGGAGATGGGATATGATGCGGTGCTGCTCAATACCGCGGTGGCGAAGGCGGGTGATCCTGCGGCGATGGCGGGCGCGTTTGCGCGCGGCATAGAGGCAGGACGGGCAGCGTATCTGGCGGGGATCATCGCGCCGCAGGAAAGCGGGGCGGCTTCGACGCCTCTCCTTGATACACCGTTTTGGCATCAAAAATCATGACACGATACGCGCGCCAGCTTGCTCTTCCTGATATCTCACAGGCGCAGCAAGAACGTCTTGCGGCGTCACATATATGCATGGTCGGCGCGGGTGGATTGGGTGCGGCGGCCCTCCCTTATTTGGCGGCGGCTGGCGTTGGGCGGCTTACAATTTATGATAACGACACGGTGAGCATTTCCAATTTGCACCGGCAGACCATCTATAAAAATGAGCAGGAGGGACAAAATAAGGCCGAGGCCGCGGCGGCCTATTTACGTGCGCTTAATCCTGAAATAAACGTTCAATGTCATCCTGAGAGGCTTGCCTTGAAGGATCTGGATTCCTCAGCGCCAGCACTTCAAAATGACCTGCCGCATTATGATCTGATACTGGACGGATCCGATAACTTTGAAACCAAAACGCTTCTTAATAAGGTGTCGATAGAAAAGCGCATGCCGCTTATTTCTGCGAGCGTAAATCAATGGCGCGGACAGATCGGCGTCTTTGCAGGATTCGCAGCAGGGCAGCCGTGTTACCACTGCCTGTTCCCTGAACTTCCCGGTGATACGCGTAATTGTAATGAAGCGGGGATACTGGGCACTTCGGCGGGTCTGACGGGGATGTGGCAGGCGCATCTGGCACTGTGTTTTTTGCTGGGAATGGAGAATGTTTCGGCGGGCCATGTTTTAAGCTTTGATTTTAAAGATTTTAGGATGCAGAATTTGCGGGTGAAAAAAGATGCGTCTTGCCCGCATTGCGCCCACGGGCAGGCGAATTGGAGCCCTTACAGAGCGGAGAAGAAAATGACTGACCTGATATCATTGGAAAACTTGAACAAACGTGAACATATCATCATCGACGTGCGGGCAGACTGGGAGATTGAGGCAGATCCGATTATCGGGGCAAAGGGCGAAATCCTTCATATAGAACTTACATCCATACCATCGCGCTATAACGAACTGCCAAGGGACAAACTCCTGGCCTTTGTCTGCGCAGGAAATATCCGCAGCGCCCAAGCGGCAGAATATCTTGCATCAAGAGGTTACGAAAATATCTGCGTGCTGGATAAATTCAGCCTTTAAACATAAATAGAATTAAAACCCGTCTGAACAAATCCTATGCCGCTTCATCTTTAAAAATAAAAATTTGCGAGTGATCAAGAAATATATCCTGCACATCGTCATGGCCTTTGTCCAAAAACGCACCAGGCATCCGGGCATGCAAATGCATAGAGGTCTTTTGACGATCATCAAGATCATATGTATCAAAATGGACAAGGGTTGAGCGCCCTAAATATTTTTGTTCTGAAATATGACCATGAGCATGAACATGCCGAGGATCATGATGATCAACCGCCGGATCATGGGTACAAAGCTTTAAAGCCTCCGGCCTCACAATAATCTTCACAAATGTATGATCGTCGATGCCTTTGGCTGGCAAAAAACCAACAGACGTTAAAACCCCGCCATCTTGAACTTGACCTTTCAAAACATTGACTTGACCAAAAAATGAAGCAACGAAAGCATTCACAGGGGTGTTATACACATCAAAAGGAGTCCCGATCTGTGCAATCCGCCCCGCATTCATAATCGCAATACGATCCGCAAACTGCATCGCTTCTTCCGGATCATGTGTCACCAGCAAGGCCGTCACACCGGCCTCACGCAAAATATGCATAACATCATCGCGCATCTGCGCCCGCAACCGAACATCCTGCGCTGCAAAAGGCTCATCAAGCAAAATGATATCAGGATGGCAGGCAAGCGCACGAGCCAGCGCCAGCCTCTGTTTCTGACCACCGGATAATTCATGCGGATACGCGCCGCGCTTGTCCGTCAGGCCGACAAGCGCCAACATTTCATCAACGCGCTCACGGCGATCGGATCGGCACAGATGTCGAAGCGCATAACCAACATTCCGGGCCGCACTCATATGCGGAAAAAGCGCCAAATCTTGAAAAACCATCCCAATCTTAAGCGCATCCTTGCTGCCATCAGAACGCCTTATAAAACCATTATCAGACCCTTCCAGCCCGGCAATCAATCGCAATAATGTTGTCTTCCCGCACCCCGAAGGCCCAAGAAAACACAAAAACTCCCCTTTATAAATGTCAAAAGAAACCTCTCGCAAAACCCCCAAAGGCTCCGCCTTTTGCCCCGCATATGCAAAACAGAGGCGGTCCACTTTCAAAATCGACTCCAAAACTTTCGGCCTGGCTGTCAAAAAATCAAACTCCTAGTTGATATTCATTCTCAATACATCTATATCTTAATTGAGAATCATTATTAATTTCAAGCTAAAAGGGTACGCATCATGCTAAAAAAAATTTTGTTAATTGTGACAATAACGCTAGCGGTCACACCATTTAATCCTGCCCTGGCTCAAGATGATATACTCAATATCTACTCCTCGCGGCACTATGATACCGATGAAAAACTTTACAGCGAGTTTACCGAAAAAACCGGCATTAAAATCAACCGTGTTGACGGCAAGGAAGATGCTCTTATTGCCCGGCTGGAACAAGAGAGCGATCTCAGCCCCGCCGATCTTTTTATCACCGTAGATTCCGGCAGACTTTGGCGCGCCGAGCAAACCGGATTATTCGAAAACACTCAATCCAAAATATTAAACGAAAAAATTCCCGCAAATCTCCAACATCCGGAAGGACAATGGTTCGGATTTTCAACCCGGGCACGCATTGTGGTTTATAACAAAAACGCAATAAAAGACGGAGCACCAACCTCCTATCAGGATCTCTCTGATCCCCGCTGGAAAGGACGGATATGCGTTCGCTCTTCAGGCAATATCTATAACCAGTCCTTGCTGGCCAGCATGATCGCACAAGACGGTGAAGACGCCGCAAGAAAATGGGCGCAGGGCCTGTTAGATAATCTGGCGCGCAAGCCCCAGGGCGGCGACACCGACCAGATCAAAGCCGTATCAGCAGGCGTTTGTGATATTGCCCTGGCAAACAGCTATTATTTCTTCCGTCTGCAACGCTCGGAAAAACCGGAAGATCTTGAAATTATCAAAGATTTACAGATCGTCTTCCCCGATCAAAACAGCAAAGGCACGCATATCAATATTTCAGGCGCAGGCATCCTCAAACATAGTAAAAATAAAGACGCAGCACGCATGTTTTTAGAATATTTAACCTCTGAAAGCGCCCAGGCTTATTTCGCCAACGGCAATAATGAATATCCGGTCGTCTCAGGCGTCGTCGTGAATGAAATTGTCGAAGCACAGAAATCTTTCAAAAGACAGGATATCAATGTTCGCGAATTCGGTGTCCACCAACAAAAAGCAAAAATGATTTTTGATGAAATCGGCTTTCCCTAAAAACGTCTGAATCACTCCGATCTATGAAGGAGCCTTTGCAAAAGCACGACAGGAATGCAGCCCGCTAAAACAATACACAGCGCAGGAAAAGCCGCCTCTGCAAGCCGCTCATCCGAGGCAAGATTATAAGTATGCACCGCCAGCGTATCAAAATTAAAAGGACGCAAAACCAGCGTAAGCGGCAACTCCTTAATAACCTCAACCGCCAAAATCAGAGCTGCGCTCAACATCGATGGCAAAAGCAAAGGCAGCTTAATATGCCAGAAATCATCAAACTTTCGATACTGCATAAGATGGCTGGCTTGCGTAATAGACGGACTGATTTTCTCGCACCCCGCATCCAGACTTTGAAGCGCAACATTCAGAAAACGGATTAAATATCCCAAAATCAGAAACACAAACGTACCCGTCACCAAAATATCAACCTGACTAAACAACGACGAAACAAGAAGCATGCCAAGCCCAAGAATGACACCAGGCAACGCATAACCCAATCCGCACAAATGAAAGAAAATCTGTTTGACGCGGGTGGGAACGCCCCTTTTCTCTGCAATCAAGATATACGCAATACAAACCCCCAAGACAGCAACAACAAAACAAAGAATAAACGTATTAAAAAGATACGGCAGCGTTCGCAATATTTGTGCGTGTAAATATGCGCCATCCAGCGTCTCAAACACCATACAAACAAGCAAAATAGCCGGAATAACAAAACCAACCAGTATAGGAAATCCGCACCACAAACTCATCCACAAGCCCCCCTTCACACTGGGCCGGGGAGGGACCTTGGCCATCTCTAAAGCGTAAAAACGCATTTGACCACGCTGGCTTTTTTCCCCCCAAACCAGCAAAAATACAAACCCCAGCAACAAAAGAGACAACCGCGCAGCCGCTGTAATATCCCCATACCCGGCCCATGAATCGTATATAACGGTCGAAAAAACCTTAATGCCGAAATAATCCATGGTTCCGTAATCAGCAAGCACCTCCATGATCACCAACATCAAACCCACAATAATAAACGGACGCGCCGCCGGCAGAGCAATATCAAAAAATCGAGCATACGCCCCGGCTCCCAGAAGTTTTGCATTTTCAATTTGGCTTTTGGATCCGGCCAAAAACCCATTGCGTGCAAATAAATAAACATAAGGATACAAACAAAATGTAAGAATAAACGAAGCGCCCCATACAGACCTCATCTTTGGTAAAAACCCCTCAAAGCCCCCGCCCCTCAAAAACCCGGCCAAAGCCCCCGCCTGATCAAAAAAATCAGTATAGACATACGCCAAGATATAAGAAGGAAAGGCCAGCGGGATAAAAAGCAACCACTCAAAAATCCCGCGCCCCCAGAAACGATAATGGACACTGAACCACGCACAGCTGATTCCAATGCACAGCACACCCAAACTGGTCAAAATAAGAATAATCAAGGAATTGAAAATAACATCATCCAGCACATGACGAATTAAAAACGCAAAAACATCACTGCCATTCCCAACACCTTCAAACCCAAGAGCCAAAAAAGGCGACAAGATGACAAACGCAATCACATAATAAAAACTACCGGCTAACCTGATCTTAAACATCAATTTTCTGAACTTTTTAAATAAACCCTATACTAACAAGACCATCGGCGAATAAACAAAGTTAAATAACATCAGAACCTATAATTTTATTGCGATCAAAAACAAAAACTGGTTTAGTGGCCTCATGAAAATTTTAAACAACACAATCGTAAACCTAGTGGTCGTGCTTCTCGTGGAGGCGCGCCGCCGATAGACTTGTTTAAATTCTAACAACAACGCGGCGCCCTGAAATCATTCGATCAGGGCGTTTTTTATTGCATAAACACAGGCAAAAACGTAAAACGCTGATAACGACAAGGAAAGAGCCATGAGCACCCAAGACGCGAAGACAGACGCCACAAAAGCAAGCACCCCCAAAGCGCCCAAGCAAATGACAGGCGCGGAGATGGTGATTAAAGCCCTGATCGAGCAAGGCGTCGAAGTGATCTTCGGCTATCCGGGCGGCGCGGTTCTACCGATTTATGACGAAATTTTCAAAAATCAGGATAAAATCCGCCACATTCTGGTGCGCCAAGAAGGCGGCGCTTTGCATGCCGCCGAAGGCTATGCCCGCTCCACAGGCAAAGTCGGCTGCGCGCTGGTCACCTCCGGCCCCGGCGCTACCAACGCCGTAACAGGCCTTACTGACGCCCTGATGGACTCCATCCCCCTTGTCTGTATCACGGGCCAAGTCCCCAGTTTCCTGATCGGCACCTCCGCATTTCAGGAAGCCGACACCACAGGCATCACCCGCCCCTGCACCAAACATAACTATCTGGTTAAAAGCGCAGACACCATCGCCGAAACCGTGCATGAGGCCTTCCATGTAGCGCGTACAGGTCGCCCCGGCCCTGTTGTGATTGACATCCCGAAGGATATCCAATTCGCCAAAGGGACCTACAAGGAAGCCAAAAAACCGGAAAACCATAAATATAAGCCCCGCACCAGCCCGAATATGGACGCGATCGAAGCGGCCGTGGAACTGATGGCGCATGCCAAACAACCCGTATTCTATACAGGCGGCGGCGTTATTAATGCGGGCACAGAAGCCTCCAAGCTGCTGCGCGAACTTGTCCGCGAAACCGGTTTCCCGATTACCTCCACCTTAATGGGTCTGGGTGCATATCCTGCCAATGATAAACAATGGCTGGGGATGCTCGGCATGCATGGCACATTCGAAGCCAACTGGGCCATGCATGATTGCGACGTGATGATCAATATCGGCGCACGTTTTGACGACCGCGTCACAGGCCGCGTTGATAAATTCTCGCCGGATTCCACAAAAATCCACGTTGATATCGACCCGTCTTCAATCAACAAAAATATTCATGTCGATATTCCGATCGTCGCAGACGCCGCTCAGGCACTTAAAGCCATGCTCGAAGTCTGGCGGGCGCGTGGTTACAAGGCCAATGAAAACGACATGGGCAAATGGTGGAAACAAATCGAAATCTGGCGCGCCAAAAACTGCCTCGCCTACAAAAAGCATAAAACCATTATCAAGCCGCAATACGCGCTTGAGCGCCTGCGCCACTTCACGGAAAAAGATTCCCGCGACACGTACATCACCACCGAAGTCGGGCAGCACCAGATGTGGGCGGCGCAGTTCATGCCGTTTAACGAGCCCAACCGCTGGATGACCTCAGGCGGCCTCGGCACGATGGGCTATGGACTGCCTGCGGCTATCGGCACGCAAATCGCCCACCCCGATGCGCTCGTGATTGATGTTGCGGGCGAAGCCTCAATCCTGATGAATATTCAGGAAATGTCCTGCGCCGTGCAATACAAAACCCCTGTTAAAATCTTCATCCTCAATAACCAGTGGATGGGCATGGTGCGTCAATGGCAGGAACTCCTGCACGGGGAGCGCTATTCCAACTCCTATACCGAGTCCTTACCTGACTTCGTTAAACTCGCCGAAGCCTATGGCGGGGTTGGCCTGCGCGCTGAAACCGTTGATCAACTTGACGGCGTCATCGAAGAAATGATGCATACTGACCGCGTCACAATCGTCGATGTCATGGTCGATCAAAAAGAAAACTGCTTTCCGATGATCCCATCCGGCAAAGCCCATAACGAAATGATACTCTCACCAGATGCCGCCGCATTTGATAAGAGTTTAGTGTAATGAGCAAAAATCAACACACCCGCAAGAGCAACACCAAACTAACCATTCGCCAAACAACCTTTAAGGACGCGAAGCAGCTCGAGGCTCTCAGCAAAAAAATCTACAAAAACGTAGACTACACCACGGAAGAAATGATCCGCGGCCAAGTCACCGTTTTCCCCGAAGGGCAATTCGTCGTTGAATATAATGATGAAATCGTCGGCTATTGCTCGACCTTCATCATCGCCGAAAAAATCGCCATGAAAGCCCACACATGGGACGAAATCTCTGGCGCAGGCTTCGCCTCACGGCACGACCCGAACGGTGATTACCTCTACGGCATGGATGTCTGCGTGGATGCCGACTATCGCGGCCTCCGGATCGGCACGCGCCTTTACAACAAACGCCGCGAACTCTGCGAAGAAATGGGGTTAAAAGGCATCATCTTCGGCGGACGCATGCCGGGTTTCAGCAAAAAGAAAAAGGACGTCAAAACCCCCGAAGCCTATCTTGAACTCGTCAAAGCCCGTAAAATCCGTGACCCAGTGGTGTTCTTCCATCTATCCAACGGCTTCGAGCCAATCGGCATCCTTAAAAACTATCTCAAACAAGATCCTGAATCTGACGGCAACGCCACGCATATGCTCTGGCAAAACCCGGCAATGGCTGAGCCTATTGTCGGCAAAAGCAAAAAACGCGACCCCGTGCAAAAGGCCGTACGCGTCGCCACAGTGCAGTTCCAAATGCGTAAAGTCCGCGATGAAAGTGAGTTTGAAAGCCAACTTGAATATTTCATCGATATCTCTGCCAGATACGGTGCGGATTTCGTACTCTTCCCTGAACTTGTGACTTTGGCACTGCTATCTGCGACCGACAAAAAAATGCGCCCCGAAGAATCCATCAACCACCTCACCCATTATACGGAACGCTACATCAAGTTCATGGAGAAAATGGCGATATCCTACAACATTAACATCATCGGCGGTACGCACCCTACAAAAACCAATGACGATGAAATTCAAAACATCTGCTATGTTTTTCTTCGCAATGGCGATGTCTATGCACAAGAAAAAATCCACCCCACCCCGACCGAACGATTCTGGTGGAACATCAAAGGCGGCGATAGCCTCGACGCCATCCCCACCGATTGCGGCCCTATCGGCATCTTGATTTGTTATGACACAGAATTTCCTGAAACCGCCCGCCACCTTGTCGATCAAGGCGCGCTTATTATCTTCGTACCGTTTTGCACTGATGAACGCCAAGGATATTTGCGCGTACGCTATTGCTGCCAAGCCATCGCTGTCCAGAACCAATGCTACGTCGCAATGTCCGGCACCGTCGGCAATTTGCCCGACGTTGAAAACAGGAATATCAACTACGCCGAAAGCTGCATACTCACGCCGTGTGACTTCCCTTTTGCCCGCGACGGCATCGCCGCAACAACGCCAACAAACACAGAAACCATCGCTTTTGCTGATTTAAACATGGAAGACCTGATCGCCAGCCGCTATGACGGCACAGTGCAAAACTTGCGTGATCGACGCTTCGATCTGTATTCGATCAAATGGAAAGCATAAATTTCGCGCTTTGAACTTAACCCAAACTGAATTATAAAACCTTATGAACGCAAGCAGCCCAAAAAGAGAAAAGAAATCCCAATCGGTCTATGCCCCGAAACTGGATAACGAGATTATCGAATCCCACACCCTCGCGATCATCGTTGATAACGAGCCGGGCGTTCTCGCCCGCGTCATCGGTTTCTTTACAGGCCGCGGCTATAATATCGACTCCCTCACCGTCGCCGAAACCGATCACGAGGAACATACCTCGCGCATTACTATCGTTTCGCGGGGAACCGCCAGCGTCATCGAACAAATCAAAGCCTCTCTCGAACAACTCGTCGATGTTAAACGCGTGCGTGACCTCACCGTCTTCGGCCCGCATATCGAGCGCGAACTCGCCCTTCTCAAAGTCGCAGGCACAGGCGAAAAACGCATCGAAGCCCTGCGCCTCGCCGATGTATTCCGCGCCAAACCCGTGGACTCTACGCTGGAATCCTTTGTTTTCGAAATCACAGGCACAACAGAAAAAGTCAATGCCTTCGTTGATTTGATGAAGCCCCTTGGCCTCGTCGATGTTTCCCGCACAGGCGTAGCCGCCATATCACGCGGCGCCACAACCCATGACGACAAGCCTTAAGCCACACAAATGAGCTCCGAAAAAATTAAATTCAAAGGCTCAAATGACCATATACTGGCCGCACGCCTCGACACCCCCGACACCGAAATCAAAGCCTACGCCCTCTACGCCCACTGCTTCACCTGCACTAAGGATGTCTTCGCCGCCAGCCGCATCGCCACCGCGCTCAACGCATTGGGCATCGCCGTATTTCGCTTTGATTTCGCAGGGCTGGGCGGCAGCGAAGGTGAGTTCTCCGACACCAATTTCACCACCAATGTCGAAGATATCATCAAAGCCGCCGCCTATATGCGCGAAAATCTAAAAGCCCCGAAAATCCTGATCGGTCATTCTCTGGGCGGGTCTGCCGCCCTCCTCGCCGCCCATAAAATCCCCGAGATTAAGGCCGTCGCCACCATCGGCGCGCCCGCCGACGTCACCCACGTCACCCATCATTTCAAAGACCATATTGAAGAAATCCAGACCAAAGGCCACGCGGACTTAAAACTGGTTGGCCGCCCTTTTACCATCAAAAAGCAATTCCTCGACGATTTGCACGCGCAAAATCTGGACGACGCCATCCGCACCCTCAAAAAGCCATTGCTTATTCTTCACTCACCCATAGACTCCACTGTCGGCATCGAAAATGCCGAGCATATCTATAAACTCACCAAGCACCCGAAAAGCTTCATCACACTGAACACCGCCGATCATTTGCTCAACGAACATTCGGACGCCGCCTATGCAGGGCGCATGATCGCGGCATGGGCCAGCAATTACGCGGGCTATAAACTCACTGAAATTGATAATTTCAAACGCGGCGTGCCTGATGGCAATGTCGTCGTACGCTCCTCGAATTTCGGCAAATTCCAACAATACGTACAGATGGGAAACCATTTCCTCGTTGCCGATGAACCCGAAGACCTCGGCGGCGGCAACACGGGCGCAGACCCATACGAGCTTCTCCTCGCCTCCCTCGGCGCCTGTACGTCTATGACGATCAAGATGTACGCCGAGCATAAAAAAATTCCGCTCCAAGGCGTCGAAGTGCATTTAAAACATGAAAAAATCCACGCCGCTGATTGCGCTGCTTGCGAAACCAAAGACGGACAAATCAGCAAAATCACGCGTGAAATCATCCTGAAAGGCGAAAGCCTCACCCCCGAACACCGCACCCGCATGATCGAAATCGCCAATAAATGCCCCGTCCACAAAACCCTCACAGGGGAAATGCTTATTGAAACGACAGAAAAAATAGATTAATAAACTGCAATGCGTATAAAAATGAATACACTGGTGCTTGCCACACTGATCGCTCTGCCTTGCGCCACGAACGCCGCAGCAGAAAAATATGTACCCTATGCAAACCAGCGCGGCGTCACAATTTATTCTCTGGATGATCAACAACCCCTTGCTCCCTCTCCTGCCCCCGCAGAGCAGAAAACGGCAGCAAGCACTGAATCTGTCACCTCCAATTGGGACCAGCGCCTTGACGGCCATTACGAAATCATCCCCGGCCTGCTGGAAACCAACAAAACCTATAGCAAAAAGATTTTTAACCGTCAGGACTATGTCACGGGCAAAAACATCGAGATGCTAAAGTCCCGTAAATCAGGTGAGCTCTCCGATAACCGCCTCACCCTCGGCGTGACCGCTATCGGCACAATCCTGCACGAAAGAACAAATACCGCTGGCAAATACCCGATTCTTTCCCAGCTTCCGCCCAACCATGTATCGGGCAAAAGTGACACCCGCGATTTCATCAATGATATCTCCGTAAATGCTACGCTCACCCTGCCCTACGTCACCGCCTTTGCCCAAGGCGAATACACCGATGTCGAATATCCGGGGCAGGATCAAAAGCAGCTTCGCAAATATATGGTCACCATAGGCGATCTGGAAAAATTCCCCGCCTACATGACCATCGGCAAGAAAACCGTTAACTTCGGCAACTTCGCCAGCTATTCGCCCTTCACACACAACCATTCCAGTCACTATTTCTGGGCGCAAACCGATGAACCTCTTCTGGAAATCGGCTACGCAACAGACAAAACCATGCTCGCCGCCAGCCTGATTAAAAACGATCGCGGCCTGCGCGTGATCAACTCTCCCGAAAATGACGACAAATACGAAAACTTCGCCCTGAACGCATCGCATGAATTCACGCTAAATGATGATTGGCGGACAAAACTCGGTGCAGGATTCTTGCGCGGCACGATCTATGACAGCGCTTTTGCTCATCATCCGCCGGCCATCGGTTTTGCCGACAGATCCTGGAACGGCGCTGCCGATGCTCACATCACCCTCAGCAGTGATAAAATCGACCTGATGGCGGAACATACCCGCACTCTGGATAAATGGCCCGCAACAGACCATATCGTGTCGGCCACAAGCTTACAAGGGCGCTATAAAGACACAATTCTCTCCCGTCCTGCGACCTATTCTCTAATGGCCAGTCGCGGCATTCAAGGCGATAAATTTACAGAATGGGAAAAAATGGATCAGCTCGGTGCAGGGCTAGAAGCTGAAATCGTTCCCCATGTCGAAATCGGTGCGGAATACCTCTATCACCATGGATTTGTCCCCCTCATTCTTCCTACAATCACAGCAGATGACGGTGTGGCCTCCCATACATTCATCATCGGCGGTAAAGTCACTTTCTAATTTCTGCCTTTTTCCCTTGATTCTCTCGTTAAAACCTTGTTTTATGCGGGTCTTAGGATTAATGAATGAGGCATAAAATGACACAAGCAGCCGCGCAAGCGACCCCCGTAAACACTCTCGGCTTGAACGTATACTACGATAAAGATTGTAATCTTGATCTGATTAAAGGCAAGAAAGTCGCAATCATCGGTTATGGCTCGCAAGGCCACGCCCACGCACAAAACATCAAAGACAGCGGCGTATCCGAAGTGATTATTGGCCTGCGCGAAGGCTCCTCTTCAGCCGCCAAAGCGAAAAACGCAGGCTTCACCGTGATGCCCCCCGCCGAGGCCGCAGCCGCAGCCGACGTCGTGATGATGCTCACCCCTGATGAGCATCAGGCCGACATCTACCGCGATGAACTTGAGAAAAACCTCAAACAAGGCGCAACATTGATGTTTGCCCACGGCCTCAACATCCATTTCGGCCTGATCAAGCCGCGCGCGGATCTCGACGTCATTATGGTCGCGCCAAAAGGCCCCGGCCACACAGTGCGCGGTGAATACCAAAAAGGCGGCGGCGTGCCGTGCCTGATCGCTGTTGCGCAAGATGCCTCCGGCACAGCCAAAGACCTCGCCCTTTCATACGCTTCGGCTGTGGGCGGCGGGCGCTCTGGAATCATTGAAACCACTTTCAAGGACGAATGCGAAACCGACCTGTTCGGCGAACAAGCCGTTCTGTGCGGCGGCGCATCCGAGCTGGTGAAATGCGGTTATGAAGTCCTCGTCGAAGCAGGATATCCGCCGGAAATGGCGTATTTCGAATGCCTGCACGAACTTAAACTGATCGTCGATTTGATGTATGAAGGTGGCCTTGCCAATATGCGCTACTCCATCTCCAATACTGCCGAATTCGGCGACTATGTGTCCGGCCCGCGCGTAATAACTGCCGAAACCAAAGAAGAAATGAAACGCATCTTGGCGGACATCCAGTCCGGCAAATTCGTTCAGGACTTCATGGGTGGCAACAAGGAAGGCCTCACCCGCCTCGTTGAAATCCGCGAGCGCGAAGCCAAGCACCCGATCGAGGAAACAGGCGCAAAACTCCGCGCGATGATGCCGTGGATCGGCGCAAACAAACTGGTTGATAAAGCCAAAAATTGACGGCCTTGTTCGGCAAGCGCAGCGCGCCCTAGCCAACCCGTCACCCCCGCATCAGCGGGGATATGTTAAAAATCACTATACAGATAAACAAAAAGGCCGCTCAAACGATGCGGCCTTTTTTAACATTCATACAAAAACCTACTGAGCGCCCGCAGGGCCATCTTTAAGAACGCAAGGATCGGAATTGTAATATTGATACCCATAATGAGGTCTGCAATCTCTCTCAAAGGGAAACGCATGGGGATAACTGAAGCTAGGTATTTCCATCAGCGGCGTATCTCGCTCAATTTCTACACACGCTGCGCCGCCAAAATGTCCCGCGCAGTATGTACGATCATATTTTCCATTCGCATTCCGCTCAGAAACATCACCTGACGCCAAAACCGTGGAGTTCGCTTGCGGATTTCTCTCTTCCATTATCGCTCCAACAGTGCCTACACCTAGAAAGAAAGCGGCACCAGCAGCATGTTTCCAGTTCAACTTCAAACCCATTCTATTATTCTCCGCGCTCCAGTCTTTAAAACCACTTCCTTATGCCAAGAACCTATCCCACTAATTTGGTTATCCAGTAATATGAGAGTGCAAGTGAGAGG
>CAYGJS010000003.1:0-106191 GCA_964350435.1 uncultured Micavibrio sp.
CGATATTATTAAAAGCTATTTTCTGGCCCCCCCCCCACTGCGGGTAAGGGTGCTGGCGAAGCTAACCCGCGTTGGCCGCCCCCTTGAGGGGGTGGGTTTGGGTGGGGGTGGTTTGTGGGGACGGGGGCGAGGCAGAAGCCATAGCGGTTGATGATCGGTTTCGCGCCCATGCCAAAGCCCACGCAGTCGCGGTTTACGCCGACGATGCCCGTAATTGCGCCGCCGAAGGGGTCGAGGGCGGAGGGGGAATTATGCGTTTCGACTTTGTCCGTGATGAGATATTCATCATCGAAGATGATTGCGCCCGCATTATCGGAGAAGACGGATACGCAGATATCCTTATCGCCCTTGGCGGCTCGGATTTCTTGGGTGGCGCGTTTGATATAGCCTTTATAAAGTCCGTCTTTTATCTCATCAATCGGCGAAGCGAAGATTGTGTGTTTACAATGTTCTGACCATGTTTGGGCGATGGTTTCGAGTTCGATATCTGTCGCAGGTTTGCCTTGGGAGGAATAGTATTCTTGAATTGCTTTCATATAGACGAGCGGCAGACCAAGCGGGCCGCGCCCCATGATTCCTTTTTGGCTGATTTCCATGAGGACCTCATCGCTGAGGCCTTCCAGATCAACGATATCGGCGAGGGCGTTGCTGGTGGTGTTGATGGTGACGCGCGGAATAACAACATCCATGCCGCCGTCCTGTTTATAGGTTTTCGCGGATTTTATGCTCACGCGCTGAATGAGTGAATTTGAGAGTGTGGTTGAAAGATGCTTAACATCGTCTTGTGAAAGATCGCCTTTAATAAGGTAGAGCTTTGATGAAAAACATTCCGCGTCGTCGTTTGCTCCAGAAAGTTCCAACAACTCGGCGGCGGTATGGCCGATATTGTCTGTGACCCCCGGTAGATATCCAATTTCCAGCGCCCAGTCGAAGTCAGTCGGCAGGTCATCGAGTTTTTGCGTCACGGGATTGGCGAGGCTGGATTTGAAAGCTATGTCTGCGGCCTTGGGGTGCTCGCTCGTGTAGACATCCACAACGCGCACGGAGGCATTTTTCCCTGTAGCTTTTATCGCTTTTTCCAGTGTTTTTGCCCGACCATCGTCTTTATGGGCTAGAACTTCGATGCGTGTCGTCATATAGTTTTCTTTAAGCAGTTGATTTGCAATCCGGATCACACTAAACATGAAGTGCAACAAGAATTCAAGGCTCTACAACCATCATGGCCACAGTTAAACTCACAATTAATGATATGGAAGTCGAAGTCGAGCGCGGTACGAGTATTCTGCAAGCGGCGCAGCAGCTCGGTATCGAAGTTCCGCATTTCTGTTATCACGAGCGTCTGAGCGTTCCGGCGAATTGCCGGATGTGTCTGGTTGAAGTTGAGGGCGGGCCGCCGAAACCTGCAGCGTCCTGCGCTATGGCGGCGGGTGATGGCATGGTTGTGCGGACAGATTCGCCGATGGTGAAAAAGGCGCGTAAAGGCGTGATGGAAATGCTGTTGATTAACCACCCGCTTGATTGCCCGATTTGTGACCAAGGCGGTGAGTGTGACCTTCAAGATCAGGCGATGGGATATGGATTTGATCGCAGCCGATACGCAGAGAATAAGCGCGCTGTTCCTGATAAAGAGCTTGGGCCTTTGATTAAAACCGTGATGACACGCTGCATTAACTGTACACGCTGCGTAAGATTTGCCGAGGAAGTGGCGGGGACGCCTGTTTTGGGGCAGATGAACCGCGGTGAGGACGCGGAGATTGGTACATTCGTTGATGAGCTTGTGAAGACCGAGCTTTCGGGGAATCTGATTGATATTTGCCCTGTCGGGGCGCTGACCTCCAAGCCTTATGCCTTTAAGGCGCGACCTTGGGAGCTGACGAAGACGGAAACGATTGATGTAATGGACGCTGTAGGCTCCAACATAAGGGTCGATGCCAAGGGGCGCGAAGTTTTGCGCGTTTTGCCGCGTTTGAATGAGGATGTGAATGAGGAGTGGATCAGCGACCGCACACGTTTTTCTTATGATGGATTGAGTGCAGGGCGTTTGGATCGTCCGTATATTCGTGATGAAAAGTCAGGGAAGCTTAAAGAAGCGTCATGGGATGAGGCTTTTGGTTTGATTGCGGCGAAATTGAAGCCGCTTAAGGGTGAGCAGATTGCCGGATTGGTCGGGGATTTGGCGGAGGTTGAATCGATTGTTGCGCTGAAGGATTTGCTCACGCGCCTTGGCTCGCCGAATATGGATTGTCGCACGGACGGTGCGATGTTTGATCCATCGAATCGCGCGGGATATTTGTTTAACTCGACGATTGCGGGCATTGACGCGGCGGATGCGATTTTGGTGATCGGCTCTAACCCGCGTCATGAAGCCTCCATTATTAATGCGCGGATCCTTAAAGCCGTGTTCGAGCGTCGCGTTCCTGTCGGCGTTGTTGGTGAGGCGGTTGACCTCGGGTACAAATATCATCATGTCGGGACGGATCTTAAGGCGCTTGAGAAGCTGGTCAAAGATTACAAGGGCAAGATGCAAGCAAAAAAGCCTGTTTGGATTATCGGATCGGGCATTTTTGATCGCGCAGATGGTGAGGCTCTTCACCATGCTCTTTATAAACTGGCGATGGAGCTGGGCGTTGTTACAGAGGAATGGAATGGCTTTAACGTTCTTCACCGTGCGGCTTCGCGGGTTGGTGCATTGGATGCAGGGTTTATTCCTCAGGCGGGCGGCAGAGATTTTTCAGGGATTATTGACGGTACGAAAGACGGCTCCATTAAGGCTCTGTATCTGCTGGGCGCAGATGAGTTTGATGCGAAAGCGCAAATTGGCTGGCAGACTTTTGTTATTTATCAAGGTCATCATGGCGATCATGGCGCGGCCCTAGCGGATGTTATTTTGCCCGGGGCGGCCTATACTGAAAAAGACGGTATCTATGTGAACACAGAAGGGCGCGTGCAATATGCGCGTAAGGCCTCGTCACCGCCAGGGGGAGCGCGGGAAGACTGGACGATCCTTCGGGCGTTATCAGAAGTGATCGGTCAGACCTTGCCTTATGATACAGGGCATCAGCTGGGCGTTCGGATTTTCGAGGAGTTTCCGCATTTTGCAGGAAACGGCATGATTGCGCCGGCGGTTTGGAGCGAATTTGGCACAAAAGGTAAAGTGGCGGCGGGTGATTTCGTGAACCCTATTTCACAGTATTATCTGACGAACGCGATTTGCCGCGCATCCGCAACGATGCAGGCTTGTACGCAAAGTTTTCAGGCCCCTCAAGTTATGGAGGCGGCAGAGTAGGATGAGCAAATCGACATTAGAAATGGTGCAGATTTTCCATGAAACATATGGGCTTCCTGTTAAGGATGCGCCTGATATTTCTGATGCCAAGACGAACGCTTTGCGGATTAATTTACTGGCCGAAGAGGTTGAGGAATTGAAAGAAGCTCTGGAAGCCGGTGATATGGTTGAGGTTCTGGATGCGCTGACCGATATACAATATGTGCTGGACGGGGCGTATTTGTCGTTCGGTTTGCAGGGCGTGAAGCAAGCCGCCTTTGAAGAAGTGCAAAGATCGAACATGAGCAAGCTGGGCGAGGACGGTAAACCGATTGTTCGCCCCGAAGATGGTAAGATTTTAAAGGGGCCGAATTATTTTAAGCCCGACATTGCCCAGTTTATCAAGAATAAGGATAAAGCGGCATGAATTACTTCATTGTCATTGCGAACGAAGTGAAGCAATCCATTCCGTGTTTAGGGGAAGTGGATTGCTTCGTCGCGAAGGCTCCTCGCAATGACGAGGGGGCGTTGGCATGATCGAGATTACCGGCGTATACGAGATTGATTGGACGATCTGGACTTTGGCGGCGATTTTGACGGTTGTGGTCGGCGTCTTGCTGACGGTGGCCTATTATACATATGGCGAGCGCAAGATTATGGGCGCGATGCAGCGACGGCAAGGGCCGATGACTGTGGGGCCGTTTGGGCTGCTGCAGCCGATTGCCGATGGGATTAAGCTGTTTTCCAAAGAAACGATTATACCGAACGGCGCGAACCGCGTTGTGTTTTTGCTGGCGCCGATGATGCTCTTTGCGATGTCGCTGATTGCCTGGGCGGTGATTCCGTTTGATAAGGGCTGGGTGATTGCGAATATCAATGTCGGGATTTTGTATTTGTTTGCCGTATCTTCGATGACGGTTTATGGCGTGATTATGGCGGGATGGGCATCGAACTCCCGTTATGCGTTTTTGGGCGGGCTTCGCAGCGCCTCGCAGATGGTGTCATACGAAGTTTCTATGGGGCTTATTATTGTCTGCGTTTTGCTTTGTGCAGGGTCGCTCAATCTTCAGGAAATTGTTTTGGCGCCGCGTCCTTTCTGGATGCAGGTTTTGCTGTTTCCTATGTTTATTGTTTTCCTCGTATCGATATTGGCGGAAACCAACCGCGCGCCGTTTGACTTACCGGAAGGCGAATCGGAAATTACCGGCGGGTTTATGGTTGAGTATTCGGCGATGACGTATGCGCTGTTTTTCCTTGGAGAATATTCGGCGATGATTTTGATGTCGGCGATGACCACTATCTTGTTCCTTGGAGGGTGGTTGCCACCGTTCGGGATTGAGGCGCTGGCGTTTGTGCCGGGGATTGTCTGGTTTGCGCTAAAGACGCTTCTGATTATGTTTATGTTTGTTTGGGCGCGGGCGACTTTGCCGCGTTTTCGTTATGACCAGCTTATGCGTTTGGGCTGGAAGGTGTTTTTGCCGTTGACGCTGTTTTGGGTTGTTTTGACGGCGGGGCTTTTGCTGTCGTTTGATGCGCTTCCCAATCGCCCGCAAAATGAACTTCCTGTTTTGAAGAAAGAGCAAAATGTTATTCAGAAAGCGGCGGAGGCTGTGGGCGCGGTTGAAGGTGTTGTCGGCGGCGTTGTGGGCGGCGTTGTAGAGGGTGCGAAAGAGATTTTGAAGCCTGCGGAGAATGTCCCGCTTCGTGATTTTGAAAAGGCCAAGCAGGAAGAAAATGCGTTGAAGGCGCAGCAGGGTGAAGAAGCTCTTGATGAGGAATCGAACCCGCAGGATACAGAAACTCTCCAGAAGGAAGAAGCACAATAATGGACGGATTTGCGCGATCGTTTTTGCTCAGCGAGATTGTTAAGGGGATGCTCTTGACGCTCAAATATATGTTCTTTGTGCCGCGGGTGACGATTAATTATCCGTATGAAAAAGGGCCGATCAGCCCGCGTTTTCGTGGTGAGCATGCGCTTCGTCGATACCCAAACGGGGAGGAACGCTGCATTGCCTGTAAATTATGCGAGGCGATTTGTCCGGCGCTGGCGATTACGATTGAAGCAGAGCCGCGTGAGGATGGATCGCGCCGCACCACCCGTTACGATATCGATATGACGAAGTGCATTTATTGCGGGCTTTGCCAAGAGGCTTGCCCTGTTGATGCGATTGTTGAAGGGCCGAACTTCGAGTTTGCGACTGAAACCCGCGAGGAGCTGTTTTATAACAAGGACAAGCTTCTGGATAATGGTGATCGTTGGGAGGCACAGCTTGCCAGTAATTTGGCGGCGGATGCTCCCTATAGATAATCAGATTAATTGAATGCGAAAGAATACCCCACGCTTAGAACTTCGGTTCCGGGGTTATGATCGCCCATGCCGCCGTTTGAAAGGTGGCTGAGGCTGACCGAAATGCGGTCTTTGGTCAGCAATTCATAAGAGGCTTCGATTTGGGTGCGCAATATAATGGCATTGTCCAGATCAATATCGCTGCTGCCCTGGGTATAAAGACCCGCGCCGAAGCTGGGGGTGATGTAATATTTTTCCGCCACGTTCCAGTCATACAGAATTCCACCGCCGCCCCAGAGTGTGCCTTCGTTTGTGGCCTCTAAACCTGCATAGGGTTTTAAGTCTTCAAGCAGGAGCTTGATGTCCGGGCGATATTCAACCCGCAAGTCGGCTTCGCGTTTATCCTGCACATCATATGCGCCAATAGACACGGTCACGAAGTCGTCTGCGCGGCTTTCGGGGGAATATAAAGGGAGGAGGCATAAGCCGAGGAGGAGTGTTTTTTTCATTATGGTTATGATGCGCGATTGCACGGAAAAATCAAGTGCAAATAAAGGATGTTTTTTGGCTTTGCGGCCTTGTGCTGGCGCGTGTAAAGGATTAAAAAGATTGGGTAAATAAAGAGACTCTTTCTAATGGTTATTCAGGCGCTCGCCTTTTATCTTTTTGCCGGAATTCTGATCCTCAGTGCGCTTATGGTGATTACTGCCCGCAATCCCGTGCATTCTGTTTTGTTTTTGATTCTGGCATTTTTTAATGCGGCCGGGCTTTTTGTTTTATTGGGCGCGGAATTCGTTGCGATGATTTTGGTCATTGTCTATGTCGGCGCGGTGGCGGTTTTGTTTTTGTTCGTCGTGATGATGCTGGATATTAGTTTTGCGGATTTACGAAAAGGGGCGATGCAGTTTGTGCCGATCGGGCTTGCGATTGGCGGGGTTTTGCTGGCGGAGCTGTTTTTTGTTTATAGCGCGTGGCAGTTTGCGCCGAGTGTTTTAGAAAATGCCGCTGCGCCCGTCAGCGGATTTGAGGGTTTGAGTAATGCCCGGAGTATCGGGCAGATCCTCTACACAGATTATGTACTGCCTTTCCAGATTGCGGGTTTGATTTTGTTTGTGGCGATGGTGGGTGCGATTGTACTCACGCTTCGTACGCGTCCGGGTGTGCGGAAGCAACGGGTTTCGGATCAGCATAAGATGACGCCGGAGGGGGCGATGGAGATTCAAAAAGTAACGCCGGGGACGGGGGTATAGATGTTGGATATCGGTCTTGAACATTATCTCACGCTGGCGGCTTTGCTGTTTACTATGGGCGTCTTCGGGATGTTTTTGAACCGTAAGAATGTTATTGTGATCTTGATGTGCGTGGAACTGATGCTGCTGGCGGTCAATATCAATTTCGTTGCGTTTTCTGCGCATCTTGGAGATCTGGTGGGTCAAGTATTTACGATGTTTATTTTGACGGTTGCGGCGGCGGAAGCGGCGATTGGACTTGCGATTTTGGTGGTGTTTTTCCGGAATAAAGGCTCCATCGCGGTTGAAGATATTTCGAGCATGAAGGGGTAGGTTATGGAATTATTGGCCGTATTTTTACCTCTGATTGGGTTTTTGATTGCGGGGCTTTTTGGAAAAACGATTGGCGATAAGGGCTGTCAGATTGTGACGTGTGCGGCGATGATTGTTGCTGCGCTGGCGTCGGTGTCTTTGTTTTTTGATGTGGCGATGGGGGGGCAGGCCTATGTCACGACTCTGGCGACATGGATTTCTTCGGGTGACTTTCAGGTTTCATGGGCCCTTAAAATCGATCAACTTTCCGTTGTGATGATGTGCGTTATCAATATCGTTTCTGCTTGCGTACATGTGTATTCGGTTGGGTATATGAGCCATGACGAGGCGAAGGGGCGGTTTATGGCGTATCTGTCGCTGTTTACGTTTGCGATGTTGATGCTGGTGACGGCCGATAATCTCCTTCAGCTGTTCTTTGGCTGGGAGGGCGTGGGGCTGGCGTCATATCTATTGATCGGTTTTTGGAACCATAAAGAGAGCGCGAACGCCGCGGCGCAGAAAGCGTTTGTGGTTAACCGCGTTGGAGATTTCGGTCTTGCGCTGGGGATGATGGCGATTTTTGTGATTTTCGGATCGATTGATTTTGACGTTATTTTTGCGCAAGCGGGCGAGATGGCGGATACTTATTTTACTTTCTTCGGGCGTGAGCTGCATGCGATGACGGTGATTGGGTTGTTGCTGTTTGTCGGCGCGGTTGGGAAATCGGCGCAGCTGGGTTTGCATACTTGGCTTCCCGATGCGATGGAGGGGCCGACGCCCGTTTCGGCGCTTATTCACGCGGCAACTATGGTGACTGCGGGCGTGTTCTTGATTGCGCGGATGTCTCCACTTTATGAATATGCGCCCGATGCGCTTATGGTTGTGGCGGTTGTTGGGGGTGCGACTGCGTTTGTGGCGGCGACGATCGGGATGACGCAGTTTGATATCAAGCGGGTTATTGCCTATTCAACGATGTCGCAGCTTGGCTATATGTTTTTTGCTTTGGGCGTGTCCGCATATGGCGCGGCGATGTTTCATTTGGTGACGCATGCGTTCTTTAAGGCGTTGCTGTTCCTTGGTGCCGGTTCGGTTATTCATGCGGTATCGGATGAACAGGATATGCGCAAGATGGGCGGGCTTTGGAAGAAAATTCCCATTACTTATGGTCTGATGTGGATCGGGTCGCTTGCTTTGGCGGGGATACCGCCTCTGGCCGGGTATTATTCAAAGGATATTGTTTTGGAGGCCGCATGGGCGGATCAGACGTGGTTTGGTCATTTCGCCTATTGGGCGGGGATTTCGGCGGCGTTTATGACGGCGTTTTATAGCTGGCGGTTAATTCTTTTGACATTCCACGGGGAGCCGCGCGCCAGCAAAAAGGTTATGAGCCATGTGCATGAGAGCCCTGCTATTATGCTCGGTCCTCTCGTGGTTCTTGCTGTGGGCGCTTTGTTTGCAGGGATGGTGTTTTATCAAGGGTTTGTCGGTTCCGCGTCGCATCATGGCGAAGGTCATGACGTTGTTTCTGCTGCGGACGGGGCGCATCATGAAGATGAAGCTGCGCATGCGGAAGGGGAGGGTGACGTTCAAGACCATCCTCAGCTTTCTAAAGACGTGTTCTGGAAGAGCGCGATTTTTGTGCGTCCGGAAAATGACACAGTTGAAGCGGCGCATAATGTGCCGATATGGGTGAAGAAGATGCCTTTGGTCGCCGGGGTGGTCGGGATTGCTCTGGCCTATCTGGCTTATATGTTCTTCACGGGCGTGCCGGCGATTGTGGTGCGGGTTTTTAAACCTTTCCACGCGCTGTTCTTTAACAAGTGGTTTTTTGACGAGCTTTATAATGCCGTGTTTGTGAAAACAGCCGTGTTGCTAGGGAATTTATTCTGGATTGGCGGGGATAAGAATATCGTCGATCGCTTTGGCCCTGATGGGGTTGCGAAGCTTTCTGATAAAACGGGCGGGATGATGAGCCGTTTCCAAAGCGGGTTTGTGTTTCAATATGCGTTTGTGATGATGATTGCGGTGATCGGAATTATGAGCTGGTTTGTGTTTAAAGCAGGGCAGGGGGCGCCTTAATTCATGCTGGAATTTCCACTTCTATCACTGATGACGTTTTTGCCGGTTGCCGGCGCGATCATCATTTTGATGATCCGCGGGGACGAGCAAATGGTTGCGCAGAACGCCAAGCATGTGGCGTTGTTTACGTCTGTTTTTACGCTCGCGTTCGCGTTTTATATGTATATGCGGTTTGACGGGACGAGTGCGGATTTTCAGTTTGTTGAAAACAGCCGCTGGCTCAAGCCTTTGGGGCTGAACTATCATATCGGCGTTGACGGAATTTCGATGTTCTTCGTATTGTTGTCTGCGGCTCTTACCCCTGTCTGTATTCTTTCGGCATGGGATTCGGTGAAAACCCGCGTGCGCGAGTTTATGGTGGCGTTTTTGCTGCTCGAAACCTTTATGATCGGCACGTTTATCGCCCTTGATGCGGTGCTGTTTTATGTATTTTTCGAGGGTGTTTTGATCCCGATGTTCCTGATTATCGGGGTTTGGGGCGGAAAGCGGCGCGTTTATTCCGCGTATAAGTTCTTCCTATATACGCTGCTTGGCTCGGTGTTGATGCTTGTGGGTTTGCTTGCGCTTTATGCGGAAACCGGCACGATGGACATTCCGGCTCTTATGGATATGGAGATATCCAGCGGGTTGCAATATTGGCTGTGGCTTGCGTTTTTTGCCAGTTTTGCCGTGAAGATGCCGATGTGGCCGGTGCATACGTGGCTTCCCGATGCGCATGTGGAGGCACCGACGGCGGGTTCGATCATCCTCGCCGGGGTTTTGCTTAAGATGGGGGGGTACGGGTTCTTGCGGTTCTCGATTCCTATTTTGCCCGAGGCGACGATGTATTTTACCGATATGGTGTATTGGCTCAGCGTTGTTGCGATTATTTACACCTCGCTTGTTGCTCTGGTGCAGCAGGATATGAAGAAGCTGATTGCGTATTCATCTGTGGCGCATATGGGGTTTGTGACGCTCGGGATTTTTACAATGACGACGCAAGGGGTTGAGGGCGCGATCTTTCAGATGATTTCTCACGGGTTAATTTCCGGCGCGCTGTTTTTGTGTGTTGGCGTTGTTTATGACCGTTTGCATACACGCGATATTGATCGTTATGGCGGAATTGTGAAGAACATGCCGCGCTATGCGACTGTGTTTATGATTTTGATGCTGGGTTCGGTTGGCCTTCCCGGGACTTCCGGCTTTGTTGGGGAGTTTCTGGTGCTTCTCGGGGCGTTTCAGGCGAATACTTTGATTGCGGCGCTGGCGGCGACGGGCGTCATTTTGGGCGCGGCGTATATGTTGATGCTTTATCGGCGCGTGGTTTTTGGTCCGCGGGTGAATGATGATGCGCTGTCTATGCCGGATTTGAATGTGCGGGAAAACTTTTTGTTGGTGCCGATTGTTTTGCTGGTGATCTGGCTTGGAGTTTTTCCGAACACGATTATTGATAAAATTTCGCCTTCGGTTGATAAGCTGATTACGGATTACAATTCGAAATTGGAGACCGCAGGTTTGCTGACCGATGAGGGTGCGCCGCTCTTAGAGATTGCGAAGAGTGAGGGATATGAATAATGGATGATTTTACGCTCTTGCCTCTTTTGCCTGAAATTTTT
Organism: uncultured Micavibrio sp.; assembly: GCA_964350435.1. Taxonomy (GTDB): domain Bacteria; phylum Pseudomonadota; class Alphaproteobacteria; order Micavibrionales; family Micavibrionaceae; genus TMED27. The sequence continues at coordinate 10,768 of CAYGJS010000003.1, forward strand.
ATGGCACTTTGCGCTATGGGGCTTTTGATTGTCGGGGTTACGCAGGGCAATGTGTCCACGCGCGTGATTTGCTGGGCAAGCGTGATTGTATGTGTGGTTTCTATTATGCTTTTGCTAGGCCTGGATTGGTCGCGCATGGCGGCTCTCAATAATATGTTCGTATTTGATGAATATGCGGGCTTTGTCAAACTTTTGATTTTGATTGGGATGATCGCCGCGCTCGCGCTTTCGGTGCGGTATATCATCCAAGAGGGGATGGAGCGGTTTGAATATCCTGTGCTGATTTTGCTGGCGGGTGTGGGCATGATGATGATGGTGTCTGCGAATAATATGCTTTCGCTGTATATGGCTCTTGAGCTTCAGTCTTTGAGCCTTTATGTGCTGGCGGCGTTTCAGCGCAATTCTGCGCGTTCGTCCGAGGCGGGGTTAAAGTATTTTGTGCTCGGCGCGCTCTCATCGGGGATGCTTTTGTTCGGGATATCGCTTGTTTACGGCTTTACGGGCAGTGTTGATTTTGACGTTATTGGGCAGACGCTTGGCGGTTTAGAGAGCATTCCCTTTGGCGTCACCTTTGGTATGGTGTTTATTTTGGCGGGGCTGGCGTTCAAGATTTCTGCCGCGCCGTTCCATATGTGGACGCCTGATGTGTATCAAGGCGCGCCGACATCGGTGACGGCGTTTTTTGCGCTTGTGCCGAAATTGGCGGCGTTTGGGCTTTTGATGCGGTTGTTGTTTGAACCGTTTGCGGCGATGCAGGATCAATGGGTGCAGATCCTTTATTTCCTGTCCGCGCTTTCCATGTTTGTTGGCGCGTTTGCGGCCTTGGCGCAGGATAATATCAAGCGGCTGCTGGCGTATTCTTCGATCGGTAATATGGGCTATGCGCTGATTGGTCTGGTTGCGGGGACGGCGGCTGGCGCGGGCGCGGTGATTGTGTATCTGATGATTTATATGATTATGACGGCGGGCGTGTTTGCTGTTGTTATAGGGATGCGCCGCGGCGGGATTAGCGTTTACAAGATCAGCGATCTGGCGGGGCTTTCCTCGTATTCTCCGGCTTTGGCTTATAGTCTTGCGATCTTGATGTTTTCGATGAGCGGGATTCCGCCTGCGGCCGGCTTCTTTGGCAAGCTGATGATTTTTAATGCGGCGGTGAGCGAGGGGTATATGATCCTCGCGGTGTTTGGGGTTTTGACCTCTGTGGTGGCGGCGTTTTATTATTTGCGGATTATCAAGACGATGTTTTTTGATGAGGTTCAAGACGCGTTTGATGGGGACATTCCTTTCGCGCGGAGTGCGGTCTTGTTTGCCTCAGTTGTATTTGTGGTTGGGTTTGTTATTAAGCCTTCGGTGTTTATTGCCATGGCTTTGGACGCGGCTGCGGCACTGTTTTAAGATATGACGATTCTGTGGGAACTTCAGGTTTTCGATAGTCTGCCTTCTACTCAAGATGTTATTAAAGAGCGCGCGTTTGCTGGGGCGGCGGAAGGTTTGGTTGTTCAGGCTTTGGCGCAGTCCGGGGGGCGCGGACGGCATGGGCGGCACTGGCAGATGGGTGATGGCAATCTCGCGCTGTCGTTTTTACTAAGGCCAAGCTGCAATGTGCAGGACATAGGCCAGATTTCCATTCTTGTTGGCGTGGCTCTTGCGAAAGTGATTGGCGACAGAACCATTTTAAAATGGCCGAATGATGTGATGATTGAGGGTAGAAAATGCGCAGGGATATTGATTGAAAGCGATTTATACGGTGCGGGCGTAAACTGGCTTTGTGTCGGGGTGGGCGTAAACACGCAGAGTGCGCCTGAAATGGGCGCGGCGCTTTATGTCCCCCGCGACGAATTTCGTGATCGGTTTTTATCGGCTGTTTCGGATTTGTATGATGAATGGCAAAGCAATGGTTTCGAGAGTATTCGCAGAGCTTGGCTGGCGAGGACTTACCCCAAAGGAGCGCAGCTGAATATCGGCGCGTTCGAGGATTTGGACGAAGCGGGGAATTTGATTGTACGTGACGGTCAAAACACGCTACAACGCTACTCATCGGGGGATGTCTACCTGAAAGAGGATCATTATGCTGCTGGCGATTGATGTCGGAAATACGAATATAGTTTTTGCGGCTTATAAGGAGGAGAAGCTTATAGGGTCTTGGCGGCTGCATACTGAAAATGCGCGCAGCGTTGATGAATATGCGGTGTTTTTGAAGCAAGCCCTTGATTTGGGCGGGGTGAAGTTTAAAGACTTCAAAGACGTGATTATCAGTTCCGTTGTGCCGGAAACCAATTTTCACCTCTGCGGGCTTTGCGAGAAATATATGAACCGCGCACCTGTGTTTGTTACCAAGGATAATGTGGGTATAGAAATTGATCTGGAACGCCCTGAAGACGTTGGGGCGGACAGACTTGTCAATGCTCTGGCCGTGAAGGTGCATTATAGCGTTCCTGCGATTGTGATTGATTTTGGTACGGCGACAACATTTGACGTTATTGACGCGCGCGGCGCTTATGCGGGCGGGGTGATTGCGCCAGGGATAAATCTTTCGATGAATGCGCTGCATCAGGCGGCGTCAAAGCTGCCGAAGATCAGTGTTGCGAAACCTGAGAAGGTGATCGGCAAATCGACCGTGCAGGCGATGCAGGCGGGGGTGTATTTTGGGTATCAGTGTCTGATTGAAGGCATAGTTAGGCACATACGGGCGGAGCTGGGCAGGGATGATGTGCTGGTTCTGGCGACCGGCGGTTTGGCGGATTTATTTGCGGAAGGGTCAGATGTGATCGATCAAGTGGATCACGAGCTGACGCTTAAGGGTTTATACGAAATACATAAAGGTTTGAAATAATGGGCACGGCGGCAGAAAAGATTTTTAGTGAAGACGGTCTGTATTTCATTCCGCTTGGCGGGGCGGAGCAGTTCGGGGTGAATTTGAACACCTATGTCTGCAACGGGGAAATGCTGGCGGTGGATTGCGGGATCGGATTTGCCGATGAGAGCCTGCCGGGGATTGATCTGCTTTTGCCTGATCCTGCGTTTATTGAAGATCATGGTGATGATCTTAAGGCGTTTATTATTACGCATGCCCATGAAGACCATATCGGCGCGCTGGCTTATGTGTGGGAGCGGTTTCAATGCCCCGTTTATTGCTCACCTTTTACAGCGGCTATTCTGCGCAAGAAGTTTGAAGAGAAGGGGCTGCGGAACAAGAAGATCAAGGTTGTGCAGCCGGGTGATACGGTTCAAATCGGGTCATTTGCGGTTCAATTTGTGGCGGTGTCACATTCCGTGCCGGATACGTGTTCTTTGATTATCAAGACTCCGCATGGCCGGGTTGTGCATAGTGGCGATTGGAACCTTGATCCATCGCCTGTGACGGGCAAGCCTACGGATGCTTCGGTCTTTAAAGCGGCGGGTAAAGAAGGGGTTCTGGCGTATATCGGGGATTCCACGAATGCGGAAGTCAATGGACGGAGTGGTTCGGAGGCGGATGTTTCGGTGGGGCTGGAGGCGGAATTCCGCAAATGCGAGGGCAAGATTGCCGTGACCATGTTCTCGTCGAATATCGGGCGGGTGATCAGTATTTTAAAAGCGGCGAAGGCGGCGGATCGTCAGGTGGGTGTGATCGGGCGGTCTTTACATCGTATGATCGGCTGCGCGTATGATTGCGGATTGATGGACGGATTGCCGGCTTTTGTGAATGAGGATGATCTCGGGTATTTGCCAGATGATAAGGTTGTGGTGATCATGACGGGGTCGCAAGGGGAGTTTCGGGCGGCTTTGGCGAAGGCTGCGCGCGGGGAACTTCGTGACTTTAAATTGAACCGCGGTGACACGGTGATTTTTTCTGCCCGCGCCATTCCCGGCAACGATACGGCGATTAATAATGTGAAGAATAATTTAAGCGCAGGGGGCGTCAATATCATTACGCCCCGAGATACGAAGAATATCATTCATGTTTCAGGCCACCCGTGCCGCGAGGAAATTGCAGAAATGCTGCATTGGGTCAGGCCTCAAGTGATTGTCCCTGTTCATGGTGAGCGGGTGCAGCTTGATGCGCATGCAGAGTTTGCGCGTGAGTGTCAGGTGCCTCTATCGCTGGTGCCATCGAACGGGTCGGTGATCCGCCTTGCACCGGGAATCCCTGAAATTATCGACCATATTCCGACGGCTGTGCTGGCGGTGGATCAGAAACGGATTATCAGTTCGACGCATCAATCGATTGCGGCGCGGCGAAAGCTTCAGTATACGGGCGCGGTGCATGTGTCTTTGGCGGTGGATGCGCGGGGCAAGGTTTTGGGCGAACCGCAATTCGAGATGATCGGTCTGCTGGATTTTGACAATCCGGGTGAGGAACAGATTGAGGATGCCCTCGCGGATGAAATTGATGATATTTTAGAGGATATGAGCTGGGAAGACCGTCTGGATGATAAATTTATGACCGAGGAACTTCGGATCGGAATACGGCACTTTTGCGATCATATTTTAGGCATTAAGCCGAAAACCACTGTGCATGTTCTGAGGGTTTAAAGGTTTTAACGCGAAGAGGCGAAGGATCGAAGATTTTGAATATTCGCTATGCACAACAAGACGATATTCATTGGTTGGTCAGTTTTGATAACACTGTTAATGAGGATTGGATTAGACGAAGTGTTTTTAATAAAGAAGCTATTGTTGCTTTTGATGAAGGGCCTATAGGTTTTCTAAGGTTTAGTATGTTTTGGGGTAAAATCCCTTATGTTGATTTGATTAAGGTAAACCCAGAAAAAAGAAATATGGGCGTTGGCAGCGCAATGATGACTTTTTGGGAAAATGAGATGCGTAGTAAAGGGTTTGATATTTTTATGACTTCAGCAGAAACAACAGAGAAAAGATCAAGAGATTTTCACTTAAAGTGTGGTTATCTTGAAATTGGAGAAATTGATCTTAATCAGAGTTGTGGAGAAGTGTTTTATCTTAAGTGCTTCGAAACTTCGTAACTTCGCGTTAGGTTAAAAAATGGGACCTGTAACAGGCATTATTGTTTTTCTTTTAATCTGGTGGACAGGGCTTTTTGCGGTTTTGCCGTTTGGACATGAACGCGCGGAGGATGGCACTCCTGTATTTGCGAATATGAAAAAAAAGCTGCTGATCAATACGCTTTTGGCATTTGTGATTTGGGGCATAATTTTTGCATTGATTGAAGCGGATGTTATATCGTTTCGGGATATGGCGACGGAAATGATACAAAAGGATCATTTACGATGAAAAAATTGGTTGCGATTATGCTGCTCCTTTCACCTTCTGCGTTTGCTCAAGAAGTTGTGGTGCAGGATTTTTGCGGTTTTCTTCCGCAGTACCAGATGCCTGCGGGGGTTGAATATATTCCTGAATCAGAAGCCGTGGTGGCGGCGGATATTCATCCATTAGGTCGCGGCGTGCCCGAAGTTATCAATATACCGATCACGGTCAAGCTGGCAGAGCGGTTTCCGGATTTGGGCATTCCAACCGATCTTGAGCTTCAGCCGAATGTCGGGATGCTATCCATTCAACAAGACGGCCATGTATTTTATAACGGGCAGGATGTTACAACGCAGGTGATGACGACGTGTACGGGGATGACGACGAAAACTGGAGGGGCAGAGGCTCCTGTAGTGGTGGAAACAGCCTTGGATGCGCCTTCGAATATTGCTGCTCAGACGGATGGACAAGCGCCGGCCGATCCCGTAAAGTCTGAGCCGAAATTGATTGAAATCCGAGAAGGCATTCAGGGCGAAGTTCTTGATGGCCAATATCCTTAAACCTTAAAAAAGATTAGCATGAGTAAAGCCCCCAGAACCGCCATTACCCCCACGCGCGCAGAGAATTTCCCTGAATGGTATCAGCAGGTGATTAAGGCTGCGGATCTGGCCGAGAACTCACCAACGCGGGGCTGTATGACCGTAAAGCCGAATGGCTGGGCGATTTGGGAGAATATGGTGGGTATCTTTGATCCGTGGTTGAAAGAGTACGGCGTGCAGAATTGCGCGTTTCCTTTGCTTATTCCTGTAAGTTTTCTATCACGTGAGGCGGAGCATGTGGAAGGGTTTGCCAAGGAATGCGCGGTTGTGACGCATCACCGTTTGGAAGCGGACCCTGAAAATGGCGGCCTTCGCCCTGCGCCTTCTGCGAAACTTGAAGAGCCTTATGTGGTGCGCCCGACATCAGAGACGATTATCGGGGACGCCATGAGCAGATGGATTCAATCCTATCGGGATTTGCCGCTGCAGCTTAACCAGTGGGGAAGTGTGATGCGGTGGGAAATGCGTACGCGCATGTTTCTGCGGACATCCGAGTTTTTCTGGCATGAGGGGCATAATGCGTTTGCCGACCATGAAGGCGCGGATGCGGATTGCCGTTATATTCTGGATCTGTATGAGAAGTTTTTTACCGAAGTGCTGGCTATTGACGGTTTCAAGGGGGTAAAGACCAAGGAAGAACGTTTTCCGGGGGCGAATAATACTTTTGCGTTTGAAGCGATGATGCAGGATGGCAAGGCTTTGCAGGCCGCGACGACGCATGATCTGGGCACGAATTTCGCCAAGACATTCGGGATTAAATATCAAACGAAGGATGAGGCCGAGGAGCTTTGTCATACGACAAGCTGGGCGTTTTCTACGCGCATGATTGGCGGCCTCATTATGATGCACGGGGATGATGACGGTATGGTGATGCCGCCGCGCATCGCGCCGCAGCAGATGGTGATTTTGCCTGTGCTGAAAGGTGATAATGACGCGGCGATTTTGGAATATTGCGAAACGCTTGCGAAGCGATTGAAGGCGGAGGGCGTGAAAGCCAAAGTTGATAGCCGTGATATGCGCACGCCTGATAAAATGTGGGATGCGATCAAGAAGGGGATTCCTTTGCGCGTAGAAGTTGGCGGGCGTGAAATGGAAGAGGGGCAGGTTACGAGTGTGCGCCGTGATATTGGCCGCGATAGCAAGCAAACTCTGGCGGTTGATGATTTTGTATCTAAGGCGGCTAGTATGCTGGATGAAATTCATGATGATATGCTCGCGCGGTGCCGCAAATTCCGCGATGAAAATACGCATGAGGGGTCGAGCGTGGCTGATGTTGAGGCGTTCTTTAAGGCGGATAAGATCGGTTTTATGAAAGTGCCTTTGGCGGTGCTGGATGATGCGGGTTTAGAAGCGGTGATGAAGACGCACAGTCTTTCGACCCGGAATATGCCGTTTGCCGATGATGGCAAAAAAGTGATTCTAGCGAAGGCGTATTAACGATGCTCTCTTCCTTTGAACGATTGGTGGCGTGGCGGTATTTGCGCTCTAAGAAAGCCGAAGGGTTTGTGAGCGTTATTGCAGGGTTTTCTTTTACGGGGATTATGCTCGGCGTTGCGACTTTGATTATTGTCATGTCGGTGATGAACGGTTTCCGCGCGGAACTCTTCAGCCGGATTCTCGGGATTAACGGGCATATGAATGTCTATTCGCTGAACGGCCCGCTTTATGATTACGATTATTTGCGTGAGAAAGTTTCAGCCGTGGACGGTGTGAAAATGGTTGTCCCTCTGATTGAAAGTCAGGGTTTGGTCTCACAAGGCGGATATGCCAGCGGCGTGATGGTGCGCGGCATGGCATGGAAAGATTTTGCCAATCGGGAGCTTTTAAGGGACTCTATCACTAGCGGCGCGCTCGAGGATTTCAACGGGAATAATGTGGCGATCGGCAGCGTTCTGGCGGAAAAGATGCGTCTTGTTGTGGGTGACAAGATTGTCCTGACTTCGCCGCAGCTCAAATCCACGCCGTTTGGCTCTATGCCGCGGCAGCGCTCATACGAAGTGGCGATGATTTTTGATGTCGGGATGTATGAATATAATAGCGGTTTTGTGTTTATGCCGCTTGAGGCCGCGCAGGTGTTTTTCCAGTTTGATAATGCCGTGAGCGCGATGGAAGTGTTTTTGGACAATCCTGATGATTTGGCCGAGGTTCGGCGCGGCGTGACTTTGGCCGTTCAAGGGCAGGCGGGTGTTTATGATTGGCGGGATACCAATGCCAGTTTTGTGAATGCGCTTCAGGTTGAGCGGAACGTTATGTTTTTGATTTTAACAATGATTATATTGGTTGCGGCGTTCAATATTATTTCTTCGATGATTATGCTGGTGAAGGATAAAGGCGCAGATATTGCGATACTGCGGACCATGGGGGCTTCACGAGGCAATATGCTTCGGATCTTCATGTTGACGGGGGCGAGCATCGGGATTGCGGGGACACTTGTCGGCGCGGTTTTGGGGATTGCTTTTGCACTGAATATCGAGAGTATTCGTCAGTTTTTACAAGGTTTGACGGGGACTGAGCTTTTTGCGGATGAGATTTACTTCCTCTCCAAACTGCCGGCGGTGATTGATTGGCAAGAGGTTGCGGCGGTGATTGCGATGGCGTTTGTGCTGTCTGTGCTAGCGACAATTTATCCTGCGTGGCGGGCATCACGCCTCGATCCTGTGGAGGCGCTGCGCTATGAGTGAGGCCATTCTTAAAGTGCAGGGTCTTGAAAAGACCTTTATGTCCGGCGGGCAGAAACTGACAATTTTCAAGGGTCTTGATCTGAAGGTTGAGTCCGGGGAGCTTGTCGCGCTTGTGGGTCAGAGCGGTTCAGGGAAGTCTACATTGCTTCAGATTGCGGGTCTTTTGGATACGCCGAGCGCAGGCAGTGTAAGTATAAACGGACAAGTGACACAGAAAATGTCGGATGGGGCGCGTACGAAAATGCGCAACCGCGATATCGGTTTTGTTTATCAATTCCATCATTTGTTGCCGGAATTTGACGCAGTGGAAAATGTGGCGATGGTGCGGATTATTGGCGGGGAGAACAGAAATGCGGCCAAGGATAAGGCGGAAGGGATTTTGCGCTCGCTTGGTCTTGGCGCGCGTTTAACGCATCGCCCTGCGCAACTGTCCGGCGGCGAACAACAGCGCGTTGCGATTGCGCGGGCGCTTGTCAATGATCCGAAACTACTACTGGCGGATGAGCCGACAGGGAATCTTGACCCCTCTACATCGAATGAAGTGTTCGATATTTTGCTGTCGCAAGCGCGGGATCGCAATATTGGCGCGCTCATTGCCACGCATAACATTGCGCTGGCTGACCAGATGGATCGGGGTTTGGAGTTAAAATCGGGTCGGATTGTAATATTTGATTGACATATTTTATTTTTATGTTTATTTTATGTTTATTAAGTTTCAGTCGAAAGGATTTTTTTATGGCTAACCCCAGAAATGAAATTTTAAATCTTGCTCGTGTTTTTGGTTTGACTGCGAGATTTCGTGGTGACGAACTGCGGCTAAAGACCGAGAGAAGAACTGAACTAACGCGTGATGATCAAGTTCTCTTTGACGTCAAGACGATGTTTAATGAGTTGGCGCGTCAGGGGCTTGTTCATGGAAATTCCAGGGACTTACTCGGCCCTCCTATTCCATACGGTGAAGAACGGATTGTTCCTCTCGCAGATGGTTTTAATATGATAATTATGGGTGGCGAGGGAATAGCGAAAGTTACTGTGGATCCAACAAAACTTGGTTCGCCTTCAGAGGTTTGGGATAGGCTAAGTGAGTCCGTTCATTTTGGTTTTAATCCCGGCAATCCTGCAATATATCCTCATTAATTAAATTTTCTCTTGTTGCGTAAGCATCATGGTTGATAAGCTTTTTCCATGAAGCAATTCATACATTTGCATGTGCATTCAGCCTATTCGCTCGCCGAGGGTGCGATCAAGGTCAAGGATCTTGTGAAGCTCTGCGCTGCGCAGGGGATGCCTGCTGTGGCGGTTACGGATTCTAATAACATGTTCGGCGCGCTCGAGTTTGCGATGGAGGCGGCGGCCAATGGAGTACAGCCGATTTTGGGAGCGCAGCTGCTCTATACCGAAGGTGAATACCAAATTGTGCTTCTGGTGCAAAATGAGGTCGGGTATCGCAATTTATGCCGCCTCATCTCAGATGCGTATATGGACGGCGAGGCCAACCATGTAGTTATATCGCGCGCGCAGATCAGAGAATATTCGGAAGGTTTGATAGCCTTAAGCGGCGGGTCAAAAGGGCCCGTGAACCAAATGCTGCTGCATAAGCAATCTGAAAAGGCCGAGGAAGAGTTTTTGTATTTGAAAGCGTGTTTCGGTGATCGGTTTTATGCAGAAGTGCAGCGTCATGGGTGGGAGCAAGAGGAGGCCTCGGAAGAGGGGCTTTTGGAGCTTGCCTATAAACATGACGTTCCCTTGGTGGCGACGAATGATTGTTACTTTACGGATCGCAAGGCGCATGAGGCGCATGATGCGCTGCTTTGTATTTCCGAAGGCCGGTATGTAAGCGAGGAGGATCGCCGCAAGGTCACGCCGGAGCATTACTTTAAATCTGCGAAGGAAATGGAGGCGGTGTTTGCGGATTTGCCGGAGGCTCTTGCCAATACTTTGGTTATTGCAAAGAGATGTTCGTATTTGCTTCAGCCGATTGACCCTATTTTGCCGGCGTTTGATACTTCAGGCGGGCGCACCGAGGTGCAGGAGCTTCGTGCGCAGGCGGAAGAAGGGTTAAAGTGGCGTTTGGAGAATTTTGTTTTGCCCGCATGGCGTCATCCTGAAACGTCACAGACGTTGAAGGATCTGGTCGATGATCCATCAGATCCTTCAGCGCAAGCGCTTCAGGATGACATTTGCAGGCCATACTGGGAACGCCTTGAGTTCGAACTTAAGACCATTGAGGATATGGGATTTCCGGGGTATTTCCTGATTGTTTCAGACTTTATTAAATGGGCGAAAGAGCAGGATATTCCTGTCGGGCCGGGCCGTGGATCGGGCGGGGGCTCGGTTGTTGCCTGGGCTCTCAAGATTACCGACTTGGATCCGCTTGCGCTTAATCTGCTTTTCGAGAGGTTCTTGAACCCCGAGCGGGTTTCAATGCCGGACTTTGATATCGATTTTTGTCAGGAGCGGCGCGAGGAGGTCATTAAATACGTACAGGGTAAATATGGCCGTGACCGCGTGGCGCAGATTATCACCTTCGGTAAGTTGCAGGTGCGCAACACGGTGCGCGATGTCGGACGGGTATTGCAGATGTCTTACGGGCAGGTGGACAGGCTGGCCAAGCTTATTCCCAATAATCCCGCCAATCCGACAACGCTGCAGGAGGCTTTGGATGCTGATCCTGATTTGCGGCTTGAGATTAAGAAAGACAGCACCTCTATCCGTTTGATTGAGATTGCGTTGCAGCTTGAGGGGTTATACCGCCATGCCTCGACGCATGCGGCGGGGGTTGTGATTGGTGACCGGCCATTGCATGAGCTGGTGCCGCTTTATCGTGACCCACGCTCCGATATGCCTGTGACGCAGTTCAATATGAAATATGTAGAGCAGGCAGGGCTTGTGAAGTTCGACTTTTTGGGTTTGAAGACCATGACCGTCATTCATAAGGCGTGCCAGATGATTAAGGCTAATCGCGGCGTTGATGTGGATGTGCTTGAACTTCCCTTTGATGATGAAAAGACCTTCGAGATGCTGAAAGTCGGGAATAATATCGGCGTGTTTCAGGTGGAATCTTCGGGGATGCGCGATCTGGGGAAACAGATCGGGATTAGCAATCTGGAAGAGCTGCTCGCGGTTATTGCCTTGTACCGCCCGGGGCCGATGGAGAATATTCCCGTTTACCTCCAGAACGTCAAGCATGAAGACCAGATTGATTACATGCATGAGAAGTTGAAACCGATTACGCAAGACACGTACGGTGTGATGATTTATCAGGAACAGGTGATGCAGGCGGCGCAGGTTTTGGCGGGCTATACACTAGGCGGCGCGGATTTGCTTCGCCGCGCGATGGGTAAGAAAATTAAAGAGGAAATGGATGCGCAGCGCGAGATGTTCGTCAAAGGCGCCAATGACAATAATCAAATCCCCGAAAGCCAAGCCAATCATATTTTCGACCAGATTGCGGCGTTTGCGGGATACGGATTTAACAAGGCGCATACGGCGGGGTATGGCTTGGTGTCTTATTGGACGGGGTGGCTGAAGGCCAATTATCCGCTTGAGTTTATGGCGGCGTCTATGACATTGGATGCGGGCAATACGGATAAGCTCAGCGTTTTTAAGCAGGAGCTTGATCGTATGGGCGTGGAGCTTGTGCCGCCTGATATCAATAAATCGGAAGTGGATTTTGTGGTGGAGGGGGACGGTATTCGCTATGCGCTTTGCGCTCTCAAAGGCGTGGGAGCGTCGGCGATGACCGCTTTGGTAGCGGAGCGGCGGCAGAATGGCCCCTACGTATCGATTGAAGATTTTGCCTCCCGGCTCAATTATAAGGTGATGAACAAGCGTCAGCTCGAAGGGCTTGCGGCTTCAGGCGGGTTTGATTCCTTAAATCCCAATCGTGCCCAGGTTTTGGAGGGTGCGGAGGTCATTTTGCGTCATGCCCAGAGCTTGGCGGATGAGAAGGAATCGGGGCAGGTGTCACTCTTTGGCGGTGTGGATGAGACTGATGGTCTTGGTATGCCTGAACTGCCCAAAGTTGAGGCTTGGGATCAGCTGGAGCGGCTGGCGCGCGAATTTAAGGCCGTCGGGTTTTATTTATCCGCGCATCCGCTTGATAGCCGCGAGCAGCAATTTGCTAATTTGGGAATTTCAAGCGTCGTAGATGTGGAAGCCGCTCTTCAGAATGTTCAGGCGAAGAAATTTTACATGGCGGGGGTTTTGCTGAAGAAACAGGAGCGCATGTCGCAAAAAGGCAGCAAGTTTGCGTTTTTGCAGATGTCAGACCCGACTGGGATTTACGAAGTTATGATGTTTTCGGAACTGCTTACGGCATCGCGGGAGCATCTTGTGCCCGGGAATGCGCTTTTGATTTCCGTAGAGGCGGAGAGCAAGGAAGATCAGGTGCGGTATATGTGCAGCAGTGTGAAACCCCTAGAGGCCGCGCTTGAAACGAAAATCCGCGAGATTGATATTCACCTCACTTGCAGCGAACCGGTTTATAAACTGAAGGAATTTCTCGATAGCGAGGGGCAGGGTACAGCTTTGATCAATCTGCATATCAGGGTTGATGATCGGCGCATTGCCCATGTGCAATTACCGGGGCGGTGGAATTTATCTGCGCAGACGCGGAATGCCATGCGCGCCTATGATGGTGTGTCCGAGATTTTAGAGGCTTAGGACGCCTTTAAAAAAGTTCTTGCACTTTGTTGTAAACCACCGTATAAACCGCACCATCACTCAATAGTTGGGTGAAATTCACATGCGGGTTCCTTACCCAGTGTATCGCCAATAGTTTAGGGGGTGCCAAGGCTCGCAGAAGGCTCAATAAAGAGCAAAAAACTGGAAAGAAAAGGACTATCATCATGGCACTGCCAGAATTTACAATGCGTCAACTTCTTGAAGCGGGCGTTCACTTTGGACACCACACGCGTCGTTGGAACCCGAAAATGCGCGAATACATCTTCGGTGTTCGTAACGGCGTACATATTATTGACCTGCAACAAACTACACCTTTGCTGAATGATGCCCTCAAAGCCATGCGCGACATCGTTGCCAAGGGTGGACGTGTATTGTTCGTGGGGACAAAGCGTCAAGCGGCAGAAAAAACTGCGGAAGCGGCGAAGCGTTGCGGTCAGTATTACGTTAATCACCGCTGGCTTGGCGGGATGATGACGAACTGGCAGACAATTACAAAGTCTATCAATCGTTTGCGTGAGCTTGACACACTTCTCTCGACGCCAGAGCTTCGCGGTAAACGCACAAAGAAAGAACTTTTGATGCTATCACGTGAGCGTGACAAGCTTGAGCTTACGATCGGCGGGATCAAGGATATGAGCGGTCAGCCTGATGCGATTTTCATTATTGATACTTCGAAAGAAGACATCGCGATTTTGGAAGCGAATAAACTGGGCATTCCTGTATTTGCGATTGTTGATACGAACTCCAGCCCGGACGGCGTAGATTTCATTATCCCCGGTAATGATGATGCTTTGCGCGCGATTGATTTTTACTGCAATGTGTTTGCGGATGCCGTTCTTGATGGTTTGAAGGCGGAAATGGCGGCGGCCCCTGTGAAGGGTGATGCCGGTGAAGCATTGGAAGTGAATGTTAATTTGCCGAAGAAAATCGAAGAAAAAGAAGACGGGTTGACGCCGGGTGAGAAAGCCAAATTGGCTGCGGAAACCAAGGGCAAGAAGAAGGAGGCAGAAAAGCCTGAATCTGAAGCGGATGTTCAGGTCGAAGAAAAGGCTGAGAAGCCTGCGAATGAAGCTGATGCTGATGAAGAAGCGGCCGCTAAAAAGACCACCAGTGCTTAGTTAATTACGAGAAAAAAAGGAAAAGAGATATGTCTGCTATTACAGCTGCAAGTGTTAAAGAACTTCGTGAAAAAACCGGTGCCGGTATGATGGATGCCAAGAAAGCCTTGGTGGAAAATAACGGTGATATGGATGCGGCCGTCGATTGGCTTCGGACCAAAGGTTTGGCCAAGGCCGCCAAAAAATCAGGTCGCACAGCGGCGGAAGGTCTTGTGGCTGTGGTGACCGAAGGGAATAAGGGTGCGGTTGTTGAGCTAAACTCTGAAACTGATTTTGTAAGCCGGAATGAAGGCTTCCAAGATTTTGTTAAGAAAGTGGCTCAGGTTGCTTTGAAAAACTCAGACTTGGAATCTTTGATGGCGGCTGATCTTGAGGGTAAGCCTGTTTCTGAAAATTTGACGGCTTTGATCGCGAAAATCGGCGAGAACATGACTTTGCGCCGCGTTGAGTCTTTGGAAGTCTCCAAAGGCGCGGTTGTTTCTTATGTGCACGGCGCGTTGGCTGATGGTCTCGGTAAGATCGGGGTTTTGGTTGCTTTGGAATCAGACGCAACTGCGGACGCTCTGCAAGCGGTTGGTAAGCAGATTGCTATGCATGTTGCGGCGGCAAACCCACAATTCCTTGATCATAACTCTGTTGATCCGGCGGTGGCGGAGCGCGAGAGAAATGTTTTGATTGAGCAAGCCAAAGCAGAAGGCAAGCCTCAGGACATCGCAGAGAAAATGGTGGAAGGCCGCATGAACAAGTTCTTTAAAGAGATTTGTTTGGTTGACCAGATTTTCGTGATTGACGGCGAAACCAAAGTTGCGGACGTTATTGCGAACGCGGCGAAAAACGCAGGCGCGGACATTAAATTGAGCGGATTCTTGCGTGTTCAGCTTGGTGACGGCATTGAAAAAGAAGAAGAAGACTTTGCCGCAGAAGTAAATAAAGTTGCGAATGGCTGATTTTAGCTGCGTCTGTTTCGCTGTAAATGCGTTGCGGCGTTGCTTAGGTACTTTTATGTACGCTTCGCAACTTGCGCCTGTTTTCAACAAAACACCCTTGCTAAAAAGTTTTTAGAGAGAAATAAGTGCAGCCGCGTAGACTTTTTGCGCGGCTGTCTTTATATTGGGCGCAGTTTTAAATCAGGGGTTTTTTCATGAGTGCAAATGCCGATCCATCCAATGTAGTACAAGCCAAGGCATACAAACGTGTGATGCTTAAAATGTCGGGCGAGGTGTTGATGGGTGAGCGCGAGTATGGGCTTGATCCGGCGACAGTGGGGCGGGTGGCGCAGGACATCAAGGATGTGGTTGATAGCGGCGTTGAAGTTTGTGTGGTTGTTGGGGCGGGGAATATTTTTCGCGGTGTTTCGGGGGCGGCAGCAGGGATGGACCGGACGACGGCGGATTATATGGGCATGCTGGGGATTGTGATTAATGCGCTGGCTTTGCAAAATGCGCTTGAAAATATCGATGTACAGACGCGGGTTCAGTCGGCTATTCGTATGGATTCTATCTGTGAGCCCTATATTCGCAGGCGTGCGATGCGCCATATGGAAAAGGGGCGCGTTGTGATTTTTGCGGCGGGCACCGGTAATCCCTATTTCACTACAGACACAGCCGGGGCTTTGCGGGCGACGGAGATGGATTGTGATGCGATCTTTAAGGGTACGAAAGTTGATGGGGTTTATACCGCCGATCCGCATAAGGACAAGACCGCGACCAGATATGATAAAATCAGTTATATCGATGTGTTAACCAAAGATCTTAAAGTGATGGATGCAACGGCGATTTCGCTTGCGCGGGAGAATAATATTCCGATTATTGTTTTCAACGTGCGGGAAAAGGGAAATTTTGCTAAGGTTGTCGCTTCGCAAGGTGATTTCACCATCGTTTCTCATGAGAAAGAATAAGAAGGATCCCCAATCATGCCCTATGATAAGAATGATTTGAAACGTCGTATGGACGGCGCAATCGAGAGTTTCAAAAAAGAGATGAATGGTTTGCGGACTGGGCGGGCATCGGTGAGCTTTCTTGACCCTGTTGTTGTGGAAGTTTACGGATCGAAAATGCCGCTTAATCAGCTGGGCACTGTGAACTCGCCAGAGCCGCGGATGTTGTCTGTGCAGGTTTGGGATTCAGGCAATGTGAAGGCGGTTGAGAAAGCTATTCGTGATTCCGGTTTGGGTTTGAACCCGATGCCGGAGGGGAATAATATCCGCATTCCGCTTCCCGATTTGAACGAGGAACGGCGCGCCGAACTTGTGAAAGTGGCGGGAAAATATGCTGAAGCGACCCGGATTGCCATTCGCAATGTTCGCAAAGACGGTATGGATGAGATTAAAAAAGACGGCTTCCCCGAAGATGAAGATAAACGTCTTCAGGATGAAGTGCAGAAGATGACGGATGAAACGATTAAGGTTGTGGATGCGCTTTTGGCGGATAAAGAAAAAGACATTATGACTGTTTAATATGGCGCGTAGAACGAATCCCTCAAACATAAAGATTCCTGAGCATGTTGCCATTATTATGGATGGGAACGGGCGTTGGGCGAAATCTCGCGGGCTGCCGCGCACGGCAGGGCATAAGCAGGGGGCGGAGGCGGCGCGGCGCGTGGTTAAGGATGCGGCGGAGTTGGGCGTAAAATATATAACATTGTTCGGCTTTTCATCAGAGAACTGGAACCGTCCCGAGAGCGAGATCAGAGATTTGATGAATCTGTTGCGGTATTATTTGCGCAGTGAAACGGCGGAACTGCATAAGAATAATGCACGGCTTCGCGTGATTGGTGATCGCAGTGCGTTTGATGACGATATCGTGCAGTTGATAGAGAACGCGGAAAAGCTGACGGCGGATAATGGCGATATCTATGTTTTGATTGCCCTGAATTATGGCGGGCGGAATGATATTCTTCAGGCGGTGCAGCGACTTCATAATGCCCATTTGGGCGAGAAGCTGGCGATTGAAACGATTGAGGCGCAGCTTCCGGGGTTTTTGATGACGCAAGGCGTGCCTGATCCTGATTTGCTTATTCGCACCAGCGGCGAAATGCGGATCAGTAATTTCCTGCTTTGGCAGTGTGCCTATACGGAGTTTGTGTTTACCGAAACGCTATGGCCTGATTTTTCTATGGCTGATCTGCGTGATGCGCTTGATGTCTTTGTGAAACGCGAGCGCCGTTATGGCGCTATTCAAGAAGCTAAAGGATAGTTCCCGTGCCGAAGATTGATATGGGCAAATTGCGGGAGCGACTGATATCAGCGGCTCTGTTGGCTCCAGTTACTTTATTCCTGATTTGGTATGGCAGTTGGCCCTTTGCCCTTATGGTGATGGCGGCTATTATCATCACATTTTTCGAGTGGCATAATATGGCGAAGAAGCTTACCGAACCTCATTTCATGAGTATTATTGGTGCCGCCTATATTCTGATTTCTTGCGGGTCGTTTTATTTTTTGCGCAGCGAGTTTTCTTTTGCGATTTGTATCTATTTCATTGTGCTGATCTGGTCGAGTGATACGGGCGCGTATTTTGCAGGGAAAATGATTGGAGGTCCTAAAATGGCACCGAGCATTAGCCCCAATAAGACCTGGGCGGGGTTTGGCGGCGCGGTTTTAACGCCCGGGCTTTTGGCGGTGATCGGGGTTTTGTTTTTTGATCTGCATGACCGGATGCCATTGCCGAATGATTTTGTTCTTTTCTGTGCGCTGTGTGTTGGCGCATTGATTGGTGTGATCGGGCAGGGCGGGGATTTGCTGATTTCGATGCTTAAGCGCAAGTCGGGTTTGAAGGATACTGGGGCGCTTATTCCCGGGCATGGCGGGTTGCTGGATCGGATTGATTCCTTGCTTCCGAATGCACCGTTCTTTTTGCTGGTGGCTTATACGGTGAAATATGGGCTGTAAACGGGTTTCGATATTGGGCGTGACGGGATCTGTGGGGCAGAGCGCGGCGGATATTATTTTATCTGCGCCGGATCGTTATGATGTGGATGTGGTCACGGCGCATCGTGATGTAAAAGGTCTTGCGGCTTCCGCCGTAAGGCTGCGGGCTAAGAGGGCTGTGATAGCGGATGAGAATGCCCTTTCGGATTTGCGGGTTGAGCTTTCAGGCAGCGGGATTGAGGTTTCTTCCGATATTGAAAATGCGGTTTGTCCTGATACAGATTTAACGATCGCGGCGATTTTGGGTGTGGCGGGTCTGCGCCCTTTGATGCATGCGATTGAGCATAGCGCAGCAGTGGCGATTGCCAATAAAGAGCCTTTGGTTGCGGCGGGCGCTATAGTGATGGCGCATGCGAAAGCGCAAGGATGCCAGATTCTGCCGATTGATAGCGAGCATAACGCGGTGTTTCAGGTGTTCGATGCTTCGCAGCGCGCAGGGATTGAGCGGATTATTTTGACGGCTTCGGGCGGGCCGTTTCGGGCGTGGAGTAAAGAGCAAATGGCGTCTGCGACACTCGAACAGGCTTTGAAGCATCCGAATTGGGATATGGGGCAGAAGATTACTATCGACAGCGCGACGATGATGAATAAAGGGCTGGAGGTCATAGAGGCGCATCACCTGTTTGATATGTCAGCCGATAAGATTGATGTAATTATTCACCCGCAATCCACTGTGCATTCCATGGTTGAATATGTAGATGGCTCCGTGCTTGCGCAAATGGGGGCAAGTGATATGCGAACCCCTATTGCGTATGCGCTTGGGTGGCCGGAGCGGATCGCGACGCCGGGTGCGCGTCTTGATTTAAAAGCCCTCAGCCGCCTTGATTTTGAGGCGCCGGATACTGATCGTTTTCCTGCTTTGTCGCTTGCTTATGATGCTTTGCGCTCCGGCCCTTGCGCTTGCATTGCGCTTAATGCCGCGAATGAGGTTGCTGTGGAAGCTTTTTTAAAGCGCGCTATTTCCTTTCCTGATATAGTGGTCATAGTTCAACGGGTTTTGGACGGGGTTGAAGAAAAGCGCGTCAGCGGGCTTGAAGAGGTTCTTGAATTCGATCATATATATAAAGCCCAAGCGCAGAGACTGATTTAGAGGCTTTAAGAACAACAAGGTAGAAAGTAATAATTCTTATGAATTTCATTGAAACATTTCAGATGCTTGGCGGGAATGCCTGGCTGTATGTCGGTACGTTTGTTCTGGTTTTGAGCATTCTGGTGTTTGTGCATGAGTGGGGGCATTACATTATTGCGCGGATTTGCGGTGTGCGGGTTGAGAGTTTTTCTATTGGTTTTGGTAAGGAATTATTCGGGCGCACGGATAAAAACGGTACGCGGTGGAAATTCGCACTGATCCCGCTTGGCGGATATGTGAAGCTTTATGGGGATACTGATCCTGCGAGTGCGGGACATTCGGATGAAGTGCAAGAGGCTGAGGCACCGCCGCGCCCGATGAGTGATGATGAACGCAAGCAGGCGTTTTTTGCCAAACCGGTATGGCAGCGCGCGGCGATTGTTTTTGCAGGGCCGGCGATTAATTATATTTTTGCGCTTATTTTGATGACGGGGCTTTTTACCTTTAACGGGCAGCCTGTGACGCCGCCTGTTGCGGCGGCAGTGATTGGCGGGTCGGCGGCGGAAGTGCATGGCTTTGAGCCGCATGATGTTATCATTTCGATTGATGGGGTAGAGATCAAAAACTTTGATGATATCCGCCGAGAAATGATGGTCGCGCTTGATACGAAGAAGCATTTTGTGGTAGAGCGAGACGGCAAGATTATTGATGTTTATGCGGCGCCAGAAAAGGTGACGAAAGAAGATCATTTCGGATTTAAGCATAGCCGCGGGGTCTTGGGTCTTATCAGTCCGCGCCATGCCGTGAAAATTGATACGATTAGAGCGATTGACGGGCGGACTTATGATGATGTTGAGGCGGTGCGCGCGGCTTTGGGTCAACGCATGGGCAAGAATTTTAGAATAGAAATTCAGCGCGGGGAGGAAAATGAGTCTCTGGTGGTTGAGCCCTATAAAGAGTTTAACCCGAATTTTGATAATTCCGAGAGTGACGAATACGGCATTCTTATGATTTCGAATTCTGCGGCGAATGTGTTTGTGAAGCGCAGTGCGCCTGAGGCTTTTGTTCGGGCGATTCAAGAAACGTGGAATGTCACCCGCGGCACGGTTGAGGCTTTGGGGCAGATGATTACGGGGACGCGCAGCGCGTCAGAGCTTGGCGGGATTATCCGTATTGGCGCACTTGCCGGAGATATGGCGCAGCAGGGTTTGGTCGCTCTTATTATGTTTACGGCCTTGCTGTCGATCAATCTGGGGTTGATTAATTTATTTCCTATTCCGATGCTTGATGGTGGGCATCTGGTGTTTTATTTCTTCGAAGCGATTATGCGCCGCCCCGTGCCGGAATATATTCAGGAATATGCCTTCCGCGCCGGTCTTGCGTTTTTGGTCGGGATTATGGTTTTTGCCAATTTGAACGATATTGTGCAGTTGCTGCTTTAAAAAGCTTTTTATCATAAAGACTCTGGATTTTATCTGTTTTAACACGTAAAAATAAAGCATGGCTTCTCTTTTGAGTGCTGTTCTTTTATGTCTTGCCAATGTTCTCAGGCTTTCGTATTCATATACGAAGCATCATCAAGGGATTAAATCTATGGAATATCGCGGTTTTCTCAAAAGCATTCTTCTTGTTTTCGCTGTTTGTGTGATTTTTCTGCCGAGCGTTGCCGGTGCGCAAATCATGATCCGCGAAATTCGGGTTCAGGGTGCGGAGCGGATTGAGCCGGCGACTGTTGCGTCTTATCTCAACTTAAATGTCGGCGATGAAATGACGCAGGACAGCCTTGACCGTGCATTGAAGAATTTGTTTGCGACCGGGTTGTTTGCCGATGTGACCTTGCGTCAGGATGGCAATGCTTTGGTGGTTGAGGTTTTAGAAAATCCTATTATCAACCGCATTGCTTTTGAAGGGAATGACAGGGTTAAGGATGAGGAACTTCTGGCCGAGATCCAGCTTCGTCCGCGTCAGGTTTTTACGCGGACCCGCGTTCAAAGCGATGTGATGCGATTGTATCAGGTTTATCGCCGGAATGGTCGCTTTTCGGTTAATGTTGAACCGAAGGTTATCAAGCTGGATCAGAACCGCGTTGATCTTGTGTTCGAGGTGCAGGAAGGCGACGTGACCAAGGTTGAGGCGATTCGCTTTATCGGGAATAAAGCCTATGATGATGATAAGCTGCGCAGTGAAATCAGTACCAAGGAAAGTATCTGGTACCGCTTTTTGACGGGCGGGGATACGTATGACCAAGACCGTTTGTCCTATGATCAGGAGCTTTTACGCCGGTTCTATCTTTCTCAAGGGTATGCGGATTTCAATATTCAGTCTGCGGTGGCGGAACTTTCTGATGAGCGTGATCGTTTCTTTATTACTTTTACGATTAATGAGGGTGAGCGTTATAAAGTCGGGGCGGTTAACGTAGATTCACGGATTCGTAACTTTGATGCGACGCCCTTGAACGCGGATGTGAAGCTGGAAAGCAAAGAGTGGTACAATGCTGATTTGGTGCGTGAGAGTGTTGACAGCCTGACGGATGCGCTTGGCGATCGTCAATATGCATTCGTGGATGTTCGTCCTGATGTGAAGACGAATAAAGAGTCCAGACTTGTTGATGTGACGTTTGTGATTGACGAAACACCGCGCGTGTTTGTGGAGCGGATTAATGTGAACGGCAATTTGCGAACGCTGGATAAAGTGGTGCGCCGGGAAATTGGTTTGGTTGAAGGCGACCCGTTCAATAAATCGAAGCTGAGCCGTTCGGAACAAGCGATCCGCGATCTGGATTTCTTTGAGACTGTAGAGGTTACGACGTCTCCGGGGTCTGCGCCTGATAAGGTGAATATCGATGTTGACGTCTCCGAGAAATCGACGGGTGAGATTTCTTTGGGGGCCGGGTTCTCGACCAGTGACGGGCCTTTGGCGGATTTCAGTATTCGCGAGCGGAACTTGCTCGGTAAAGGGCAGGATCTCTTGCTCTCAACCTCTATAGGGAATACTACGCGCTTTAATGCCTCATTCACAGAGCCGCATTTTCAGGGGCGTGACTTTGCTGTGGGGGCGGATGCTTTCCATTTTGATGTGAGTGCAAGGGATAGCCGGAATTATGATCAGACCCGGACAGGTGGGGCACTCCGCGTGGGGTATCCGCTTTCCCAGCGTTGGAGCCAGTCTTTGAAATATACATATTTCCAGAACGATATTTCGAATTTGGAAGATAATGCGAATTTCCTGCTGCGAGCGCAGGAGGGTGAATATGACACCTCGAAGGTTTCTACCAGTATCAATTATAACTCACTGGACAGTAATATTACGCCGACCAATGGGACAAGTTTTTGGTTCCAGCCCGGCGTGTCAGGGTTGGGCGGTGATTCAAAGCATATGTCATTGGTGTCTGGGGTTTCGCAATATTTTCCGATTGCCGATGGCTGGGTGTTTAATACGCAGGCTGAGGGCGGGATTATTGAGGGGTATAATGATACCGAGACGCGTGTGAATGAGCGCTATGACCTTGGTGAGCGTGAAGTCCGTGGTTTCCAAAATGCCGGTATTACGCCGCGTACGATTGAAGGGGATCTGGTGGGTGGTAATAAATTTTATCGTGGTACGGCTGAGCTGACTTTCCCGATTTACGGTCTTTCAGAGGAGCTGGGGATCAAGGGGCACACGTTCTCTGATGTTGGCTCGGCTTGGGATGCGGAGGAAACCGGGCCGACGATTAATGATGAAAACAGTCTTCGTGTTGGGGCGGGGGTTGGGCTATCATGGGCGTCGCCATTCGGCCCAATTCGTGCCGATTTTGCCAAGGCCCTTGTTAAGGAAGACTTTGACGAGACACAGACTTTCCATTTTAACTTTGGGACACGATTTTAGTATTCACGGACTCTATGGGGCATTTTATGCGAAGAGCCAGATGGTTCATCCTTTTTTGTGGGTTTGCTGTTGTTTTTATGGGGCACGGCGTTCGTGCCTTGGCGCAGGATAGCATTGCTGTTGTTGATGTTAAACGCGTGATGAGCGTTTCTGAAGCGGCAAAATCTATTGATGTTCAGCGGGAGCAGTTGAAATCCCAATATTTAAATGAAATTTCTGTGAAGGAGCAGGCTCTTCGCGATATGGAGAAAGCGGCGAGTGCTGGTGGAAAGCCGGGCGGCCTTGCCGAGGAGCAACAACAGGCGTTGCGTCAGGAATATGAAAAAAACCTGATTGAAGTGCGGCGGTTTACGCAGGATAAAAAACGGGTTTTAGAGGGGGCGTCGAGTGAGGCTGTCAACAAACTTCGGGATTTACTTTATGTTGTCGTTCAGGAAATTGCCGCAGAAAAGAAATTTGATCTGGTGATTTCAAACCAGAATGTAATTATGGCGCAGAAGGCTTTGGATATTACGGATGAAACGCTGAGGCGATTAAATGAGCGGCAGTCTCTTATTTCTTTAGAGTTAAAGGAGGAATAAACCTTGGCGGATCCACAGTTTTTTGATCGTGCCGGGCCGTTTGGGTTGGCTGAGATTTTGAAAATTTCCGGTGCGGAGGCCGTGGGCGCGGATATGTCTGCTGTGTTTGACGATGTGGCGGCGCTTGATGTGGCGGGTGCGGGTCAGATTAGCTTTTTGGATAATGCGAAATACAGGGATCAATTCCGGGCGACAAAAGCGGGGGCGTGTTTTGTCCATGCCGATATGGTCGAGCATGCGCCCGATGGCGTGATCTGTCTTGTCTCGCGGTCTCCGTATAAGGCTTATGCTTTTACGGCGCAGGCGTTTTATCCTGATCATATCAGCAAAGGCCATATTTCTGAGAAGGCTGTGATAAGCAAAACTGCGAGTGTCGGCGCGGGGTGTGTTATTGAGGCAGGGGCGGTGCTTATGGACGGGGCGGTGCTTGGGGAGGCGTGTTATATCGAAGTGGGCGCGGTGATTGGGCGGAATGTCAAGATCGGGGATCATGTGCGTATTGGCGCAAATGCCAATGTCTCGCATGCCCATATTGGTTCTTATACGCGGCTTTATCCGGGCGTGCGCGTCGGGCAGGACGGTTTTGGGTTTGCGATTGATCCGGGCGGGCATGTAAAAGTGCCGCAGCTAGGGCGGGTGATTATCGGCGAGCATGTTGAGATCGGTGCCAATACCTGTATTGATCGCGGGGCAGGGCCGGATACGGAAATCGGGGATGGCACATGGATCGATAATCTGGTGCAGATTGGCCATAATGTTAAAATTGGCCGCGGCTGCGTTATCGTATCTCAGGTCGGGATATCGGGGAGTACGGTGCTAGAGGATTTTGTTGCGCTTGGTGGTCAGGTGGGGGTTGCGGGGCATTTGCGCATTGGTATGGGCGCGCGGATTGCGGCGCAATCAGGCATTATGAAGAGCGTGCCGGCAGGGCAAGAACAGATGGGGTCTCCCGCGCTTCCGATACGGGATTTTATGAAACAGGTTGCTTTACTGAAGCGATTGATTAAAAAAGACAAAGAGACTTAAAATCTGAATCTTGTTTAGAAAGTGCAATGGAGAAATGAGCGAAGCCACAACAGGTATCATTTTGAATATTCAGCGGATCATGGAAATGATTCCGCATCGTTATCCGATTTTATTGGTGGACCGGGTTGAAAATCTGGTTGCTGGTGAGTCTGCGACCGGTATAAAGAACGTCACTATGAACGAGCCGCATTTTATGGGGCATTTTCCCGGTTATCCGGTTATGCCGGGTGTTCTGATTGTTGAAGCGATGGCGCAAACGGCGGCGCTTGTGTGCGTTGAGAGTTTGGGCAAGGCGGCGGAGGGTAAGGTTGTGTATTTTATGACGATTGATACTGCACGGTTCCGTAAGCCTGTTATTCCTGGAGATGTGCTTCATATTCATGTCGAGAAAATTCGCGCGCGGGCAAATGTGTGGAAATTCAGCGGCGTTGCCAAGGTTGGAAATGATATATGCGCCGAGGCTACGTTCAGCGCGATGATCACAGATAAGGCGACGGCATAATAGTTGTAACGCAGCGCAATAAAGCGTGATTTGTTTTTGTGCGCGTAAGCCTTAAAGTTATTGTATGACAAATTCTAAAATTCATCCTACTGCGATTATTGAAGACGGGGCGCATCTTGCGCCTTGCGTTGAGGTTGGCCCTTATTGTGTTGTCGGGCCCAATGTTACTCTTGATCAGGGGGTTAAGCTTAAATCCCATGTGAATATCGAGGGCAATACGCATGTCGGCGCGGGTACAACGATTTTTCCTTTCGCCTCGATCGGTACAGCGCCGCAGGATTTGAAGTATGGCGGGGAGTTCTCGCGCCTTATTATCGGCCAAAACAATACGATCCGCGAACATGTGACCATGAACCCGGGCACAGAGCATGGCGGGATGGAAACGCGGATTGGCGATGATTGTCTGTTCATGATGGCGTCGCATGTGGCGCATGATTGTCAGGTTGGCAATAACGTGATTCTGGCGAATAACGCGACTTTGGCCGGGCATGTGATTATTGGCAATTATGTGATTATCGGCGGGCTTTCGGCGGTGCATCAATTTATCCGCATTGGCGATCACGCGATTATTGGCGGGATGTCGGGCGTGGAGAGTGATGTTATTCCTTATGGCCGTGTTAAAGGCGAGCGCGCATTTTTGGCGGGGCTGAACCTGATTGGGCTGGAGCGCCGCGGGTTTGATAAGGGGGATGTTAAGAAAATTCAGCGCGCTTATAACCAGCTTTTCGGTGATGAAGGCACGTTTGAACAACGCGTAGATTCTGTTTCAAATGACTTTGGTGATGATGATACTATTATGAAGATCGTCGAATTCGCAAAAGCCAAGGACAAGTTTCCGTTATGTCAGCCTCAGAAGAAGTCCGCCTAAACCCTTCACGGATAGAGTCTATATCTAAGCTCGGGATTTTGGCCGGTGGCGGGGATATCCCTGCGGCGGTGATTGATGAATGCTTATCGCGCGGGATTGAGGTCTTTGTGGTGGCATTTGAGGGGCAGACAGATTCTGAGACCGTGGAGGGGCATCCGCATATGTGGACGCGGCTGGGCGCAGCGGGGGCTATTCTTAAAACCCTTGCTAATCATGGGATTGAAGATTTGGTTTTGATTGGGCGCATCCGCAGGCCGAGTTTTTCGGAAGTGCGGCCGGATATCAAAGGCGCGAAGATTTTGGCGAAGCTGGGGATCAGCAGTTTGGGGGATGATCAGCTTTTGCGGTCTTTGCGAAAGATATTGGAGAGCGAAGGCTTCCATATTCATGGCGCGCATGTTTTTGCGCAAGAGTTGGTCGGGCAGGCAGGCGCGCTTGGCAAAACTAAGCCGCGCAAAAGCGATGTGGATGATATACAGCGCGGGGTTGAGGTTTTGACTCATATGGGCGCAATGGATATCGGCCAATCCATTATCGTGCAGCAGGGGGTTGTTTTGGGGATTGAGGCGGCGGAAGGCACGGACGCGCTGATTGAACGCTGCGGGGTATATAAGCGTAAGGGGCGCGGCGGGGTTTTGGTTAAAATGGCGAAGCCGGGGCAGGACCATGATCTGGATTTACCGACGATCGGGCCGGGCACTATTGAGCATGCTGCGGCTTCGGGGTTGGTGGGGATAGCCTATCAAGCGGGCGCAACTTTGCTTTTGAACAAAGAAGAGCTTGCACGGATGGCGGATCGCCAGCATATTTTTATTTGCGGGATTGAACCGTAATAGTTTTGAAGGTGACGTTTAATGGCTTCTGCACAGAGTTTCTTTTTTATTGCCGGTGAGCCTTCAGGGGATGCGTTGGGTGCGTCTTTGATGGGCGCGCTTAAGGCCAGGGTTTCTGAGCCTTCGTTTGAAGGTGTAGGCGGTGATTTGATGGAAGCGCAGGGGCTGTCCTCTATGATGGATATGGAGGAGCTGTGCGTTATGGGGCTGGTGGAGGTGGTGGAGCATTTTCCCAGATTGGTGCGGCTTATTCATGGATTGGTCGAAGAAATTGAAAAGCAGCAGCCTGATGTGGTTGTGACGGTCGATTTACCCGATTTTAATTTTCGTGTGGCGGAGAAGCTGAAGAAGCGTGGCCTTTATAAGGGGAAGATTTATCATTATGTTGCGCCGAGTGTCTGGGCTTGGCGGCCTGGGCGCGCGAAGAAGATCGCGCAATTTCTCGATGGGGTGATGTGTCTTTTTCCGTTTGAGCCGCCGTATTTCGAGAAGGTGGGGTTGCGGTCTGAATATGTTGGGCATCCTATGATTGAAACGCCTTTGGATTCTTATAATTCGGAGGGTTTTCAAGAAGTCTTTGGCATGACTAAAGATGTTAAGAAAATTGGCCTTATGTTTGGGAGCCGCGAAAGTGAGTTGGCCTCGCATGCGAAAGTTATATTGCACGCGGCTGAGTTGATCCTTGAGCAGGAGCCGCATGTGCATTTTGTCGTGCCGACTTTGCCGAATTTGTATTTAGAAGTGGTGAATATTATGCAGGGGGCTGGCGCGCCGTTTTCAGTTTTTCAAAAACCCGAACATAAATGGCAGGCTTTTTTGTCCTGTGACGCGGCGATTGCGGTTTCCGGCACTGTGGGGTTGGAGCTGGCTTATGCGAATGTGCCGCATGTTATTGGTTACAGAGTTAATCCTTTGACATGGGTGGTGGCAAAGATGCTGATTAAGACGCGATATGCCCATTTGGGGAATATTTTACTGGATCAGCGGGTTGTGCCGGAATATCTGCAAGGGATGTTTAAGCCTGAGCGGATTGCCAAAGGGGTGCTGGAAATTCTTAAATATCCGGAAAAAGCACAATATCAAAAAGAGGCGTTTGCTGCTTTGCGTCAGGCGATGAAACCCGACGCCTCTTTTGTTCCTTCTCAGAAGGCGGCGGATTTCATTTTGAAAGGCTAGGTCTATTTGCGCTTGCTGATCGGCACGTAAGGACGCTCCGCCGGGCCGGTATAAAGCTGGCGCGGGCGACCAATCCGAAGGGAGGGTTCCTCAATCATTTCTTTCCATTGTGAAATCCAGCCGACTGTGCGGGCTACGGCGAAGAGAACGGTGAACATCTCAACTGGGAAACCCATGGCTTTCAGGATGATGCCGGAATAGAAGTCGACATTGGGGAAGAGTTTACGATCCACAAAATAGGGGTCGGAAAGCGCGATGCGCTCCAGCTCCATTGCCAGTTCAAGGCGGTCATCTTTAACGCCAAGGTCAGCGAGCACGTCATGGCAGGCTTTTTTCAATACGCCGGCGCGGGGGTCAAAGTTTTTGTATACACGGTGACCGAAGCCCATAAGGCGGAACGGATCGTCTTTGTCTTTGGCGCGGGCAATGAATTCTGGGATATTGTCTTTGTGTCCGATTTCATCCAGCATTTCGAGAACAGCCTGGTTCGCGCCGCCATGGGCCGGTCCCCAAAGACAGGCAATACCAGAAGCAATACAAGCAAACGGATTGGCTTGAGATGATCCAGCAAGGCGGACGGTCGAAGTTGACGCGTTTTGTTCGTGGTCGGCGTGCAGGATGAGGATTTTATCCATCGCATCCGCCAGAACAGGGTTGTTTTTGTATGGTTCTGCGGGGACACCAAAACACATATACAGGAAGTTTTCAGAGAAGCTGAGGTCGTTGCGGGGATACATAAAGGGCTGGCCTTGCGCGTATTTCATGGTCATGGCGGCAAGGGTTGGAATTTTTGCGATTAGGCGGTGTGCGGAGAGTTCTCTTTGTTCAGGATCCCAAATGTCCAGTGAGTCATGATAGAACGCGGACAGCCCGCCCACAACACCGCACATAATCGCCATGGGGTGAGCGTCTCTGCGGAAACCGCGGAAGAAGAAGTGGAGCTGTTCGTGTACCATGGTGTGGTATGTGATCGCTTTTTGAAAGTCTTCAAATTCTTTTTTCTTTGGCAGGTCGCCGTTGAGCAGCAGGTAACATACTTCCAGAAAAGTACTTTTCGCGGCCAAATCTTCGATGGTATAGCCGCGATGTAAAAGAATGCCTTCATCGCCGTCAATGTAGGTCAGGCGAGATTTACAGCTGCCCGTGGCGGTAAAGCTGGGGTCGAAGGTGAAGTGGCCTGTTTCGGCGTAAAGGCTGCGGATGTCCAGAACATCGGGGCCACATGTACCGCTGAGAACCGGTAGTTTTATACTTTTGCCTGTTGCGTCATCGGTCAGAGTGAAGGTTTTTTCTACTGCTTTTTTTTCTGCTTTTTTGGCCATGGATAGTCCCCGTGCGTTAAGTCGTGTTTGGCGATGTAAATTTACAGTGCCGCAGGACGCGGCGAGATATTTATGAGATTGAGTCTACTCTAAATTTCAAATCATTCAAGGGGGAGAGGGATTTTATGTTTGTTCCAAGGCCGAGCGAATGCGGGCGCATGTTTCGTCTTTGCCGAGGATTTCTGCGGCGTGGAAGATGGAGGGCGATATGGTTGTTCCTGTCAAGGCAGCGCGCAGCGGCATGGCGACCTTGCCGAGTTTGCCGTCCATAGAATTATCGGCCACGGCCTTGCAGGTATTTTGGATGTTTTCTGACGTGAAGTCTGTGAGGGTTTCGAGCGCATCCAGAAGTTTTTGCAGGATATCGTGATCCAAAAGACCCTTGGCTTTTTCGTCAAAATTAAGCGGGAGTGTTTTGGCAAAAAATACTGATTCATCAGTAAATTGGAGCAGTGTCTTAGCGCGTGACTTTAATTCATCGGCGCAGGAAATGATCCGCTTTTGAGCATCATCTGACACGGTGATGCCGTGGCGCGTGTCATAAAAAGATTTGCAAAGATCAATCAAACGCTTGGGGTCGGCTTCATTAATGTAATGGGCGTTGATGCTTTCAAGTTTGGCAAAGTCGAATTTGGCGGCGGCTTTGCCGATATGCTCCAGATCAAACCATGCGATGGCTTGGTCGGTGGTGATAATTTCGTCGTCGCCGTGGCTCCAGCCCAGTCGCAGGAGGTAATTGCGCATGGCTTCGGGCAGATAGCCCATATCGCGGTATTCTTCAACGCTTGCCGCACCGTGACGTTTTGACATTTTCGTGCCGTCGGGGCCGAGGATGAGGGGGAGGTGTGCGTATTCCGGCTTCGTCCACGCAAGTGCGTCATAGATGATGTTTTGGCGGAAGGCGTTGTTGAGGTGGTCGTCGCCGCGGATAACGTGGGTCACGCCCATGTCGTGGTCGTCGACTACGACGGAGAGCATATAGGTGGGCGTGCCATCGGAGCGCAGAAGCACGAAATCATCCAGTTCGGCATTTTGCACGCGGACATCACCTTGGACATGGTCTGTGAGCGTGGTTTCGCCGTCGGTGGGGGCAATGATACGGATAGTGAAGTCTTCTTTTTGGCTGGGAGTAAAATTTGCCTCCAGTTCAGCGCGGCGCGGCAATTTGAAACCGCCATTGTCCTTTTTGATTTTATCCAATTCTTCGGCGGTGAAATAACATTTCCAGGCTTTGCCTGCGTCCAGCAGTTCATTGGCGATTTCGGCGTGGCGGGCGCGCTGTTCGTATTGTGTAACAATTTCTCCGTCCCAATCGAGCTCCAGCCATTTCATGGATTTGACGAGCGCGGTCACGGCTTCTTCTGAATGTCTTGCGCGGTCGGTGTCTTCGATACGGAACAGCATTTTGCCGCCGTGACGCTTTGCGTAGAGCCAGTTAAATAGCGCGGTGCGCGCAGTGCCGATATGCATAAAGCCGGTGGGCGAGGGCGGGAAGCGGGTGACGATTGTCATGTTTTGAAATTCTCTTTGATTTTAAGGCTTTTAACGCTTTCAGAAATAGTATTGATTTGGACGTTATGCAAGAGCTTATCCGATCTCGAATATACAGCGTGCTCGCGGAAAACAGGACGCAGATTTTTTTGCTGACCCCTGTGTTTATGGGTATGGGGATTGCGGTTTATTTTTCACTGCGGTTTGAGCCGCCCTTTTATTTGGGCGCGGGTTTGGCGGCGTTGTGCCTCGTTGGCGTGTGGTTAACGCGCTCGCGTGATGCTTTGCGGATTGCGGTTTTGTTTTTGCTGTGCGGGTCTTTGGGGTTCATGGCGGCGCAAATAAGAACCAGCTTGATGCACTCACCAATTTTGGAGCGTGAGATTAAGACGACCGGGCTTGAAGGTCTTATTTTAGAGGTTGAAAATCTGGGGCTGGAGCAGGGGCAGCGGATTGTGCTTGGGGATTTGAGCATTGAGCGGCTTGCGCCAGAAGATACGCCGCGCCGCATCCGCATTAAAATTCGCAAGGATCAGGATTTGCAAACGGGGCAGCGGGTGAGTGTTTTGGCGGGGCTTAATCCGCCTGCGCCGCCGGCTTATCCTGGGGGCTTTGATTTTCAGCGTTATATGTATTTTAAGGGAATTGGCGCGATTGGTTTTAGTTATGGCAGGGTGGAGGTGCTTGAACCTGCCCGGCTTTCCGGCTTTGCGATGCGGGTAGAGGGGCTGCGTGCGCATGTGGGCGAGCGTATTTTACAAGTTTTGGTTCCGGAGCAGGCGGGCGTTTCAGCGGCTTTGATCGTCGGGCAGCGCGGCGCGATATCGGAAGAGGATCAGGAGGCGATGCGCGCTTCGGGTCTTGCGCATATGCTGGCGATTTCGGGTTTGCATATCGGATTGTTTTCGGGGGTGGTGTTTTTCTTTTTGCGGCTTTTATTGGTGAGCGTTCCTTACTGCGCGTTGAACTGGCCGGTGAAGAAGATTGCGGCTTTGGCGGGAATTGCGGCGGCGGTGTTTTATATGGTGCTGGCGGGTTCGACTATTCCCACCCAGCGGGCGACGCTTATGAGCGGGATTGTGCTGTTTGCGATATTGCTTGATCGCACGCCGCTGTCCATGCGTTTGGTGGCCTTTGCGGCGGTATGTGTTTTGGCGATTGCGCCGGAAAGTTTGATGTCGCCGAGCTTTCAGATGTCGTTTTCTGCCGTGGCAGGATTGGTTGCGTTTTATGAATGGGCGGCGCCTTGGCTTCGGGCGCAATATCGGCAGAGCGGGGTTTTGAGGCGGGTGGGTTTATATGTAGCAGGGGTTTTTGCAACCACCGTGATTGCGACATTTGCGACTGCGCCGTTTGCGCTGTTTCATTTTCAGCAGCTCGCGCTGTATGGGGTGCTGGCGAATATTTTGGCGATGCCTGTGCTGACCTTTATTGTGATGCCGCTGTGTGTTTTGGCCTATGCGTTGATGCCGTTTGGGCTTGAGGGCTGGGTGCTGCCGATTATTGGGCATGGTGTGGATTTGATTTTGAAGATTGCGCATTTTGTGGCGGGGCTGGAGCATGCTTCGCTTAAGCCTGCGGCCTTGTCATTCGCTGCGTTTATGTTTTTTGTGGGCGGGGTGTTGGTGCTTGTTTTGCTTCGCGGCTTTGCGCGGGGGCTTAGTCTTGGGTTTTTTGTGGCGGCAGGCCTCGCGCTTTTGGTTCAGGTTCAGTCCATTATGCTGATTTCCTCTGATCTGAATTTGGTGGCGTATCGGGACAGAGGCGGCGCATTTTATGTGACGAATACGCGAAAGGATAAATTTACGCGCGGAATTTGGGAGCGGCGGTTTGGGCTGGAGGAAGGAGCAGGGGTTTTGTGGCCGAAAGAGGGGCAGGCGGGGGATGCGGCGTGCGGCGAGGGTGGTTGCCGCATTGAGACGCCTGAGTATAAGATTTCAGTGATCGAGCAAGAGCAAGCTTTGGCCGAGGAATGCGGCTGGGCGGATTTGGTGATTGTTCGAAAGGGGTATGATTTGAAGTGCGGCGATCAGGATAGCCCAAAGGTGATTGATCGTAAAAACGCCAAAGCCGAGGGGCCGTTCGGGGTTTATATTGGTGGTCCTTTGACGCTTCGATCTGTGCAAGCAGAGCGCGGCGTGCGTCCTTGGGTGGCGGGCACGGCGCGGTTTAATGGTAAGAGCGCATCAGACTGACCAGCTTGCCTTGAATTTTTACGCGGTGCGGCTCAAGGATTTGCGGTTCATAGGCCTGGTTTTCAGGCTCCAGTACGATTTTGTTTCCCGCGCGGCGCAGGCGTTTCAAAGTGGCTTCCTCGCCATCAATCAAAGCCACAACAATTTCGCCGTTATTGGCGGTGTCGCATTGTTTGATAATCACGGTATCGCCGCTATGGATTCCGGCGTCGATCATGGAATCCCCTTCGATGGTGAGGGCGTAATGCTCACCAGAGCCGATCATGTCAGGCGGAATAGTGAGCATATCACCATTGCCTTCGAGGGCTTCGATAGGCGAGCCAGCAGCGATTTTGCCGTGCATCGGGATTTCCTGCATGGCGCTGGCGATGGAGGCCATGACAGCCGCATTTGTATTTGCGGGCGGGGCGGCGTTAAAACCATCGGGCAGGCGTTTGATTTCCAAAGCGCGGGCGCGATGCGGCAGGCGTTCGATATAGCCGCGTTCTTCGAGGCCGCTGATGAGGCGGTGAATTCCGGATTTTGATTTTAACCCGAGAGCGTCTTTCATTTCCTCGAAAGACGGGGGGACGTCATCTTCGGATAGACGTTCATGGATAAACAGCAAAAGGTCGCGTTGTTTGCGCGTCAGCATTGTTCTTGTCCTCTTCGTAGAAATGCGGGCGAATGTAGAAGTATTTACACTCTTTGTTCTACTTTAGTTCGCTTTTTGTGTCAAGAGGGCGGTTGTCGCGGCCTCGATGTTCTCCTGACGCATCAGGCTCTCGCCGACCAGAAAACCTTTATAGCCTTGGCTGTTCAGCTTTTGAATTGTGCCCGCTTCCGCTATGCCGCTTTCGGCAATTTTTACAACATTGGACGGAATCAATTTCAGTAAATCGAATGAGGTTTGAATATCGACACTCAGGGTTTTGAGGTTGCGATTATTCACGCCGATCATTTTTGGATTTAGGCGCGCGGCGCGCTCCAGTTCGCTTGCGTTATGCACTTCGATGAGGGCATCCATGCCGAGGTTTTCGGATAAATCATAAAGTTCCTTTGCCAGCGAATCATCCAGCGCGGCCATGATAATCAGGATGCAGTCTGCACCCATCGCCCGGGATTCATAAATCTGATAGGGGTCGATCATGAAATCTTTGCGGAGCATCGGCAGGTCTATGGCATTTCTGACGGTGGTAAAAATTTCGTCTGAGCCTTGAAAATAGGGAGCGTCAGTGAGTACAGACAGGCACGTTGCGCCGCCGCTCTTATAGCTTTTCGCGATTTCAGCGGGGTTAAAATCTTCGCGGATAATGCCTTTGCTGGGGGAGGCTTTTTTGACCTCGGCAATCAGGGCGGGGCCAGAGGCGTTTTGCAATGCCTTGATGAATCCTTTGGGCGCGGGCGCGGAATGTATGCGCGCTTGTATGTCTTCCAGCGAGGTTTTGGATTTTTGCGCTTCAACATGGAGTCGTTTTTTATCGCAGATTTCATGCAGGACGCTCATGGGGTTTATGTGTGGCTCCGTGATAGTGCAATGTAATCGCTTAAAGTGTCATAGGCCAAGCCATTATCAAGGGACTCTTCGGCTTTTTCTACACCCTCTATTAAGTTTTCGGTTTTGCCTGCAATGACTAAAACGGCGGCAGTGTTGGCGATTGCGATGTTGCGATAGGCACATTTCTGGCCTTCGAGGATGGCGCGCAGGGCGTTGGCGTTGTCATCTGCATCTCCGCCGATCAGTTTTTCGAGCGGGTTTGTTTCAAGCCCAAAATCTTTGGGCGAGAGGGTTTTTTCTTTGATCTGTCCTTCGTCGTCCAGCATGGCTATGCTTGTCTCTCCAGTAGTGGTGATTTCATCAAGGCCGTCTGCGCCGTGCACGACCCATGCGCGTTTGGTGCCCAGATTCTTGAGGGTTTCTGCCATGGGCTTCACCCATTTTTTGTCATAAACGCCGATGAGTTGGAAGCGCGTCCCGGCAGGATTTGCGAGCGGGCCAAGCAGGTTGAAGATTGTCCGTGTTCCGAGTTTTTTGCGAACGGGGACGACGTGCTTCATGGCTTGGTGGTGATGCGGGGCCATGAGGAATGCGAAGTGCAGGGTTTTAAGGGCTTCTTCGAGGGCTTCTTGTGGCATGTCCAAATTTACGCCCATGACTTCCAGAACATCGGCTGCGCCGGATTGAGAGCTGGAGGCGCGGTTGCCGTGTTTGGCGACCGGCACGCCGCATGAGGCGGCAATCAGGGCGACGGCGGTGGAGACATTATATGTGCCGCTTTGGTCGCCGCCTGTGCCGCAACAATCTACGGCTTCGTATGGGGCTTTGATGGTGGTGGCTTTTTGGCGCATAATGATTGCTGCGCCTGTAAGTTCGTCCACGGTTTCGCCTCTGGCGGCGAGAGTGGTGAGGAAGCCTGCAAGTTCGTCTTCGCTGACTTGTCCTTCCATGATCAGTGTCATGGCTTCGCTCATTTGTGCCTGGGTTAGCGGGGTTTTCGCATCTGGAAGGATTGAGGTCATAATATATCCGTAAAGTTTTTCAGCATCTCGTGGCCATGTTCGGTTGCGATGCTTTCGGGGTGGAATTGGACGCCGTGGATCGGCCTGGTTTTATGGGTAAGACCCATGATGATATCGCCGCAGGTTGCCGTGATTTCGAGTTCATCAGGCAGGCTCTCGCTTTCGACGATCAGCGAGTGATAGCGCGTGACATCGAGGGGTGAGGGCAGGTCTTTAAACACGCTGTTATTGTCGTGGGTTACGGGGCTGATTTTACCGTGTTTGGGCGTTGTTTTAATAATTTTGCCGCCAAAGGCCTGACCTATGGTTTGATGGCCGAGGCATACGCCGAAAAGCGGGATGTCGTTTGCGGCGGCTTCTTTGACCAATTCGAGGCAAATGCCGGCATGATCGGGGTCGCTTGGACCGGGCGATATCATGATGCCTTTGGGCGTGCGTTTGAGGACGTCAGCCACAGTAATCTTGTCGTTTCGGTACACTTCACACGGGGTATTTAAATCCCCTAAATACTGCACCAGATTATACGTGAAGCTGTCATAGTTATCGATAAGTACGATCATAGGCGGTTTATGCCTCAATATGGGTTTAAAAAGCAAGGGAAAAGACGGATCGTTTTGGTGGCAAAAGGTAAAGGCTTGCGGTAGGCTTTGTTTGTGAAAAATATCAAGATGATAAAAGAGATTCTGTTTTTTGGAGCGATGGCCATTATGGCGATGGGGCTAGGGTATTTTGTGTATGAGGGCGGCTTTGTGGTTTCGCAAACGTCTGAAGTCAGACCTCAAACGGTTAACGTTCCCACGATTGCATATATAGAACGTGAAGACACTAAGCCTGTTGTATATTCACAAGACGAATGGGACGCGATTGAAGACGCGTTTGAAAGTGGTTATGACGCGCCTTATGTTGATTATGAGGGGCCGGCTGATGAGCCAGTTTCTGTTATTCCTGAAACCTTGCCTGAAGTAGCGCCAGAGTCAGAGGTTAAAGCTAATCTTCCGTCACCGGAGCCGTTTGTGCTGCCTGACGGTTCGAAGCCCAAGATCGCGATTATCATTGATGATATGGGGATGAATCGTAAGAACGGTTTTGAGTTGGTGGGGATGGATTATCCTTTGACTTTTGCGTTTTTGCCTTATGCGCCGAAACTGTCCGAGATGACGGAGGTGGCGCAGCAGAATGGACATGAGCTTATGATCCATATGCCGATGGAGGCGATGAGCAGTGATCAAAGTCTGGGGGGGATTGCGCTGCGTGGTTCTATGGGCGCAGAGGATTTGAAGGGGCAGCTTTACCAGGCGTTTGCGTCTTTTGAGGGGTATGTCGGGATGAATAACCATATGGGGAGCCGTTTGACACAGGATCCTGCGGCGATGCAGGTGGTGATGGATGCGCTTAAGGATAAGGATCTGTATTTTGTGGATTCTAAAACGATTGGGTCTTCGGTTGCGGGGCGCGTGGCTTGGGCTTCGGGTTTACGCATGGCAGAGCGCGATGTTTTTCTCGATCATGAAGATAATATTGATTTTGTAAGAAATGCGCTGCGTAAGGTTGAAAATGCGGCCAAGCAAAAGGGCTATGCGATTGCGATTGGCCATCCGAAATCACCGACGATTCAGGGGCTTAAAGAGTGGCTTCCGACTCTGGAGGCGAAGGGTTTTGAGGTTGTGAAGGCCAGTGCTTTGGTGCGGCGGGCGGAAGGCGGCGTTATTAGCGCCCCCAAGGAGGATGAGGTTGAGATGATTAATCCGCTTGATATTTTGGAGACGTCGCGCGCGGCTGATCCGCTTGTGATTAACCCTGCGCCTTTGAATGGTTTTCGTGTTCATTCTGATCTTGCGCCTGATCTATCGTCAATTCCGCTGCCCGAATAAGGGCTTTTGATTTATTGACGCATTCTTCGTGTTCACTCTGCGGGTCGCTGTCCGCTACGACGCCTGCGCCTGCTTGGATATACATTTTATTGTCTTTGATCAGCGCGGTGCGGATGCCGATGCAGGTATCGAGCGCGCCGTTGCCGGAAAGATAACCAATGCCGCCGCCGTATATGCCGCGCTTGCTGACCTCGACTTCATCGATGATTTCCATGGCGCGGACTTTGGGTGCGCCGCTGAGCGTTCCGGCAGGGAAGCCTGCAAACAGGGCATCGACGATATCCAGACTGGATTTCAATTTGCCGATGATGTTGGACACGATGTGCATGACATGGGAATAATATTCGATCACAAAGGCTTCGGTGACTTTGACGGTGCCGAATTCACAGACGCGGCCGACATCGTTGCGCCCAAGATCGACCAGCATCAGATGCTCGGCGCGTTCTTTTTCATCGGCGAGGAGATCGGCGGCCAGAGCTCTGTCTTCGGCCTCATTGCTTCCGCGTTTGCGCGTGCCCGCCAAGGCGCGGACGGTCATTTCGCTGTTTCTTACCCGCACCAGAATTTCGGGGCTGGCGCCGACGACCTGAAAATCCTCGAAAGCCAGATGGAACATAAAGGGCGAGGGGTTCACGCGGCGCAGCGTGCGATAAAATGCGAATGAGGGCAGATCGAAATCAATCGAAAATCTTTGGCTGGGCACACCTTGGAAAATGTCACCTTCATAAGTGTAGTCGATGATTTTTTGCACGGCCGCTTTGTACTGGTCTTTCGTCATGTTTGATGCAACCGAGAGCGGCGCGGTGAGTTTGGTTTTGGGGGAAAGCAGGGCTTTGTCGATGGGGCGTTCAAGCCCCGCTTTGATTTCATTGATTGCCTTTTGCGCTATATCATAGGCGTCATGCGCCGAGAGGTCGCTATTGCCTGAATGGCTATAAACGGGAGAAACGAGGCAGGCCATTTTTTTGACGCTGTCATACATGATGAGCTTGGTCGGGCGGATCAGGATGCTGTCGGGGATGTTGAGATCATCGGGGTTTGCATTCGGGATGTTCTCAATAATCCGCACCATATCATAGGCAAGATACCCAAACAGGCCTGATACCGCCATGGGCGGCAGGCCTTCGGGGACGCAATCAATATGACAGCTTTTGAGCGTTGCTTTCAGGGAGTTGAGCGGGGGTTCATCCGTGCCTTCAACTTTGCCGTCATCACATTTCCAAATCAGATCAGGTTCCAGGCCGATGATTGAATACCGCCCCAGCGCGACGCCGCCTTCGACGGATTCGAGCAAGAAGGCATATGGCGTTTGGCCGCAGAGTTTCAGATATGCGGATACGGGGGTTTCCAGATCACTCGGGATCCATTCCCAGAGAAGCTGGGTTTTGCCGTCTTTGAAATTTTTCTGAAACGCGGGGTTCATATTTATTGACTGTCTTGCGCGCTATACATTTGCTGAAGCAGTCTCTCGTTGATTTTGGCTTTGTGTTTTTTGTTTTGGGCGTCGATAAACAGGCCATAGCCTTCGCTGTGCATTTCATTGGCGAGCGCGTCTTTGGTTGCTGTGCGCTCCGCTTCGCTGATGGTTTCAGGGATGTCCGATGAAACAACTTGCGCCAGCGCGGGGCCGCCATCAAGGTCGATGATAATCGGCTCACCGACGGGGGCTTCAAATATATTGGCCATTGCGGCAGGGGTTATCGGGGCTTTGGCGGCATCGGAGCGTTTAAGTGATAGGGTCGAAGATTTTCCTGCGCTTTCGAGTGTTTTTCCACCGAGCAGGATGGCGGCGCGCAACTCGCCGACTTCTTTACGGTTGTCGAGGCGGCGGTTGTCGATTTTGGCTTGGGCGCGCAGTTGGTCTTTGATGTTTTCAAAAGGCTTATAGCTTTTAGGGGTCACGGTGGAGAGTATAATTGCGGCGAGGCGACCATCGGGCAATTCGAAGACCGGAGAGCCTTCGCCTTCCGCCAGTTCAAAGAGCGTTTTGAATATTTCGGCTTGGGAGGCTTCGAAGTTTTTCAGGACATTCTGGTTTTTTTCATCAAGGCCAAAGCGGTTAATTTTCGGGATATCGATGGTTTCAATGTCGAGTTCTTCTTTTAGTTCTTCGGCGGTCAGGCCAGAGGCCAAAAGATCATCGGCTGTGTTAGCGATATCATATTGTGCATCAATGATTTTGTTTTCGAGGATCTCTTTGCGAAGTTCGTCTTTTACGCTGTCGAAACTTTCGGTTCTTGGCTCTTTAATGTCATTAATGACGGCGACTTGATATCCTAATCCTGTTTCAACAGGGCCAATGATATCGCCTTTTTTACCTTTGAAAACTGGCGTTTGAAGTTCCGCGTCTATTTCAGATTCAGCGTAGTATTTTGCAGGGAGGTAATCCGTGGTGTTGCCGGAAATCTTTTCCAGGGCGTCTTTAAGCGATGTTCCTTTTTTGACGAGTTCGGCGATTTTTATGCCGTCTTCTTCTGTACCGATCAGAACCTGCTCAACTTTGCGGGTTTCAGGGAATGAATATGCGTTGATGTTTTCATCATAGGTGGCTTTCACTTCGTCGTCGGATACGGCGGTGGTGTTTTTGATTTGGTCGGTTTTGATGATGACCAACTGGCCGGAGCGCATTTCCGGGATTATGTAGAGTTCTTTGGATTTTTCGTATAGCCCCAGCAGGTCTTCATCAGAGATTTCGACAGTGCCTTTGTAGTCTTCGTCCTTAAAGTGAATATATTCAATTTTGCGGGTTTCGTTGCTGAGGCGTGCGAGGTCTTCAATCATAAGGCCGGAGCCGCCCGCGAATCCGGCTTGGATAGATTGGCTGAGTGCGTTGACGGAGATTTCAGTTTTGATGTTATTGACGAGCTGTCCTTGTGAAAGCCCGCGAGAGCGCAGGATTTGTTCCAAAACTTCGCTGGCGTTTTGGCCAGGCTGAACCATCGGCGCGATTGAGGTTTTAATTTCCTCTGCGATTAATGCGGTTCCCGGATTTACACCATAATCATTAGCGGCTTGGCGGGCGAGGGAGGTGCGGATTTCTCCTTCGACGATTTGTTTAATGAGACCCGATTGAAGGGCTTGGTCTGGGGTCATATTATAATTTTGAAGGGTATCGCGCAGTTTGTTGTTAAAAGCTTGCGCGGAAATGGTTTCATTGCCGATTTTGGCGACATCGCCGCTGCTGACGCCGCCGCGGAAAAAACCGCCGACATCGGTGAAGACAAGTCCGCCTCCAGCCAGAGCCAGCAGGCCCAGCAAGAAAAACTTTAAAACACCCTTGGATGCGCCATCGCGCAAAGCTCTCATAACCACGGTACAGATTCCTTTATATAACCCTAAATTCCACCTTGCGCGGGCAAGGCGTTGGCAATAGTTTTGTAAGGTATTCTTGTGGAGAAGAAAAGGGAGCAGATGAAAAAATTAATCGTTGGTAACTGGAAAATGAATGGGTCGCGGGACGATGCGCGCGCGCTGATCGCCGATATCGTCAACAAGGTTGATGGGGATGATGCGCTTTTTAAAACTTGCAAGGTTGTGGTGTGTCCGCCGCTTGTGCATCTGGGCGATGTGCGCCATGCGCTATACGGTTTTCCGAAGATCAAGTTCGGAGCGCAGGATTGCAGCGCGTATGAAAACGGGGCGCATACAGGGGATATCTCGGCGCAGATGCTAAAAGACGCGGCCTGTTCCTATATTATTTTGGGTCATTCGGAGCGCAGGCAATATAACGGCGAGACGGATTCGCAGGTGGCGGCGAAGGCTGAGCAGGCGTTGAAGAATGATATTGTGCCCATTATTTGTATTGGTGAAACTGATGAAGAACGCAAAAGCGGAAAGGCTGAGGCGGTCGTCGGCGCGCAGCTTAAGGGTTCTTTTCCCAAAATGGGGCAGTTTGACAATATTGTTGTGGCGTATGAGCCTGTCTGGGCGATCGGCACGGGAAATGTCGCAAGCGCGGCGGACGCTGAAAATATGCACGCCTTTATTCGTGCGCAGCTTAAGGGATTGGTGGCTGATCCTTCCAAGGTTCGGATATTGTACGGTGGCTCTATGAAGCCAGACAATGCGAAAGAGCTTTTGGCGCAGCCCAATATTGACGGCGGATTGATTGGCGGGGCATCTTTGATGGCGGATGACTTTATCGCTATTGCCAGAGCGGTTTAAATCCATTAGAAAGCAACTCCATGGAATCTGTAGTTCTCGTAATACATATGTTTTTGGCGCTCGCGATTATCGGGCTTGTTCTTCTTCAGCGTTCTGAAGGGGGCGGTTTGGGTATCGGCGGCGGTGGTGGAGGCCTTGGCGGGCTTGCTTCTCCGAAGGGCACGGCGAATATTTTAACGCGCGCGACAGCCTTTTGCGCGGCGGCATTTTTTTGCACCAGTCTTGTTCTTGGTGTTCTGGCCGGAAAAGGCGCGCAATCGCATCATAATATTATGCAGGCTTTGGATGCGCCGCCCGCGGCGATTGAAGTTCCTTTAGAGAAACCACCCGAAGAACCTACGGTTCCCATAGCGGAGTAAAATGACCAGATATATTTTCATTACAGGCGGCGTTGTTTCCTCATTGGGAAAGGGCCTCGGCTCCGCTGCGCTTGGGGCTTTGTTGCAGGCGCGCGGCTACAAGGTTCGCCTGTGTAAACTTGACCCGTATTTGAATGTTGATCCCGGCACAATGTCGCCGTTTCAGCATGGGGAAGTTTATGTCACCGATGACGGCGCGGAAACCGATCTTGATTTGGGGCACTATGAACGCTTCACGGGCGTGCCGGCAAAGAGGAACGATAACATCACGACGGGTCAGGTTTATACCGAGGTACTATCAAAGGAACGTAAGGGCGATTATCTGGGCGCGACGATTCAGGTGATTCCCCATATCACCAACGAGATCAAAGATTTCATCATGGAAAAAGAAGGCACTGCCGATTTTGTGCTGTGTGAGATTGGCGGGACGGTCGGGGATATTGAGAGCCTGCCGTTCTTGGAGGCGATTCGTCAGTTCGGAAATGAAGTGGGCGCGGATCGTTCGCTGTTTATTCATGTGACGCTTCTGCCTTATATCCCTGCGGCGGGTGAGCTTAAAACCAAGCCAACCCAGCATTCCGTGAAGGAATTGATGAGTTACGGGATTCGCCCACAGATTTTGTTGTGCCGCGCTGATCGTGAAATATCGGATGATGAGCGCAATAAAATCGCGCTGTTTTGTAATATTCAAAAAGAGAAGGTTATTCCGGCGCTGGATGTATCCTCCATATATGAAGTGCCGCTGTCTTATCATGCGGCGGGGCTGGATCATCAGGTTATGGATTCGTTTGGCATTAAAGATATCGCCAATCTCGATCTTTCGATTTGGGAAGATATCATCGCCCGCGTGCGCGAGCCTGAAGGCCTGGTGAAAATTGCTGTGGTTGGAAAATATACGGGGCTTAACGACAGTTATAAGTCTTTGAATGAAGCGCTTATTCATGGCGGCATTGCCAACCATGTGTCTGTGGAATTGAAATTCATCGAGGCCGAGATTTTTGAGGGCAGCGGTGATGAAATTTCGCAATATCTTTCCGGTGTGGACGGCATTCTTGTGCCCGGCGGATTTGGTAAGCGCGGGACGGAAGGCAAGATAAAGGCCGTTCAGTATGCGCGGGAGAAGAAGATTCCGTATTTCGGGATTTGTCTCGGAATGCAGATGGCGATTATCGAAGCGGCGCGCAATTTATGCGGCATTGATGGCGCAACTTCGAGCGAGCTTGATGATGGCGGCGAACATATTGTCGGCTTGATGACCGAATGGGAAACTGAGGGCGGGGATAAGAAGACCGGAACCGAGGATGATTTGGGCGGCACGATGCGTCTGGGGGCTTATCCTGCGAAGCTTATTGAGGGGTCAAAAGTTGCGGATATTTACGGAAGCGCGGATATCAGCGAGCGTCACCGTCATCGTTATGAAGTGAATATGGGGTATAAGGATAGGCTTGAGGCGCAAGGCCTTATGTTCTCTGGTGTTTCACCTGATCGGCGTTTGCCTGAGATTGTTGAGCGCGCCGACCATCCGTGGT
Source organism: uncultured Micavibrio sp. (assembly GCA_964350435.1). Taxonomy (GTDB): domain Bacteria; phylum Pseudomonadota; class Alphaproteobacteria; order Micavibrionales; family Micavibrionaceae; genus TMED27. The sequence goes on from CAYGJS010000003.1 coordinate 54,334, forward strand.
TTATCGGCGTGCAGTTTCATCCGGAGTTGAAATCAAAACCGTTTGATCCGCATCCGTTGTTCGTGAGCTTTATTAAAGCCGCGATTGAGCAGAGTCGTTTGGTTTAAAAATCATGAGAGCATCGCGCAGCATCCTTTTTGTGAGTTTGGTTTTGCTGCTGTCGGCCTGTGCGGATAACCGCAAAGTCCTTATTGATAAAGATTATAAAGTCAAAGAATTGCCAAAAGGCGAGGTGATTGCCGGCAATCCACAAAGTGCGCCCGTGCCAGATGTCGCGGCAGTTCCGATTGTGGGGGGCGCTGCTTCCCCTTCCCCTTCGACGGTGACGTGTAAGTTCTTGGATAAAGGCTTGGCGTCCTGGTATGGCCATGAGCTTGCGGGCAATCATACCGCCAATGGCGAGATGTTTAATCCTGATGGTATTTCGGCGGCGCATCCGAGTTTGCCGTTCGGCAGCATTGTTCATGTGAAGATGGATAATGGTAAAGGCAATCCGCAAGGGGTAACGGTGCGGATCAATGATCGCGGGCCATTTGTGAAGGGGCGGATCATAGACCTCAGCTGGGGCGCGGCGAAGAAGCTGGGCATGATGGATACGCAGCCCGTGAAGATTTACCTTTGCCCTTAACCCATTCCTGATTGGCCATCTTCGAGATTTTTTAGGGCGGTTATTAATAGGCTTCTGTATGGTTCTTGGATTGGTTTGCTGCCATTAAACATGCGCGTTAGGGCAGTGCCTTTGAGGCCGGACGCATTGCATAGGGTGTCAAGGTGTCCTTTTTCAGCGGCTTCTCTGACTTGTCTTCTTAACTCGCCGCTACTATTTCCGTGAAGGGCTCTTGCTTTTACTCTTTTTGCGGCTGCTGCCGCTGGGTCATGTCTTTTTCTTCCCATTATATTCTCTACTCAGTTTGCTAGTTAGGTTTAGAATTTATGCAAAAGTATTATTCAAAATCAAGAGATTTATGTATAAAAATGATTATGCTTTTAAAAGTGCGTTAAATCTTTTACAACAAGCGCATGAAAACAGTAAAAATCCAGAATATTGAAATTTCCAATGATAAGCCTTTCACGCTGATTGCGGGGCCGTGTCAGATGGAAAGCCGTGAACATGCGTTTGATATGTGCGGGGCGTTGGCGGAAATCACATCAAAGCTCGGCATTCCGTTTATTTATAAAACGTCTTTTGATAAAGCCAACCGTACCAGCCTTAAAGGTGTGCGGGGAATGGGGCTGGAGGCGGCCATGCCTGTATTTGCGGATTTGAAAAAAGAATTCGGTATTCCAATGCTGACCGATATCCATACGGCGGAGCAATGCGCGCCTGTCGCGGAATATGTTGATGTTCTGCAAATTCCTGCGTTTTTGTGTCGTCAGACCGATCTTTTGATAGCGGCGGCGAAGACGGGCGCAGTGATTAATGTGAAAAAAGGGCAGTTTTTGGCACCTTGGGACATGAAAAACGTGGTGGCGAAAATATCGGAAAGCGGCAATGATCAAATCATGCTGACTGAACGGGGCGCGTCCTTTGGCTATAATACACTGGTTTCGGATATGCGAAGCTTGCCGATTATGGCGGAAACGGGGTATCCGGTGATTATTGATGCGACCCATAGCGTGCAGCAGCCGGGCGGGCAGGGCAGTTCTTCCGGCGGGGATCGCACGATGGTTCCTGTTATTGCACGCGCGGCTGTGGCTGTCGGGGTTGCAGGGGTTTTCATGGAAACGCACCAAGATCCCGATAATGCGCCGTCTGATGGGCCGAATATGGTGAGATTGGACGAAATTTCCGGGGTTTTGGAAACATTGCAAAAACTCGACAAAGTCATAAAAACGCGGTAGAATAGTAATAGTGGGTCAATTTTTTTGACCGATTTTGTATGAAGTCAGGAGGCTTCTTAATATGGCAGTAGCCGGTGCATCCAGATTTTATCAGTCCGCACTTCTTGCGAATACGCAAGGGCGCCCTGCTGTTGCCTCTACGACTTTGGGCGGAAGTTCGGCGCAAAGCCTTGTTGACGCCGCAAAAGCTTTCCGCGTTAAGGGTTCTCCCGGTTTGTCCGCCAGTGCCCGTCAGGTTAATGCCAGATTTTTGAGTGCGACGGGCGGTAGCGGCGTTCAGTTGTTTGGGCTTACTTCTGGCTCTTCTCAATCTACGGCTGATTTGGCGGCTAAGATTAAAGCTTTGCGGTCTTCGTTGCCTGCCAGTAAAATTTCAGACCTCGTTGTGGCTGCGGAAAAAGCGCGTGAAGAGGAGCAGGCGAATGCTCTTGAAGAAAGGATTCAGGATGAGGCGATTGCTACGCTTAAAATTAAGCAAGGGATTACTGATGCTGAATTACAGGAAGAGCTCGATGACCTTGTTCGTATCTTGCGTTTCAAATATGCCGATGAATCTTTGACTACGAAGCAGTCTTTCCGTCGTGGGCAGCTGCAGAGCGAGAGTGCGTAAGCCTCTTTTCCATCATTTTCCCTCTTAACATTTTTGTCTTTACGGGGTAAAACCATCTCAAATTTCTTTTGAGAAGGATCCCCATTATGACCGCCATTATCGACATTCACGCCCGTCAAATCCTTGATAGCCGTGGCAATCCCACAGTTGAGGTTGATGTTGTGCTGGAAAGCGGCGGGTTTGGCCGTGCGGCGGTTCCGTCTGGTGCGTCTACGGGGGCGTATGAGGCTTGCGAGCTTCGTGATGGGGGGAAGGAATATTTGGGTAAGGGGGTTCTTAAGGCGTGTGAGTTTGTAAATACCGAGATTTTGGAAGCGTTGATTGGCTGTGACGCCGAGGAACAGCTTTATATCGATCAGACGATGATTGAACTTGACGGCACGGAAAACAAATCCCGCCTTGGTGCGAATGCGATTTTGGGCGTGTCACTGGCGGTGGCGAAGGCGCAGGCTGATGAGCTGGATATGCCGCTCTGGCGTTATGTTGGCGGGTCATTCGCACATAAATTGCCAACGCCGATGATGAATATTATCAATGGCGGGGCGCACGCGGATAACCCGGTTGATATCCAAGAATTTATGATTATGCCGATATCTGCGCCGGATTTTTCTGAAGGTTTACGCGCGGGGGCGGAAGTGTTTCATGCGCTCAAAAAGCAGCTTTCTGCGGCGGGATTGAATACCAATGTTGGTGATGAGGGCGGTTTTGCGCCGGCTGTGAAGTCATCCGAAGAGGCTCTGGATTTTATTATGAAATCTATTGAATCTGCGGGTTATAAGGTGGGTGAAGATATCGCGATTGCTTTGGATGCGGCATCTACCGAGTTTTACAAAAAGGGTAAATATGAGCTGGCCGGTGAAGGCAAGAGCCTGACGTCCGATCAGATGATCCGTTATTACGAAGACCTTTGCGCAAAATATCCGATTGTGTCTATCGAGGATGGTCTGGGCGAGGATGATTGGGAAGGCTGGACGAACTTGACGGCGGCGCTTGGTGATAAGGTTCAGCTTGTTGGTGATGATTTATATGTGACCAATGCCAAGCGTTTGGCGCGCGGGATTGCGGAAAAGGCGGGCAATGCGGTTTTGGTGAAGGTCAACCAGATCGGGACTTTGTCGGAAACGCTTGAAACCATTGAGATGGCGAAGAAGGCGGGTTTTGGAATCGTGCTGTCGCATAGAAGCGGGGAAACCGAAGACGCGACGATTGCGGATTTGGCGGTGGCGACCAATGCCGGGCAGATCAAAACCGGATCGCTATCGCGTTCTGACCGCATGGCGAAATATAATCAGTTGCTGAGGATTCAAGAAGAGCTGGGGCCGCAAGCGGCCTATGAAGGGGCGGGGTTCTTGCGCGCGCCGCTTGAGCTTAAAAAAAAGTCTAAAAAAGCGGCTTAGAAAAAATTGAATCATTTGAATCGCTTACGTGGATTGTTCTTGATTTGTACATGTTAAAGCACTGAATCAGAATGATTTTTTGACTTGTCCACAGAATCAGTATGTGATTCACTACTTGTTATGAACTCAATGTCTTCACATTCCATGCTTCTTAAAAATCACATGTTCTTCTTTATATGTGTGATCTTGAGCCTTTATTTCGGATATCACGTCCTTCAGGGGGAGCGGGGGATTCTTAGTAATATGTCGCTCAATCGTGAAATAGAAACATTGTCGCAAATGAAGACATCTCTGGAAGCCGAGAGGGCCGCGTTAGAGAAAAAAGTTGTGATGATGCGACCTGGAAGTGTGGATAAAGACTTGCTTGAAGAGCAGGTTCGCAGCACGCTTGGGTACAGATATAGCAGCGAAGTGACTGTTTTAAGCCATTAAATTGCGCGGTCGTTCAGTTTTGTAAATTTTCCTATCATTTCAATGTGTTGCACTGCACAATCTCAGGATTTCGCTGGAGTGTGACTTGAAAATGCGCTATCAAGTCATATCAACTATGGTCAGTTTTTAAATAAGGGGTATCCGTGTCCGCCGCGAAATCAAAAAATACTCAATCCAAGAAGCAGGCTTCCTCGAAGGGTGTTTCAACAAAATCGAATGTTTCCACTGAGCCTACGGTAGAGGATCTCAAAAAATATTACCGCGATATGCTTCTTATTCGCCGCTTTGAAGAAAAGGCGGGGCAGCTCTACGGGATGGGGTTGATTGGCGGGTTTTGCCATTTGTATATCGGGCAAGAGGCTGTGGTGACGGGGATTACTTCGGTGAATGAGCCGCAGGATACGGTTGTGACTGCCTATCGCGATCATGCGCATATGCTGGCCTGCGGGATGGAGCCGCGCGGCATTATGGCGGAATTGACGGGTCGTGAGGGCGGATATTCGCGCGGTAAGGGTGGATCGATGCATATGTTTTCCAAGGCAGAAGGGTTTTTCGGCGGCCATGGGATTGTCGGCGCGTCGACGGCGATTGGCACAGGGCTTGGATTTGCGCATAAATATAAGGGCGATAATGGCGTTGCTGTGGCCTATATGGGGGATGGAGCGTCTAACCAAGGGCAGGTCGCGGAATGTTATAACATGGCCGCGCTTTGGGATTTACCAGTTTTGTTTGTGATCGAGAATAATCAATACGGGATGGGAACATCCGTTAAGCGGTCTTCTGCGGGGACTTTGTACCGGCGCGGGGAGGGATATGGTATTCCCGGCGAGCAGGTGGACGGCATGGATATATTCGCTGTTCAGGCCGCTGCGCGTCAGGCGCTTGATTATATTCGCACCGGAAACGGGCCTTATATTTTGGAAGTGATGACGTATCGGTATCGCGGGCATTCTATGTCTGACCCTGCGAAATACCGCACGAAAGAAGAGGTTGACGGCATGAAGCAGGATCGTGACCCGATTACGATGATCAAGGATATGCTTCAGGCGCGCGGGGTTGCCGAGGCGGATATCAAAGAGATTGATAAAGAGATTAAAGAGATTGTGAATGATGCGGCGAGCTTTGCGCAAGAATCCCCCGAGCCTGCGGCGGAAGAATTATGGACCGATGTCTTGGTTGAGGAGCGTGTGTAAATGCCAGTGAATATTTTAATGCCGGCGTTGTCGCCGACAATGACCGAAGGGAATTTGGCCAAGTGGTTGAAGGCTGAAGGTGACCGTGTGGATGCGGGGGATGTGATCGCCGAAATTGAAACCGATAAGGCCACCATGGAAGTTGAAGCTGTGGATGAAGGTATTTTGGGTAAAATTCTTGTCGCCGAAGGCACTGAAGGCGTAGCGGTGAATGATGTGATTGCGGTATTGCTGGAAGAGGGCGAGAGCGCGAATGATATTGGCGAATATAAAAAGCCCTCACCCAACCCTCTCCCTGAGGGAGAGGGCAATGAAGCTTCGCCCTTAGGCGTTAGCGGAGTGGGCGAGGGGGGCGTTCAACAACCTCAAGGGGCTGTGGTAGAAAATCGCGACATTTTATATGCGCAAGGGGTGGTGACACCGCCGCCGCCGTTTGACGAGGCGAGTTTTACCGAAACCAAGCCGATGACTGTGCGGGATTCTTTGCGTGATGCGATGGCTGAGGAAATGCGCGCCGATGATAGCGTGTATTTGATGGGCGAGGAAGTTGCGGAGTATCAGGGGGCGTATAAGGTTTCGCAAGGATTGCTCGATGAGTTCGGCGCAAAGCGCGTGATTGATACGCCGATTACCGAGCATGGATTTGCGGGTTTGGCTGTGGGGTCGGCGATGAGCGGCCTTAAGCCTATTGTTGAATTTATGACGTGGAATTTCGGCATGCAGGCGATTGACCATGTGATTAACTCGGCGGGGAAAACGCTGTATATGGCGGGCGGGCAGCTTGGGTGTTCGATTGTTTTTCGCGGCCCGAATGGCGCGGCCAGCCGTGTGGGCGCGCAGCACTCGCAGTGTTATGCGTCCTGGTATGCGCATGTTCCGGGTTTGAAGGTGGTTGCGCCTTGGTCGGCAGCGGATGCAAAGGGTTTGATGAAGGCGGCGATCCGCGATCCGAACCCGGTCGTGTTTTTGGAAAATGAAATGCTGTACGGCGAAACATTTGATGTGCCAACCGCCGAAGATTTCGTGATTCCTCTGGGGCGCGCGAAGATTGAGCGTGCGGGCGCGGATGTGACGATTGTTGCGTTTTCTATCATGGTGGGCAAAGCCCTGAAAGCGGCGGAGAAATTGGCGGAGATAGGAATTGATGCGGAAGTGATTAACCTTCGCACCATTCGTCCGCTTGATCGGCATACGATTTTGGAGAGCGTCAAGAAAACCAACCGCATTGTGACCTGCGAAGAGGGCTGGCCATTCGCAGGGATCGGCGCGGAGATTGCGGCGTTGATCGGCGAGCATGCGTTTGATTATCTGGATGCGCCGCTGGCGCGCGTACACGCCGCCGATGTGCCTTTGCCGTATGCGGCGAATTTGGAGGCTTTGGCCTTGCCGCAAGTCGATCAAATACTCCAAGCAGCGAAGAAGGTTTGTTATGCCGATTGATTGTTCAAACGCGGAGATACAGAGAAGCGGAGTGGTCTTATTGTAATGTCCAGTGTGCTTCGTAAGTATGATGATTTTTCATCTGATATGAATGTTCTGTCGGGCGCGATTGTTGATTGTGCGTTTCAGGTTCATAAAGAGCTTGGCCCCGGGTTTCTTGAAATGAATTATGAAGATGCCTTTGTTTATGAACTGGGATTAAAGGGTTTAGCATTTGAGCGCCAAAAACCTCTCAAAATTCCGTATAAAGAGGTTGTTCTTCATTCTGAGTTTCGTTTTGATCTGTTGGTTGAGGGAAGGGTTTTGGTTGAACTGAAAGCTGTGGAGAAAATTCATCCTGTTCATCAGGCTCAGATTTATGCCTATTTAAAAGCTACGCGGATTGAGCTGGGGCTTTTGATTAATTTTAATGTTCCACTTATTAAGGATGGAATTGGCCGTTATGTGCTCCGAAACTCTGAAACTCCGCGTTTAAAAAAGGAAAATCATGCCGATTAATGTGACGATGCCGGCGCTTTCGCCGACGATGACGGAAGGGACTTTGGCGAAATGGCTGAAGGCCGAAGGGGATAGGGTTGAGGCCGGTGACGTGATTGCCGAAATTGAAACCGATAAGGCGACGATGGAAGTCGAGGTCGTTGATGAAGGGGTTTTGGGCAAGGTTCTCGTGGCGGCTGGCACCGAAGGAGTGGCCGTGAATGCGGTGATTGCGGTTTTGCTGGAAGACGGCGAGAGTGCGGGTGATATAGGTGATGCGTCATTGCGAACCGCAGGTGAAGCAATCCAGCCCAAAAAGGAAAAAGAGGTTGAGGTTGGTAATGGATTGCCGCGTCGCGAAAATGCTCCTCGCAATGACGATTTTGATAAAGGGGCGCGTATTTTTGCATCGCCTTTGGCGAAACGGATTGCGGCGGATAAGGGAGTTGATCTCTCAAGTCTTAAAGGCTCCGGGCCGCGTGGGCGGATTGTGAAGGCGGATGTTGAGAATGCGAACGCGGGGGGCATTTCTGCTCCTGCTCCTGCGGTGGTTTCCTCTAAGGCTTTGCCAGAGGGGGCAAAGACCAATATTTACGGCATGGCTTATGTTGAGAAGCCGATCAATAATATTCAGAAAATTACCGCGAAACGCTTGCTGGAATCCAAAACTACGGTGCCGCATTTTTATCTGACGGTTGAGTGCGATCTTGAAAATTTGCTCGCTGCGCGTTCGGATCTTAATGAAGCCGCAAATGGTGCGTTCAAGTTATCTGTGAATGATTTTATCATCAAGGCCTCGGCGATGGCGCTGAAAGCCTATCCAGCGGCAAATGTGAGCTGGCAGGACACATCGGTGTATCAATATTTGACATCCGATATTTCGGTAGCGGTGGCAACGCCAAACGGTTTGATCACCCCGATTATCCGCAGCGCAGAGGAAAAGGGATTGCGCCAGATTTCCGATGAAATGAAAGCCTTGGCGGGGCGGGCTCGTGAGGGCAAGCTTAAGCCTGAAGAATTTCAGGGGGGCGGTTTTTCTATCTCGAACCTTGGGATGTTCGGGGTGAAGGATTTTGCCGCGATTGTGAACCCGCCGCAGAGCTGCATTCTGGCTGTTGGGGCGGGCGAGAAAATGCCGCGCGTTGTGAACGGCGAGATTGTCATTCGTACGGTGATGAATGTTACGCTTTCTACGGATCACCGCACGGTTGATGGCGCGGTTGGCGCGGAGTGGCTGCAGTTCTTTAAACGGTATATTGAAAATCCAGTGAGTATGCTGGTTTAAAATTTTTAACACGAAGCGAATAAGATGCACGAAGCTGTTCAGCGTTTAGAAACACCTTCTTTTGATTTTGAGCCATTATCAAGAGAGATTGTTGATTGTGCTTTCCAAATTCACCAGACTATAGGGGCTGGTTTGTTAGAGGGTGTTTATGAAGATTGTTTTGAGATTGAGCTGAAAAAGCGCAATATCGCTTTTGAGCGTCAAAAAATAATTAAGGTGGAATATGCAGGCGTTTTTATTCCGACAACATACAGGTTGGATTTGGTTGTCGAGGGCAGAATTATTGTTGAGTTGAAAAGCGTTGAAAAAATTATACGGGCTCATCAGGCTCAAATTCTGACGTATATGAAAACTTCTGATATTAAAATCGGGCTTATTATAAATTTTGGAGATCCATATTTTAAATCAGGCGTTAAACGCTTCGTGTTATAACTTCTTTGCTTCGTGTTAAAAAAAGGAATTGTTATTATGATCAATCGAAGGCCAATCGTCGGTGTTATGGGTTCGCATGAACATGAGTGGGAAGATTTTGCTGATCCTGTTGGGGATTTGCTTGCGCGGCGCGGGTTTAATCTGCTGACCGGTGCGGGCGAGGGCGTGATGACCTGCGTGGCGCGTGCGTTTACCCAAGTAAAGAACCGTGAGGGTGTGGCGATCGGGATTTTGCCGGCGGTGGATTACAAGGGGCAGAATTTGAATGAAGCGGAGTATCCTAATCCTTATATCGAAATTCCGATGATTACGCCGCTGTCTATGAAAGCGCAGAGTGATATTATGCCGTTTTCCCGCAATTTAACGAATGTTATGACGAGTAAGGCCTTGATTATTTTACCGGGATCGCATGGGACGAAGAACGAGGTGTCGCTTGCTCTTATGTATGACAAGCCAATGATATTGTTTGGGCCGGAGCACGCGTTTGATAGTTTTCCAGAGGAGCCCCTGCGCGCTGAAGACATTACGCATGTGGCGCAGTTTCTGGATGATGTTTTCGGGAAGGATGAAGATGAGTGAGGTGCCGCTGGAATTTAACGCTGTCGGCGCAGAGAAGAAGTATCAAAAGCTGATTTGGGCGGGGGCTTTGTTTGTTGTCCTTGGCGCAGCGATGATGTTTGCTACGTTTATGTATTTCCATGGACAAGGGGCGTATGAAGAGGATGCGCCGCAGACGATCTATCCGATGCTGCCGCTGTTGCTTATTTTTATTCCGTTGTATGGATTGCGGATTTTTGGACAAGGCTTTGCGGAGCTCAGGCTTTTCAAGCGCACGGAACTCCGCGGTCTTAAGCTTGATAAAGATATGATCTCCGGTCCGGTTTTGTTATTGGAAGGGGTTTACCGGGAGAGGCTTTTGCAAAAAAAGGCACCGATTTTTTATTTTGAATGGGATGATATTCATAATTTTATTCTTGAACCTGTAAGAGGGAGTAAGAGTTATGGCTCGCCGCCATATTATAAAATTACATTCAAGGAGCGCAGTGAGAAGGCGGAGAGCAGCTGTTTCATTATGCGCGAGTGTTTTAAAGAGCACGAAGCGGAAATTGTTAAATTTGTGACCAAGCGTCTGGGTAAGGCGCATGTGGTCAATAATGACCCAGTTTAAATTCTAAAAAAGAGCGAGAGTATGAGCGATAAAAATTTCGATGTGATTGTGATTGGCGGTGGACCCGGGGGGTATGTTGCGGCTATTCGTGCGGCGCAGCTTGGCATGAGGCCTTGTGTGATTGAGGCCAATCATTTGGGAGGGATTTGTTTGAACTGGGGATGCATCCCGACAAAGGCGCTTTTGCGGAGCAGTGAGGTGTATCACCTTGCACAGAACGCGGAAGCTTATGGTTTAAAAATCAGTGGTTTAGAGTTTGATCTTAAGAAAATAGTTGAAAGGTCACGCGGCGTCGCAAAACAGCTTTCCGGCGGGATCGGGCATTTGCTGAAGAAAAATAAAGTTACGGTTTTTGATGGGTTTGCGAAGCTTGAGGGCAAAGGCGTTGTGAGTGTTGACGGCAAGGAGAAACTGACGGGCAAGCATATCATTATCGCCACGGGTGCGCGGGCGCGGATTTTGCCGGGCCTTGAGCCGGACGGCAAATTTGTCTGGAGTTATAAGGAGGCGATGGTTCCTGAAGCCATGCCGAAAAAGCTCTTGGTGATTGGATCGGGCGCGATCGGGATTGAGTTCGCTTCGTTTTATCGCACTATGGGCGCTGATGTGACCGTTGTGGAGATGATGGATCGGATTGTGCCTGTCGAGGATGCGGAGATTTCGGGGTTGCTGGAGAAGGCCTTAACCAAACAAGGCATGAAGATTATAAAGAGCGCGAAAGTGACGAAGCTGGATAAGGGCAAGGATGAGGTCACGGCGCATATTGATATCAATGGAAAAATCGAGAAGCATAATTTTGATCGCGTAATTTCCGCTGTTGGGATTGTGGCCAATACTGAAGAACTGGGGCTTGAGAACACCAAGGTTAAGCTTGACCGCGGGCATATTGTCACTGATGGTTATATGCAAACCGATGAGCCTAATGTTTATGCGATTGGGGACGTGACGGGCGCGCCTTGGCTGGCGCATAAAGCCTCACATGAGGGGATTATCTGTATTGAAAAGATCGCGGGTCAAAAAGACGTACACCCCATGGTGAAAGAGAATATTCCCGGGTGTACTTATTGTCATCCGCAAGTTGCGAGCGTTGGTCTGACCGAGGCGGCGGCCAAGGAGCGGGGCTATAAAATTAAAGTCGGGCGCTTCCCGTTTATGGGCAATGGCAAAGCGATTGCTTTGGGCGAGCCTGAAGGGCTTGTGAAGACGATTTTTGATGAAAAAACCGGAGAGCTGCTCGGCGCGCATATGATTGGCGTGGAAGTGACGGAGCTCATTCAAGGGTTTGTGATCGGCAAAACCATGGAGGCGACCGAGGCGGAGTTCATGCATACTATTTTCCCGCATCCCACGCTTTCGGAGATGATGCATGAGAGCGTACTTGACGCGTATGGGAAAGTGATCCATTTCTAAGTCATGACCTATAACCCTGAACTTCTTGATAAAGCCAAGCGGCACCCTGAAAAGCAGAAAAATCCGGATCGGCCTGCGGGGCGAAAGCCTGAGTGGATTCGCGTGCCCGCGCCGCAGGGGCAGAAGTATCAGGAAACTTACGACATAGTGAAGAAGCACAAGCTGACCACTGTTTGTGAAGAGGCGGGGTGTCCGAATATCGGTGAGTGCTGGCAGCAGAAGCATGCGACATTCATGATTATGGGCGAGGTCTGTACACGGGCGTGCGCTTTTTGCAATGTGGCCACAGGCAAGCCAGAGGCGCTGGATAAGCTTGAGCCTTTGCGTGTGGGCGTGGCTGTGAAGCAAATGGGTTTGAAGCATGTGGTGGTGACATCTGTTGATCGAGATGATCTGGCCGATGGCGGCGCGGATCACTTTGCCAAGACAATTCAGGGTATTCGTATGAAGGCGCCCGAAACGACGATCGAGATATTGCCGGGGGATTTTCGTGGCAATAAGGCGGATTGGGATACCGTGATATTGGCGCGTCCCGACGTGTTCAATCATAATCTTGAGACGGTGCCGCGGCTCTATCCGACTATTCGCCCCGGGGCGCGGTACTTTCGTTCACTCCGTTTGCTGGAGCGGGTCAAGGAGCTTGATCCTTCAATGTTTACGAAATCCGGCCTTATGGTGGGATTGGGGGAAACAAAAGAAGAGGTGGGCCAAGTGATGGATGATATGCGCGCGGCGGGGATTGATTTTATTACGATCGGTCAATATCTGCAGCCGACGCCGAAGCATGCGCCGGTCATGAAATGGTGGACACCTCAGGAGTTTGAAGAACTTGCCAAGATGGCGAAGCGTAAGGGGTTTTTGATGGTGTCTGCTACGCCGCTGACGCGCTCTTCGCATCATGCGGGGGATGATTTTGCGCAGCTTAAAGCGGCGCGCGATGCGCAGCTTGCCAAGCTGGCGGCTGAATAATGCTGAGGCATATCGAGCAAAAGAGGCTGCCGTATAGCCCGCAGCAGATGTATGATCTGGTGGTTGTGGTTGATCAATACAGCGATTTTTTGCCTTGGTGCGTTGCGAGCCGCATAACCAAACGTGAAAGCGCGGCGGTTTTTTATGCGGATCTGGTGGTGGGGTATAAAATGTTTCGCGAGCGGTTTTCATCCAAGGTCATGGTGGAAGAGGGGCGCAGCATTCATATCGAATATTTGAAGGGACCCTTGAAGCATTTGAAGAACCATTGGCGGTTCAGTGAAGCGGAAAACGGTTCATGTACAATAGACTTCAGTGTAGAATTTGAATTTAAAAACATAGCTTTACAGGGCTTAGCTCAAGTATTTTTTAAGGAGGTCATCCATAGAATGGTGGCGGCGTTTGAACAGCGGGCGATTGAGGTGTATGGTGAAACGTCTTTGCGAGGCGCGTAGTAACGAGGCAATCTATTTGACGGACTGGATTGCTTCGCGTTCGCTCGCAATGACAGGCTTTTGGGTTTCGCCGTTATAGCCTTGGTATCTGAATGATTTTTTGATTTTTTCGCCTTGCAGAGTCTGGAATTCGGTTTCAATAGAGCGGTCGAGGCGGATTTTGTCCAGACCCGAGAGATGAACGATGCCGAGCGGTTCATGCGGCAGGAAGATTTCGACAAAACGTTTGTTTGCGCTATCCCAATAGGGCGTGAATTCGCACAGCCACTGCGTCCACGCGGGTAGAATTTCGACCGGATAATTTTCCAGATAGGTCAAAATGCCCAGGGTCAGTTGTTCGGCGGTGAAGACTTTGCCGCGTTTTATGGCTTCGATGACAAGGGTTTGCCATCGTTCCCAATGCGGCGCATCGCCGCTCAGGGCAAAGGCCCCCGCGTTCAGGACTTGGAAGGGCAGAAGCTCTTTTGCGGTTTTGGTGCCGAAAGCGCTAAGCGCATTAGAGTAGTAAAACCCGCGGATTTTAAGCGGCAGGGCGCCCAGCCATTTGACGCGGATTTGTTTTTTATAGCAGCGGTCGGCTTGCACTGTTATGGCAAGTTTGCCGCGATTTGCGCCTTCGAGGTACAGGTCAATGGCGCGCCAATCTTGCAGCCATGTGTCGGCGTCCATCCAGATATAGGTTTTATAACCCGGGAAGATTATCGGAATGAAAGGGCGGCAAACGCAGGCTTTGAGGTATTCGCCTTTGAGTTTATGGAGGGCGATTTTGTCCGGCCAGTCGGGATTGACGATATGATCGACGAGTGGTTTTAAGGTTTCGATTTGCTCAGGTTTGAGGCCTGCATCAAGGATACAGATATCGAAGTCTTGGGATTGGGTGAAGCTGCGGATGGAATGCAGCCATTCCAGAAGGATCGGGAAATAATTGCTGTCGCAGCCGGAAACGAAGGTTTTGCTGTTGGTCATGATAGTATCTCGATCAGGGTTTTCAGGGCAAATTCGGCAGCGGCGTTTTGGATGTCTTCGCGGGTGCCGTCGAAGGTGCATTTGCGGGTCATGGGTTCTTTTTCGGTTATGGCAAAGCCGAAATAGACGAGGCCGACGGGCTTTTCTGCGCTGCCGCCGTCCGGGCCTGCTATGCCCGTGACGGATATGGCGATGTTGGCGCGGCTGTTTTTGAGTGCGCCTTTGGCCATTTCACGGGCGGTTTGCTGGCTTACTGCGCCGTGGGTTTTGAGGGTTTCTTTTGATACGCCAAGGTTTTCGATTTTGGCGTCGTTGGAATATGTCACGTAGCCGCGTTCAAAGATTGCGGAGGAGCCTGCGCGTCGCGTGAGCATGCTGGCGATCAGGCCGCCCGTGCAGGATTCGGCGGTGACCAGCTTCAGGTTTTTTGACTTTAGAAGTGTTGAAAGCGGCTTAACTAAATCCGACATAGATTACTCCCGTGAGAATGAGGGCGGCGGCAATCCCCGCCAGGATATCATCGAACATGACGCCGAATGCGCCTTTAAAGTTTTCGTCGCAATAGGCGATCGGGCCGGGCTTGAGGATATCGAAAAAGCGAAAGAGTGCAAAGGCGGCGGCGACCCAGAGAAATCCTGCGGAGGTGAGGGCGAAGACTGGCACGAGGGCGATCCATTGTCCTGCTACTTCGTCTATGACGACCATTTTTGAATCGTGAATGCCGGTGGATTTTTCAAACTCATAGGCCGCCCAGAGGCCGATTACCGTTATTGCGATGATCGAGAGGATGAAACCATCCATCCCGAGAAATTTGAACAGAATTATGGCGAAGGGCAGCGCGCCAAAGCTTCCCCATGTGCCGGGTGCGGGTTTTAGGAAGCCGCAGCCGAACCATGTTGCGAGCAGGGTTGAGGGGCTAAAGGGTTTGAGGTTTGGCGGGAATTCAAAGTTCATAAATTTCTCAAAGGTTCAGGGATATTGTAACAATGGCCTGTGCGGCGATGCCCTCGCCGCGGCCTGTAAAGCCGAGGGTTTCTGTTGTGGTGGCTTTTATATTGATACGGTTTTTGGTGACGGCGCAGATTTCAGCAATTCGAGCGCGCATATTTTCTGCGTGGGGTGTGATTTTAGGTTGCTCGCAGATCAGCGTGAGGTCGGCGTTTATCAGCGCGCCGCCTTCATCACGGAGCATCTGCATTGCTTTTTCAAGGAATATGGCGCTGTCCATGTTCTTGAAAGTGTTATCGGATGGCGGGAAATGGCGGCCTATGTCCCCTTGCCCGATCGCGCCAAGAATGGCGTCTGTCAGTGCGTGCAGTCCAACATCAGCGTCTGAGTGACCTTTGAGGGCTTTTGTATGCGGGATATCTATGCCGCAAAGACGGATGGAACCCGATTTGCTTTCGTCAAAGCCATGCACGTCAAAGCCCATGCCTGTGCGGGTCTCTGCTTTTGTGTTTAGAATGGTTTCGGCCATTTCGAAATCTTCTGCGTGGGTTATTTTTATATTGGTGGTTTTGCCTGTCACCAGTTTTACAGGAATTCCGATGGCAGAAACAAGGGTGGTGTCGTCGGTATAAGTTTCATTGGGCAGTGCTAATTCGTGTGCTTTCAGGATATCGCCGTATCTGAAGGCTTGCGGGGTTTGTAAGTTCCATAAATTTTCCCGGTTTAATGCTTCTCCAGTATGCGTATCCTGGGCGCGGGTAATTGTTCCAGACAGAGGAATTGCAAGTGTTGCAGCGCGGCTTGATTCAAGGGCGTCGAGAAGGTCGTCGATTTCGGCGTGAGTGAGGCAAGGACGCGCAGCATCATGGATCAGAATTAATTCATCATCTGGAATATTAGAAAAACTTTTTAAGCCATTAAAAACACTTAAATTTCTACTATTTGATCCTATTGTATATGGTTCAATTTCAAGCCCGTTTACGGCAGCATGATACGATTTTGCATCATCGGGATGGATCACAATCCGCACAGATTTGCAGGCGCTGTGGGTTTGGAGGGCTTCAGCGGCGTGGCGGAGGATGGTTTTTCCTGCGATTTTCATATATTGTTTGGGCGTTTCGTTTGCCATACGAGCGCCGCGCCCTGCGGCGACTATCAGGGCATGGAATTTTTGGTTTTGGTCTGGTTGCTTCGGCAATGTAGTCGTCCTTGCAATTTCTGTACGTTTTAGCGTAAAAACTGTGGGTAGCCCTTTGCTTTAAACGGTTTAACAGATATCAGGCTTGTTTTGAACGGAAAAGACATTAAAACAAATATTTACAATTCGCGCAGGTTTTTCGCAGAATCTTTATGTTTTAGAAAGGGGCATTCGTGAGCTTTTTTGCAGATTATGTTCCCTCCTTTTTAAATCGTAATGCTGTGCAACCTGTTTCGCGGCGTAAAACCGTGCAGGGTGTGCGTCGTTTTCGCACGCGGCTTTGGAATAATCGTTTGGCGTTGTTTTTGCTGATTGCCTCGCTTTTGAGCGGGGTGGCGACGTATGCCGCGCTTACTGAGCGGCCCCCATTCGGCAGTGACCCGAATACGATTATCTGGCTTCTTAATCTTGATCTGGTGCTTGTGCTGGGGCTTGTGGTTTTGGTGGCGCGGCGGATTGTGGGGCTTTGGAGTGGACGTAAACGCGGCCTTGCAGGTTCTCATCTTCATGTACGCCTTGTGTTTATTTTCAGTATTCTGGCGGCTGCGCCCGCGATTATCATGACCGTGTTTTCGGCGTTTTTCTTTCATTTCGGGATTCAGACCTGGTTTAGCGAGCGGGTGAGCACAGCCGTGAATGAAAGCCAAGCGGTGGCGCAGGCGTATCTGGAGGAGCATACGCAGGTGATCCGCGCGGATACTTTGGCGATGGCGAATGATTTGAACCGTCAGGCGATGCTGTTTGTGTCCAATGAAGAGGCACTTGAGCGGATTGTGAATACGCAGTCGATCTTGCGGAATTTATCCGAGGTGATTGTTTTTGATTCTTCGGGCCGTGTGCTGGCGCGCTCTGGCCTTACCTTTTCATTGGAGTTTGAAGAGATCCCGTCTTATGCGCTGGAGAATGCGGGTGAGGGTGATGTGGTGATTATGACGGGGCAGAATGATGACCGCGTGCGCGCCCTTGTGAAGCTTGAGAATTTTATTGACACATATTTGTTTGTTGGGCGGATGATTGATCCGAAGGTGCTTTCGCATTTGGATGCGACGAAAAAGGCGACCAAGGATTATGCGGATTTGCAGACCCGCTATTCGGGGTTGCAGGTCACGGTGACGATGATCTTTGTGGTTGTTGGTTTGCTATTGCTGGTGACGGCTATCTGGCTGGGGCTGGTGCTGGCGCGGCAGCTTGTTGCGCCGATTACGCAGCTCATTACCACGGCGGATAGTGTGCGGGCGGGGGATTTGGCGGCGCGGGTGCCGGAGGATAGCCGTTTTGAGGAATTTGATTATCTGGCGCAATCGTTCAACCGGATGACGCGGCAAATTCAGGAACAGCAGAATGAATTGATTAATGCGAACAGGCAGCTGGATCAGCGCAGACATTTCACGGAAACGGTTTTGACAGGCGTGTCTTCGGGGGTTGTGGGGCTGGATGAGCATGACAAGATCACGATTGTGAATAATGCGGCGTGTGAGATGTTGCAGCTTGAGCGGAAACAGCTTTTCGGGCAGCGGGCAACGCGGATGCTGCCGGAGCTGCGGATGCTTTTGCAAAAGGCGCGGAAGAACCCGGATAGGGTTACGCAAGGTGAGCTTTCGGTCAGTATGCCTGATGAAACTATGCGCATTTTTCTTATTCGTTTGGCGATTGAGAATTTGGGCGATCAGGAGCGCGGGGTTGTTGTCACGTTTGATGATATGACCGAGCTGCAAGCAGCGCAGCGCAAGGCGGCGTGGTCGGATGTGGCGCGCAGGATTGCCCATGAGATCAAGAACCCGTTGACGCCCATCCAGCTCTCGGCAGAGAGGCTCAAACGCCGTTATCTTGAGCAGATCAAGGATGATCCTGAAACCTTTATTCAGTGCACGGATACGATTATCAAGCATGTTGGGGATATTGGGTATATGGTGAACGAGTTTTCGGCTTTTGCCCGTATGCCGGAGCCTGTTTTAGTTAAAGCCAGCCTAAGCAGGCAGATTCAAGACGCGCTGTTTTTGCATAAGCAGGCGCATAGTGATGTGGCTATTCATTTTAAAGTGCCGAAAGAGGGGGGGGTTGAATCGTTGATTGACGCACAGCAAATTCGTCAGGCAGTGAATAATCTTATTCAAAATGCGATTGATTCTGTGCAGATGCGGGCGGACGTTATGCTCGATGAAGACTATCAGGGGCGGGTGGATGTGATTTTGGGTTGCGGCGAAAAAGACAGCATTTTCATTGCTGTGTGTGATAATGGGCTGGGTTTTCCGGAAAATGTTATTAAAGACAAGTTGATGGATCCATATGTCACTCATAAGGCCAAAGGGACAGGTTTGGGGTTAGCTATTGTGAAAAAGATTATGGAGGATCATAATGGAGAAATTCGATTGGGCGCGCCGGAGTGGCTTTTGAAGCATCCGCAGTGGGCCGATCTTTCGGGCGCGTGCGTTGTTTTGACGTTGCCTGCTCTGGATAAAACAGTCAAAAGGGTAGCATGAGCGCTGATATTCTCATAGTTGATGACGAGGAAGACATCCGTAATCTGATCCAGGGGATTTTGGAGGATGAGGGGTATGAGACTCGCGTTGCTGCGAGTGCGTTTGAGGCTTATAGGGCAATCAATGAACGCACGCCGTCTCTGGTTGTTCAGGATATATGGCTTCAGGGCGGAGAGGATGACGGGCTGGCGATTTTGAAAAAGATCAAGGAGCAGTATCCGTATTTACCGTTTTTGATGATTAGCGGGCATGGGACAATTGAAACCGCGGTGTCGGCGATTCAAGACGGAGCGTATGACTTTATTGAAAAGCCGTTTAAATCGGATCGGTTGATTTTGATGATTCAGCGGGCGCTGGAAAATGCCAGTTTGAAAAAAGAGAATGCGGTGCTTAAAAAACAGGCTCAAAAACCTGTGGCTTTGATTGGGGATTCTGCGCATGTTCAGGGCTTGAAGCAAATTATTGGGCGCGTGGCCGATACGAATAGCCGGGTTTTGATTACAGGAGAGCAGGGCACGGGGAAGGATATTGTGGCGCGTATGATTCACGGGCAGTCGGATCGAGCGCAGGGGCCGTATATGTTGTTGAATTGTGCGACGCTTCGGCCTGAGCATCTGGAGCTGGAACTTTTTGGCCAAAGAGGCAGTGCGGTGGCGGCGGAACAAACCGGGCTTTTGGAGCAGGCCGATGGCGGAACTCTTCTTCTTGACGAGGTTGGCGATATGCCGCTTGAGACGCAGACTAAAATTGTTCGCGTTCTTCAGGAACAGCGTTTTCAGAAGATAGGGTCGCAGGATTTTATCGAGGTGGATCTGCGGATTTTGGCTTCGACGCATAAAGATTTGCAAGCGTTGATGGAGGCGGGGTGTTTTCGGCAGGATTTGTATTACCGTTTGAATGTGGTGCCGATTTTGATTCCATCATTAAGAGAGCGTAAGACCGATATTGAAGCGTTTTGTCAGTTTTTTCTTGCGGATGTTTCGGGGCATGCGGCTGTTAAGCCCCTGGCGTTTTCGGATAAGGCTTTGCGGATTTTGCGCGGGTATGACTGGCCGGGGAATATTCGTCAGCTTCGCAATGTGATCGAGTGGATTACGATTATGCACGGTGTCCCGGATGACGGTTTTTATGGGCTAGAGCATTTGCCGCCTGAAATTCAGAGCGGGGCGGCCGCCTCCAGCAATTTTGTCGAGAGCCATGGGGCAGATGATTATATGGAGATGTCGCTGCGGGAGGCGCGGGAGGCGTTTGAAACCTCTTATTTAACATCGCAGGTGGAGCGGTTTGAGGGTAATATTTCCAGGACGGCGCAGTTTGTGGGGATGGAGCGGAGCGCGCTGCACCGGAAGCTAAAATCGCTTGATATTCTGGGTAAGGATAAGGAAGAAGATGAGGGTGATAATACCGTTCGTCTTGCTGATACAAAGTTTAAAAGGGCGTAAAATATGCGGGTTATTATTTGTGGGGCGGGTCAGGTTGGATACAGCATTGCGGCGTATCTGGCGCGTGAGGAGAATGACGTTACGGTGGTGGATAATCAACGCAAGATGATTGCGCGGATTAAGGACGAGCTGGATGTGAATACGGTTTATGGGCATGCGTCAAACCCCGATATTCTCAAGGCTGCGGGCGCGAATGATGCGGATATGATTGTTGCGGTGACGCAGAGTGATGAGATTAATATGGTGGCGTGCCAGATCGGGCATTCGCTGTTCGGTATTCCGAAGAAGATTGCACGGGTGCGGGAGCAGGCGTATTTGAAGCCGGAATGGTCGAATTTGTTTTCACGGGCGCATATGCCGATTGACGAGATTATCTCGCCGGAGGTTGTGATTGCCAAGGATATCTATCAGCGTCTGGCGGTTCCTGGCACTACATATGTCAATGTTTTGGCGGAGGGGCTGGCTTATATGATTGGGGTGATCTGTGAGGAGGATTGTCCGGTGATTCATACGCCGCTTGGGCAGCTTCATCATTTATTCCCTGATTTGTCGTTTCAGGTGCTTTCGATTTTGCGGAATAACAAGCCGATTATCCCTGATGAGGATGATGAGCTTCTGGTTGGGGACGAGGTTTTCTTTATTGTTGATACGCAGCATTTGAAGCGGACTCTGGCGGCGTTCGGGCATGTTGAAAAACCGGCGCGCCGTATCGTGATTGCGGGCGGGGGGAATATTGGTTTTGGTTTGACAAAACTTATTCTGGACAATCAAAAGGGTGTTCAAATCAAGATGATCGAGGACAGCCCGCACCGCGCGGAATATTTAAGCGAAAATCTTGATCATGTGATTGTTTTGAATGGCAGTGCCCTGGATAAGGCCATTTTGGAGGAGGGCGGCATTGCCAATGTTGATACTCTGATTGCCGTGACCAATGATGATGAGAGCAATATTTTATGTTCATTGCTTGCCAAGCAATATGGGTGCGACCGGGTGATTACGCTTGTGAATAATGATGTGTATTCCCCGCTTGTCGGGCCTTTGGGGGTCGATGCTCTTGTGTCGCCGCGTTCGATTATTGTGGCGAGCATCATGCAGCATGTACGCAGGGGGCGTATTCGCGGGCTTTACAATTTGCGCGATGGGTTTGCAGAGCTTTTGGAGGCGGAAGTTTCCGAGAATTCCTCGATTGTTAACAGCACTATTGAGGATCTTAATTTATCGCATGAGGTTGTTGTTGGTGCGATCATCCGTGATGAGAAATTTATGATGCCGGAGGCGGATCTGAAAATTCTGGCCAAGGATGTGGTGATTGTTTTGGCGGCAAGGTCGCAGGCGCATCATGTTGAAAAGATGTTCTCTGTGCAGGTGGATTTGTTCTAATCATGCTTTCTTCCATGAAATTGGGTGTGTTTGATTCCGGTTTGGGCGGGATTTTGATTGCTAAATCCATCCGTGAGGCTTTTCCGGATATTGATATGGTGTATTTGGGTGATACGCTGCATTTACCATATGGCAATCGCAGTGAAGATGCAATTTATGCGTATTCCAAGGCGTGTATGGACGCTTTGTTTGGGATGGGCTGTAATCTGATTATTATGGCCTGCAATACGGCGAGCGCGTCGGCGCTGCGGCGTTTGCAGCAGGAGTATTTGCCGCAGGCTTACCCTGAGCGGAGAATACTCGGCGTTGTCGTGCCAACGGTGGAAGAAGCGATTGAGCGCGGCTATGAGCGGATTGGGGTAATTGCGACGAATTATACAGTGAACTCGAATATTTACGGCTTTGAATTGCAGAAAATAAATCCGGAGATTTCCATTCAGCAAGTGAGTACGCCTTTGCTGGTGCCGATGATAGAACATGGCGGTGAGGCTTGGCTTGATGAGGTTTTGGCGTCGTATCTTCAAGAATTTAATGACATTCAGGCATTGCTTTTGAGCTGTACGCATTATGTGCATCTCAAGGATCGGATTCGCGGGGCGTACGGGTTTGAAGTTTTATCTCAGGACGAGATTATCCCGAAGAAACTGGGGCAATATTTTGACAAGCATCCGGAGATTTTTGATCCCATTGGGCAAGGAGGGCAGTCGCAGTTTTACGTGACGGATTATACGAAGAATATTCATGAGAATGCTTCGTCGCTTTATGGGGCGGCGGTGGATTTGCAAATTTTAGAAGGTGTGCATGGATATGCTTAATCTGCCCAAGGCGGTGTTTTTTGATTGGGACGGGACGTTGGTTGATAGTTTCGGGTTTTTGCATGCTGCGCATAATCATGCGCGGGTTTCATTGGGCATGGAATCCTTCAGCATTGAGGATTTTAGAGGGTATTTCGGGCAGCCGCGCGAGATTCTCTATACCAGGGTTTACGGTGAAAAGCGCGATCAGGCGAAGGAGTATTTCGAGGATTTTGTGTTCGGGCACTACAAAGAGCATTTGAAGCCTCTGCCGATGGCGGTTGAGGTTTTGCAGTGGTTTAAGGCGGCAGGCATACCGTGCGGCGTGGTGAGTAATAAAAAGCGTGAGTTGATTAATGCCGAGATTGAGAATTATGGCTGGGGGGATTATTTCTGCGCAGTTGTTGGTGCGGCAGAAGCGGCGGAGGATAAGCCATCGCCTGCTCCGCTTGCTTTGGGCTTGATAAGAGCGGGGATTGAGGCCGATCCGCAGGAGATTTGGTTTGTCGGGGATACCGATAATGATTTGGCTTGCGGTAATGATTATGGGGCCGTTTGTGTGTTTTTGGAGTCTCATGAACTCTATAATAAAGTTTCCCAAAGTTACCGCATTGATTTGCATAAAGAAAATTGCGCGGGTTTTTACGATTTTTTGTTGCAATATCATACAAAAGCAGTAAAACCGTGACAGGGTGGGGATAAAACTCTATATATTAGAATGTCTTAATTAAGGAAAAGAACAAAATGGGTGAAAAAATACAGAGCGTTCAGGATGTTTTTCTGAATAAAATCCGTAAAGAGAAAATGTCTGTAACGGTATTTTTGGTGAATGGCGTAAAATTGCAGGGTGTCGTGACATGGTTTGATAATTTCAGCATGCTTTTGCGCCGTGAATCTCACATTCAGCTTGTTTATAAACATGCAATTTCTACAATTATGCCCGGTGGTCCTTTGAATCTTCACGATGACGAGGAAGAGCGTAAGGCCAATGCCGCAAAACGCGCTGAAGATCAAGACGCGGAAGGCGACGAATAGTCCTTTGTTTTCCAGTATCATAGAGCCGGAGAAGGCACTTGTCCTCCATCCTGATGTTTCGGGGCGCGCGCTTTCGCGCAGTGCTGAATCTGCCTTAGAAGAAATTGTCAGTTTGACGCGCGCCATTTCACTGGATGTTGTGGGGGCGCGGATTTTTTCTGTTGGCCGTGTGCAGGCGGGGGCGTTTTTCGGCAAGGGGCAGCGCGAGATGATGGCTGAGGCGGTTGAGAGGCTGGAGGCCGATATCGTCATTGTAAACACGGCACTTTCCCCGGTGCAGCAGCGCAACCTTGAAAAAGAACTGAATTGTAAGGTGATTGACCGCACCGGTCTTATTCTTGAAATTTTCGGCGCGCGGGCGCAGACCAAGGAAGGGCGATTGCAGGTGGAGCTTGCAGCGCTTGATTATCAACGCTCGCGGCTTGTGCGGTCCTGGACGCATTTGGAGCGTCAGCGCGGTGGAGCGGGCTTTATGGGCGGCCCGGGGGAGCGGCAGATTGAGCTGGACCGGCGGATTATTTCCACGCGGCTCAGCAAGCTTAAGAAAGAGCTGGAGGAGGTGCGCCGCACACGTACACTTGGCCGTAAGGCGCGGGCGCAGGTTCCGTTTCCTGTTGTGGCGGTTGTAGGGTATACGAACGCCGGTAAATCGACGCTTTTTAACCGTTTGACGGGCGCGAAGGTGTTTGCCGAGGATTTATTGTTTGCAACGCTTGACCCCACTTTGCGTCAAATGGAACTCCCTACAGGGCAAAAGATTATTTTTTCCGATACGGTTGGGTTTATTTCTGATTTGCCAACGCATCTGATTGCGGCTTTCCGCGCCACTCTGGAAGAGGCTTTGGGCGCGGATATCATATTGCATGTCTGCGATCTTTCTGACGCGGAATATGCGGCGCAGCGGCAAGACGTGATAGAGATTCTTGAGAGTTTGGATATCAAATATGACGAAGATCCACGGGTGATTGAGGTTTACAATAAGGCCGATGTCGCGCCGGAAGATTTGGTCTGGGATATGGCGCGTAAGACAAAATTTGATGATGGCGCGGTTATGATTTCTGCGCAGACAGGGCAGGGGATTGATGTTTTGCTTGAGCGTTTGGCGAAGAAACTCTCAAAAACGCATAGTCGCGTGCGTTTTGATGTTCCCTATAAAGATGGGCAGGCACTTTCGTGGCTTTATGAGCATGCAGAGGTTTTGGAGCGCGAAGATCAGGAAAAGGCGGTGCATTGCGTTGTCCGCATTGCACCGGATGATCTTTCGATTTTTGAGAAGCGTTTCGGGTATAAAGCCGCTTAGCGTTCTTGTTTTTTAACCCTCAGCCACGCGGCTTCCATATCTTGCAGAGTGCTTTGTGCCAGTGTTTTTCCTTGGGCGGTGATATCAAGTTCCACGGCGCGGAAGCGGCGTTCAAATTTATCGTTACACTGACGCAGCGCGGTTTCGGGGTTTATGCCGCTCATGCGGGCGAGATTGGCGACAACGAAGAGAAGGTCGCCGATTTCATCCGTCTTTTCGGCCATATTGCCTTTGGCGTATGCGTCTTTGAATTCGGCGAGTTCTTCATCAATTTTATCGAATACGAAGCTTATATCCGGCCACTCAAACCCCGTTTTGGCGGCTTTTTTCTGGAGCTTTTGGGCGCGAAGAAGTGCCGGCAGGGCTTTTGTGACACCGTCCAAGGCGCTTCCTGATGGTTTTTCGGCGGCTTTCTTTTGATCCCATATCGCATTTACATCCTCGGCGGTATTTGCTTCGGCGCCGCCAAAGACATGCGGGTGGCGGTAGATCATTTTATCGCAGACATCGTGAATGACATCTTCGATGGTGAAGGCGTTTTCTTCAGATGCCATTTGCGCGTGGTATATGGGCTGGAGGAGGAGGTCGCCGAGTTCCTCGCGCAGGTCTTTCATATCACTGCGTTCGATCGCATCGGCGACTTCGTAGGCTTCTTCGATTGTGTATGGCGCGATTGATTTAAAATCCTGTTCCAGATCCCAGGGGCAACCACCGTCAGGATCACGCAATGCGGCCATAATGGCTATGAGCTTTTCTATAGGGTGCCTGTACGTCCTCGTCACGATATCTTTTTTCATGTGCATAGTTTAGAGCGGGTTTTAGGGCGTGTACAATATAATTGAAATGAAATACGATTGGGCTTGAGTTTTATTGTTATTTTAATTGCTAGCCGCATAAATTCCTTATGAAATTATTGTATGTTCACGACAATATTTACTTTAGTACCGAGCTGGGTGATGTTTATTCGCAGGGGCAATTTCCGTATTCTTATTTTGAACCTTTCATGAGTGCGTTTGATAAGGTTGTGGTTGTTGGGCGGCGCAGACCTCTTGACCGGAATCTGGATCTTCGTAAACTTAATGTCAGTAGCGGGGAGGGTCTTGAATTCGAACTTTTGGCCGATGTGAACTCGCCGCAGAATCTCGTTCGTAATTATAAACGTGTGAATGCTGATCTTAAGGTTTTGGTTGCGGAGGCCGACGCGGTTGTTATTCGGGCGGTGAGCGATCTGGGATGGATTGCGTATCAGCATGCAAGGGCTATGGGCAAGCCTTTGGCAATGGAAATGGCGGCGTGCGCGTGGGATAGCACGTGGAATCACGGGCATCATTATGGCAAAATTTATGCGCCTGTGCGGCATTTGCGCGATAGGGCTATTACGCGAAATGCGGATTTTACGCTCTATGTAAGTCAGTCTTTTTTGCAAACGCGATATCCGACAAACGGGCGGGCGGCTGTGGCGTCAAATGTGCGATTGCGCGCGCCTGATCCCGAGATGCTGCGTAAGCGTCTGGCGCGGATTGATGCGGCGGAGCATGACGAGATTTCTTTTGTGGGTCTGATTGGCACTGTTGGGCACAAGCTCAAAGGAATTCATGTGGCTTTGAAGGCTCTTGCTGCGATTGAGCGGCGCAATTCAGGGCGGTTTATATTTCGCGTTCTGGGGCCGGGAAATCCTGAGCCATATCGAGCGATGGCTGAAAAGCTCGGGATTGGGCACTGCGTTTTTTTTGATGGGGTCGTGCAGACTGGGCCTGAGGTTTTTTCATGGCTTGAGAATGTTGATGTCTATATACAGCCAAGTTTTCAAGAGGGTGTGCCGCGTGCCACTATAGAGGCAATGAGCATGGCTTGCCCTGTGGTGGCGTCGACGGCCGGGGGTATTCCAGAGCTTATTCCTGAAGAGTGGCTGCATCGCCCGGGCGATGCGAAGCGACTTGAGGAGGCTTTGGAGAAAATGCTCGCCAGCCGCATTCATCAAAAAGAGGCAGCAAGGGCAAATTTTAAACGCGCGCAGGATTATACTTCGGATATCCTTATGCCTGTGCGGCAAGCGTTCTGGCGTGATTTTGCGGCTTTTGCGGGAGGGCAGCGTGGCTAAGAAAATTGTTTATCATCACATTCCGAAATGTGGGGGCATGTCTATTGCCGCAGGGATTGGCGTTTCTTACTTTCCACTGCAGGTGCTTCGTTTCGGGGGTAAGCGGTTCCCTGGCCATTTGAATGCGCGGGCGGCGAGTGGTGCTTGTGAAGCGCTCGGTTTGGATCGTTATAGCTTTCGGCGGCAGTTGCTTGAATATTACCTGTTGAGCGACAAGAGTCCGTATATTTTTGGTCATTATCCTTTTTCAAGGTCGGCCTATGATCGCCATAAAGACGAGTGGGCGTTTGTGATCTTGTTTAGAGATCCGGTTAAGCGTTGGTATTCCGAGTATTTCTGGAACAGATATAAGGACCATGATTATGCGAAGACGGAACTGGATATGGAGGCGTATCTTGAATCGGAGCAGGGGAAGGCGGATACGAGGTCTTTTTTAAACTTTTTGGTTGAGGCCGAGGACTCGGCGGCTTTGGCGAGTGATGTTGAGGTTAAACAAGCTTTAGAGAATTTGGCGTGTTTTGATGTTTTGGGGACGCTCGAAGATTTGTGTCAATTTAAAGATAGCTTGAAAAAGCGTTTTGGATATGCGCCTTTTATTCCAAGGCGGAATAAAAGCCCTGCTCCTAAGCAGGCATTTGTTAAGGCGGAGCCAGGGTCCGCATTTGATCTTAAGCTTAGGCAATTTTTAGAAGCCGATATCGAAATATATCAAGCGGCTTTGAAAATTATAAACACCTGATTCAGCTTATTTTATATATACATACAATTTTATCTAATCTTAAAAAGATATCAATGTTTTAGCGATATCCTATTTGGAGAGGTTAGGAATTTACAAAATAAAAAATATTTAGGGGTTGGGGCATATGACGACTGAATCTTCAATGACATTGGTTGAATCAAATGGATGTGGCTGCGCGGCCTGTCAGAGCGGCGTTGAATCAGCACCCATATTTAATGGCAATATTGTCACCGACCCCAATTCAGAAGCCCCCACAACTTATGGCACTACGCAGCAGATGGTCGATCAGCTGGTTTCCGGATATTGGTCTAATGGAACGCCGGGAACGCCGACGCGGCAATGGGTGCAAGATACGGTCACTTTCAGTTTTGGCGGTGGTCATACTGCGGCGGAGATGAATAGCTTCCGTATGGCGTTCGGTCTTTGGTCCGATGTTGCGGATATTTCGTTTCAGGAGGTCGGCAGCGGCGGCAATATTAATATTCTGGAAGGTGTAAATGGAAGTGCCTTCGCTTCTTCGCCTTATTATTCGGGTTCGGGGAATATAGACTCAAGCACCATTCGTATTGATACGGATACGGCTAGCTGGAGTGATTTGACGACGATTGGTAAATACGGCGTTCAAACGGTTATCCATGAAATCGGCCATGCGCTCGGGCTTGGGCATCAGGGGAATTACAATGGGTCTGTGAATTATGATGACCCGAACCAGGTCGCGTTTTTGAATGATAACCGTCAATATTCGGTGATGTCCTATAACAACGCGGACAAATTGGGGACGGATCATTTTAACGCCAGCGGTGTATGGGAATATGCGGCGACGCCGATGCTTTATGACATCATGGCTTTGCAGCAGATTTACGGCGTGAATAATTCTACGCGCTCGGGTAATACGACTTATGGATTTAATTCTACGGCGGATCGGGCGCAGTTTAATCTGGCTCTACATGATGCGCCGTTTGCGATCTGGGATGGCGGCGGTATCGATACGCTGGATCTTTCCGGATATTCGCAGAACCAGACTATTACTCTGGTTGAAGGGGCGTTTACGAGCGCCGGATATATGACGAATAACATCGTGATTGCCTATGGCGCGGTGATTGAAAATGCTATCGGCGGATCTGGAAATGACAGCATTTACGGCAATACCGCGAATAACGTGCTTACGGGCAATAATGGTCATGACATTATTTTTGCCTCAACAGGCAGTGATACGTTGGATGGCGGGCAGGGTACGGATACGGCGAATTACACAAATTATAATTTGGCAGATTTTGTTTTTGACTTTGTTAATGCGACGACGATAACGCTTACGCATTTGGTTGATAACTTTACTGATACGCTTCTTAATTTTGAAAATTTTATATTCGGGGGCACGACTTATGATTATGCCAGTTTGCAGGCAAATGCCGGAGAGATTGATGGCATATTTACGCGTTTCAACTGGGCGGGGGGCGGTAAGTATTTTTTTACGTCTGAGAGCTTGGGTGCGGATATAATCACTGCTGAGCAGATGGGTTATAACGGCACAACCGGTAATGTGACTACGCTTACACGTACGGCGACAACTTATACTGTGAACGTTACTAACAGTGCAGGTCCGGGTGAGGTTGTGCTTATCGGAACGGATGGTAATGATCACATTATTGTTACAGGTACACATAATAATCTGAGTGCCAAAATTTATGGCGGAGATGGAAATGATACAATCGCGATCGGCCAAACTGTCGGGAATGACATTCTTTACGGCGAGGCTGGAGATGATGTCCTTAGCGGTGCAGCCGGGGCGGATACGCTTCATGGTGGTGCCGGGGCGGATACATTGAATGGCGGAGATGGCAGTGACTACCTTAAGGGCGATGGCGAGAATGATACGCTGAGAGGGGATGCCGGGGATGATACACTTTATGGCGGCGATGGAGATGATATTGCTTATGGCGGCAATGACAATGACAAGATTTATGGCGATGCCGGTAATGATAGCCTGTACGGGCAGGCGGGCGTTGATGTTATTCGCGGTGGGGTTGGTGATGATCTTATCAGTGGAGGCTCGGATGGCGATTTGATCTATGGTGAAGACAATAATGACACGATTTATGGTGATGGCGGCGCAGATTATATCTATGGCGGCGCAGGTACTGATGTTGTCTATGGTGGCACCGAGAATGACTGGATTTATGGTGATGCGGGGGCGGATACTTTAAATGGTGATGACGGCAATGATGTCATTTACGGCGGTGAGGGTGATGATATCATGAATGGCGGCAATGGTGCGGATGCTATGTATGGTAATAATAACGACGACACCATGAATGGCGGCGCCGGTAGAGACTGGCTTTACGGCGGTGACGGTGCAGACACTATGAGCGGTGGCATTGATGGCGATAACCTTTACGGCGGTGACGGTGATGATATCATGAATGGTGACGGAGGCGGCGATGTTTTGCATGGTCAAAATGGCAACGACACGATTAACGGTGGTGATGGCAACGACCTTATTCAAGGTTTTGCGGACAATGATACGTTGAACGGTGATGATGGAAATGATTATATCTATGGCGGTGACGGTGTAGATCGCTTGAACGGTGGGGATGGCATTGATCGTCTTTGGGGCGGGGCTAATGACGATATTCTCGTTGGCGGTAATAATGTTGATATTTTGTACGGCGAGGGCGGAAACGATGTCTTTGGCTTCATTTCAACCGATGCAAAAGACGAAGTACGCGACTTCACCATGGGTGAGGATTCACTGAATATCACCGATATTCTGAGTGGTTATACGCACGGCCTTTCGGATATTAATGATTTTGTTGTTTTCGGCGTTGTGAATGCTGGTAAAGCGAATATGTGGGTTGATGTTGATGGTGCTGGCAGTGGAGCCGGGTGGGTTAATGTTGCTACTATTCAGGGGGCCAATTTTACAGGCCAGAGTGCCAGCGATTTGCTAGCGGATGGTACGTTGGTTGCGAATATGTCGCTTTTATCTTAGAATCAAGCGTTATATTTTCTGCGCTTTAATACAATTTTAAACAAAAACTGGGTATTATACAATATGGTAAATTCTTCTTATATGCAGATCTATCAACAAGACGCCGCGGATTCATCGTTATTAGAAGATGAGTATTCTAGCTCCAACCTTGTTTTTGAACATCATTTTACAGAATCTGTTGTTTTTCCTCATCTTTCAGAGCGTCATAGCTTGACAGCCGATGAGGTGAATATCCTGATTCCTAAGGACCCTGATTTGGATATTGGATATTCGACGACGGCGCATATTCGTATAGTGGAATCAGGCGCGGGGTATAATAATACGCTCGGGGCTTACACTGTGCAGGCGGATGGAACTATCACGGCTGTCGAGATTGCCTATAACAATGTAAAAGTTCCTCTTCAATATCAAAAAAAGATTGATCGCATTGATAAGAAGATCGAAAAGATTGAACGGCAGATTGATAAACACCCTGATAAGGCTGATAAATACGAAGATAGGTTAGAGGTATATCAAGCACAAAAAGATAAAATTTTGAGCAAGCTTGACCCTACGTTTGAGTATGAGATTAAGGGTGACGCCGATGTCGAACTTGGGTTCTTTATTATATCTAACGGCGATAGAATTAATAAGGGGTATGGCGGATTAAATGGTGGTGAGCTTCGTTTTGTATATGGCCTTGGCGGTGATAATGAACGTTTGGCAAAGGTTACAGATAATGCGGCTAATGTGTCATTGATTTATGTTGTTGGCGATAACATTACGGTGCTTCAAGGAGATGTTTATCATGCGACGGATAGCAATGACTCAAAGGCGTTAAACCCGGATGGGCAAATCCATGCGATAGCGGGGCTGGCGGATGCTGATAATGATTCAGTGTTAAGGATTGGTTTTGAGGATCTTAAAAATCTCGGTGATGCGGATTTCAATGATGTTGTGTTTGATGTCAGTATAGAAACTGTGACGTTTGACGGGCGCATTATTCATGCTGGAAACGCCAATGACGTTGTTTATGGGTCTGATGGTGCGGATACTATTTTTGGCGGCCAGGGCGCGGATATTATTTACGGCGGTGCGGGCGATGATACATTGCTGCGCGGTGATATGGGGCGCGATACGATTTATGGCGAAGATGGTGATGACCTGATTCATGGAAATGATGGTGATGACACTTTGTATGGCGGTAATGGGAACGATATCATTTATGGTCAGGACGGTGCGGATACGTTGTATGGCGATGCCGGCGACGACTATTTGTACGGTCATGCTGATAATGACTCTATTTCCGGCGGTGATGGTAATGATTTTATTGATGGCGGCGACGGGGATGATGCTCTTATTGGCGGTGAAGGCGTGGATTCTATTTTTGGCGGGGAGGGCGCGGATCTGCTTTCCGGCGGTGAAGGCGATGATATTTTGAACGGCGGTGCGGGTATTGATACGGTTACATATTCCACTGCGAGTGCGGGTGTGAATGTTCAGCTTGCATCGAGTACGGCGATGGATGGAGATGGCGGTGTTGATACGCTGATTGCTATTGAAAATATACGTGGTTCGAATTTTGATGATTTGATTGGTGGCGGTCTGGGAGATAATATTCTTCAGGGTTTGTTCGGTAATGATACGATGCAGGGCGGAGCAGGGAATGATGAGCTTTATGGTGGCGCAGGCTCTGACATTCTATATGGTGGTGCGGGCGATGATTTGCTGCTTGGTGGGGCTGATGCGGATACTCTTTTTGGGGGTGCGGGGGTTGATACTTTCGGTTTTACCAATCTTAGTAATGGTTTGGATTTGATTACAGATTTTACCCGTGGTGGTGTAGAGGGTGATGTTTTGAATATCTCAGATATTATCAGCGGTCTTAATCTTGGTGGCGGCGATATTGATGATAGTGTGGTTTTGGGCGTTGTAAATTCAAACAAAGCCAATCTTTGGATCAATGACGGTGCTGCATGGACGCAAGTTGCGGTTATCCAAGGTGCTGATTTCTCCGGTGCTAAAGCTTCAGATTTGATATTTGAAGGTACTTTGGTTATAGATCAAAATTTGATATAAATACATTTCTATCCGCGATCATCGTTTCTTCAGCGTTTGCGCCTGTGTTAGAATTTAGAGTCGGCACACAAATCGCCAGTTTTTCAGGTGCGGTTAATGTTGCGGATTCTGATACATTATTGGCGAATGATCATTTGATAATTGTTTAGCTTTTGTAACCTAAGGCACACCAATATGGTGCGCCTTCTCGAAATTCAATATCTGTAAATCCGGCATTTTCCATCATTGTTTTTATTTGTGCCTTTGAAAAACGTTGTTCTAAAGGGGTGCCGAAACGGTCTCTTGAATTATTTCTCATGCGATTAAATGTTGCGTGCCGGAAATCCGATAGGGGCCAGTGGTGGACGTTTATTCCCAGTTTTTCACCCAGCCATGAAATTTTTGCCAATGGCCAATATATGATTGCAGCCAATATTTCTGTAATAATGAAGCGTGGGCCTGAGGGCAGCTTATAAATAGTTTTGCGTGTGACGTCGCTGGCCTTCCATATAGCTTGAAACCAGGGGGGTCTGTTATCGAAATTGTAATATATATACGCGAGGAAAGGTGCGCCGCTTTTTAATGGTGCAGCGCAGGCGGCAAAGGCTGCTGCTGTATCTGGGACATGCATTAAAACGCCGTAAGCATAACCGAAATCGTATGTTTGGGGTTTTAGGGAGAGGTTCCCGACGCTTTCATTTTTGAAGTCGCAGTTTGAAAAGGTCGCCAGATTTTTTTTTGCAATTTCTATGGCAGAGGCACTTACATCTACGCAGGTTAATGCGCCGACTTTCGGTGCTATAAACTTTGCATAACGGCCTCGACCGCATCCTATTTCAAATCCCTTGCTTTGATTGTTGATGATTTCCCATGGAAATATGGAGAAAAAACGATCAAAGAGAAATTTGTTTTCTTCGTCGCTTTCATGCCGCTTTTCAAATCGTATCCATTGATCGCTGAAAGCGTCTACGGTTTGTGTGTCTGCGTTTTTGTGTTTGATTTGTGCCATAGTTTGATTTCTCTCATTTACTTTTCAGAGGTGAATTTTATCCATTGTGTGTGGGTAAGGGTTTTGAAAATAAATAAGGGGATCACGTACATAATATAGCTAATGAAAATGGTGTTTTGAATCCCTGTGGGGGTGAGCCAGACCAGAAGGAGGGTAAGCATAATTATAATTGAAAAGGGATCGTTGCGATTTCCGCCGTATGCTTTTTCCATGGCCTGGAGAAGAAGCCCCGTTAAAGCACCGCCGGCAAAAATGCCGATCCAGCCAAAATTTCCGTACCATTGATTATATCCAAATACCGGCCATGCGCCTTGCGCTTCTGATGAAATGCTTTTTTTAAAGCGGCCACCGGCTGTGATTTCCTCGGGCTTTCCTGCCCATAGTGAGCGTGGAACAACGCCCAATAAACCAATATAGAAGTCTTCAGCCAAATCTGTTTTGTGGACGGTATCAAGGGAGCCGTTATAAAGAATTGTTAAGTCCATAACATCAAAGCCGAGGCCGCCATAGGTGTATTCAAAAAAGTTGTTGCTTCCGCCTTTGACAAGCGTTACGCGTCCGATTTGTAGCAATACGGCCAGGGATATAATCAGGATTGCGGGAACGATGAGTTTGGCGAGCGGCTTGGTTGTGCTGACGATGGTGTAGGCGATTGCGCCAAAAGCGATCGGATAGATGACGTAGTTTTTTCCGCCCATAACCATTCCGGTCATGAGGTTTATAATCACGAAAAGTAAGACCAGCTTTATGAGGCCGGAGACATGTCTTCCTTCTCTTTTTTGTTGAATAAGATAAATAAGAAAGGCGACGCTGAGCAGGCCTCCGAAGCGAATAAACTGGGTAACAAAGGTAAGGCCGGCGTAGAATTTCCCATGCCGCACCAAATCGATTGCACCAATAAAGCTTCCGGTTTGGGTGATGGGGATGGCGGCGACGCCGAGCCCCATAATTGTTAGCACGAGGATGCCGATGAGGAGGAGTAGGTTGGATTTAGGGTAATTATAGCTGGGGAATAGTGACTTTCCCAATCCGCTTTTTTCAAAAACTTTATAGCCAAATATGGTGCTGAATATAAATCCGAGAAACAAGACACCTTGCAGTAGGAGGGCGTTCGGGAAATTTATGAGATCCAGATAGCTATTGTCTTTATGCACGCCGAACATATAAAAAAATGCGGCGGGCACGTGAAAATACGCGGCAAACAATACAAAGCTAAAGGGTGCATCGAAGCTTTTTTTGGAGAGCATAACCAAAAACATACCCAGGCCAATTATGACACTCAGAAAGAGTAGGATGGCTTCCATTTACTTTTATCCTTTGGATGTTAGCACTTCAAAAGAGGCTTTAAACAATTTACTGTACTATATCTGTTATTTCACAATGGTAAATCCCATGAAAACCCTAATTCGAAATGTGTTGAGATTTGTTGCGGCTGTAAAACCGCTGCGCGCGCTGCTGCGCGTTATATATAGGGCAGGGTTTTTGCCTGTGAAACTTATTCGGCGTCTGCCTGTGGAAGATATTATTTCTGTTCCGATTAATGGTAGGGAGACGTTTTTGTATTATTCTTCATATGGAGATCAAATCGGACGTTCTCTTTATTGGGAAGGGGCAGGAGGATTTGAACCAGAAACATTTAAGTTTTTTGATGGGCTTATTCGGCAATCTTCCGTGTTTGCGGATGTGGGCGCGAATACTGGTCATTTTGCATTATATGCGTGTGCGGTCAATCCTCGGGTTAAGGTTCGTGCGTTTGAACCGGTGCCGCGGACTTTCTTACGTTTAAAAGAAAATGTTGAGTTAAATGGTTGGACTGAACGGTGCGACGTTTATAACAAGGCTGTAGGTGGGGTGAGCGGCCATGTACAATTCCACATTCCTTTTGATGAACTTCCAACCTCTGCCAGTTTACATTCAAGAGGGTTTAATGAGATTCCAGGGGAGTTGGTTGAGACTGAGGTTGTGTGCCTTGATAGTTTTTATTCTGCGGATGTTCCTCTTGATCTTCTTAAAATTGATGTCGAGGGGTTTGAGCATAATGTTCTTGAAGGGTTGAAGGGGTTTTTTGATTCGGGTTTTCGTCCGAAGATTATTCTTGAGTGCAATCTTGGCGGGCCGGAAGACGAGTTGAACGCGCTCTTGAAGCCGCTTGGGTATCATTTTTATAATTTGTTGGAAGCCGGTCCGGTTCGGGCGGATCTTATCCATGCTCATCCTGAGCATGCATTTCGTAATTGGGCGGTTTTACCTGACGCGTTATGATATGGCTTTCGCAGAAAATTCTTAGAATTATACAATCGGATCACATCGGTCAGTTTGTGCTTCGGGCTATATCCGGCGCTTTTGCGGTGAATATTGCCGGACGTTTGGTGAGCTTTGTTTTAATGGTTGTGCTTGCGCGATTGTTGGGCGTTCAGGATTTTGGTGTTTATGTATTGGCGTGGAGCTGGGGGCAGATATTATTGGTGTTTGCCAAGTTTGGCAGTGATGCCTCTGCTATGCGTTACGTTTCTTTATATAAAGCCAAGGAGGAGTGGGGGCTGTTTCATGGGCATATGCGATATGGGGTGGGACTTGTTTTTTTAAAAAGTACCCTTCTTTTCGTGGTTTCGAGCGGCATTATTTGGTTTTATCGTGAGCAAATAGGCTTAGAGTTTTCTAAAACTTTGTTGATTGTGATGGTGCTTTTACCTGTGTTGAGCCTTGTGCATTTTTTGCAGGGTGCATTGCGGGCGTTTCGTTTGCCGGTTAAGGGGATGGTCTCGAACACGGTTTTACGTCCTTTGTTTCAGACGCTTTTGATTGGTGGCTTGTTTCTGTTTGGTGTTAAAGCGAGCGCGTCAGGAGCTATGTTTATGGCACTGGTTGCCAGCGTCTTTGCTTTGGGGCTTACGGGGTGGTGGTTGTTTAAGGAAGTTAAGGTCATTCCTAAAGTTTCTCGTCCGGTATATGAGGTGAAAGAGTGGTATAAATATGCTGCACTTATTCTTTTAATCGCCAGCGGCGATATGATTTTTCGCCAGACCGATGTTGTGATGCTGGGGGCGTTGGCCGGTGCAGGGGAAGCCGGGCTTTATAGCGCGGCCTCAAGGATTGCGTATTTTGTCGTGTTTGGCGTGAGTGCCGCAAATTTTGTCGTTGCTCCTTTGATGTCAGAGTTTCATGCGGTTGAGGGGCATCGTAAAATGCAGAGGTTATTGACGCTTTCGGCGCAGATGATTTTTGCACTCGCCTTAGGCGTGTCAATGGTTATATGGATTGGGGGGCATTGGCTTTTAGGGTTTTTTGGTCAAGATTTTATTCAAGCGCAAGCAACGTTGAATATTCTGACCTTGGGACAGTTATGTGTGACGTTTGCAGGGCCTATCGGGTCTTTGATGATTATGACAGGTCATGAAAAATTTACGTCCCGCGTTTTTGTGATGACG
Organism: uncultured Micavibrio sp.; assembly: GCA_964350435.1. GTDB lineage: Bacteria > Pseudomonadota > Alphaproteobacteria > Micavibrionales > Micavibrionaceae > TMED27. Next base: position 91,290 of record CAYGJS010000003.1, read on the forward strand.
GCATTGGTTAACTTGGTTTTGAATGCATTGCTTATTCCATCTTATGGCAAGGAGGGGGCGGCGATTGCGACTGCTGTTTCCTTTATGTTGTGGAATATTATTTGCGTTGCCTATGTTGTGCGTTATCTCAAAATCAATCCAACACCTTTTTCTTTGGTGGGAGTTCATCGTGGGGCTGGATAATAATGAAAGAGCAAAAATTGCATTCTTCTTACCCGGGCTGAATGATGGCGGGGCGGAGCGTGTATTTGTCAATTTGTCTAAAGCATTTGCTCAGAGCGGATATGAGGTTGAGATTTTATTGCTTATTCGGCAGGGGCCTTATTTGTCGGAGATCCCTTCGGGTATAAAGATTGTTGAACTGGACCTTCGTGGTTTTAAGGCTTTTTGGTTGTTAATGAAATATGTACTTCAGCATAGGCCGCGCGTCATTATTTCCGCGTTGCCTGCGGCGAATATTTTGGCGTCCACTTTGAGAGTTATATTTAAAGATGTTCGTGTGGTGGTGACTGAGCACGCTTTTTTCAGTGTTTATAGGCGGATAGCGTATCATTGGAAAACGCGGATGCGTAACCGCATAATGAGGCAAGTTTTGAGGTTTTCGGATCGATATGTGGCCGTCTCAAACGGTGCTGCGGATGATTTGGCCTCTGAAACGGGGATTCCGAGAGATCAGATAGATGTGATTTATAATCCTCTGGATCTTGACGATATTGACGTTAAGGCGAGCGAGGAGGTCGGGCATCCTTGGCTGAAAAATAAAGATATACCTGTCATTCTTTCTGCCGGGCGGTTGCAGGCACCAAAGGATTTTTCAACGCTTTTTAAGGCGGTTAAAGAGATATCTGATCTGCGGTTGATTATATTGGGGCGGGGGGCTTTGGAGGGAAGTTTAAAAGCGGAGGTTGAGGCTTTGGGGATTTCTGATCGTGTTGATTTTGCTGGATTTGTGATTAATCCTTATGCCTATATGAGTAAGGTGGATATTTTTGTTTTATCGTCGCATTATGAGGGGTTTGGGTATGTTCTGGTCGAGGCTATGGCTTGTGGTACCCCTGTGCTGTCAAGCGATTGTCCTGGCGGGCCGACGGAAATTCTGGAAGGGGGAGTGTATGGTACACTGGTTCCCGTCGGTGATGTAGAGGCAATGGTTCAAGGCATTCGAGCGGGGCTCAGCGCTCCGGTTTCTTCGGAAGTTTTAAAAAAGCGTGCAAAGGATTTTGCTTTGGAGAAAATCGTGTCACAATACGAAAAAATTATTCAGGAATGTTTATAAGAAAGTGCGTTAATGTTTAAAGATCATTTAAAATATTTGCGGTGTCCTGTTACGGGGTCTGAATTGACTTTGAGTGTGGAGCAGGAAGAGAGCGGACAGGTTAAAACCGGCGTTTTGAAGAATAATGACGGTTCTTGTGAATACCCCATTAAAGGATTTATTCCCCGGTTTGTGCCAGAGAGTAATTATGCGGATAATTTTGGCCTTGAGTGGAAGACGCATTCCCGTACGCAGTATGACAGCACATCAGGGCTACCGTTATCGGAAACCCGATTTTTTGAGGCAACTAAATGGCCGAGGGATTTGAAGGGAGAAATTATTCTTGAATGCGGTTCTGGTTCAGGCCGTTTTACGGAGTGGGCACTTTCGACCGGTGCTATGGTGGTGTCTTTGGATTTTTCGGCTGCTGTTGAGGCTAACTTTGAATCGAATGGGCAGAACCCGAATTTGCTGCTGGTGCAGGCTAGTATTTATGAGATGCCTTTTGAAAAAGAATTTGCCGATAAGGTTTTCTGTTTTGGCGTGATCCAGCATACGCCGGATGCGAAGAAGACCTTTATGGCCTTGCTTGAGCCATTAAAGCCCGGCGGACATTTGGCAACTGATATTTACCGCCTATCATTGCGGACGGTGATTGGAACGCGGGCAATGTTCCGCGTCTTTACCAGTCGTATGGAGCACAATAAACTTCATAAATTTGTGCATTCCTATGTTGATTTCTGGTGGCCGGTGGTGCGTTTGCTTCGTAAGGTGCCTAATGATTGGGGCGTTATCTTTACGCGCAAGGCACTGAATATTGCGGATCATGCTCATGCGGGACTGAAAGGTGCGCCGGATGAACAACTTAAAGAATGGGCTTATTTGAATACGTATGACCGGATGAGCGCGCGGTATGAAAATTCCCAGACTTTGGGGGTGTTTAGAAAATGGCATGAAGAGGCGGGACTGCAAAATATTGAAGTTCATCCCGGGTATAATGGCATTGAAGGGCGGGGGCAAAAAAAAGCTGCTTCAATGCTCGTAAAAAATCAGGAGAAGGCCGCATGAAAATTCTGCTTTCATTTTTTCGTGGCCTTAAGGCAAAGCTCTGGGCTTTATCTCTGAAAGGTAAAAACCCCGAAGATATTTTCACTGCTATTTATCAAAAGAATAAGTGGCAGGATGGAGAAAGTGTTTCGGGGCCAGGTTCTACACTTGACGAAACGGCTCACTTGCGTCCTGCGCTTGAGAAGCTTTTTAAGGAGCGCGCTATTAATACTATTATTGATGTGCCGTGCGGGGATTTTAATTGGTTTCGGGAGATGTCTTATGCTTTCGAACATTATATCGGTTACGATATTGTGGAACCGTTGATCGAAAAAAATCGTGAAAATTACGGCTCTGACAGTTATAAATTTGAAAAAAAGGATTGTCTGAGTGAGCCTCTGGTTGCGGCTGATTTACTGTTTTGCCGGGATTTATTGCTGCATCTTGCGACGGCGGATATCTTTAGGTTCTTTCAAAACTTCCTTCGGGCTGACATTCCCTTGCTTTTGATTTCTCATGCGATTGGCGTTGAGAATAAAGAGATTGTAACGGGGCAGGGGCGCCTTGTAAATTTAACGGACGCGCCCTTTAATTTGCCGGAGCCGGAAGTCATTATCATGGAAAACTCTGCTGTATTTGACGGAAAATATAAAGATATCCGCTGTATGGCACTTTGGACAAAAGAGTCCATTGCCGAAGCCTTGGCAGAAAACACTCATTTTAACGCTTTAAAGAAAGCCGCATAAACAATGTCAGCTTTGTCGAAAGTTAAACGGATTCCGCAATTCTTGACTGACCCAGATTTTCGGAAAGATGTCCTGCGCCGTCGTCTTTTATATCCGTTGCTTGTAGGGTTTATTCGTCGATTTTTTCCTAACATCAAATACTTTACAGTTGATGACGGTCAAAGTTTATTCACTTCTAAAATGCACGACCGGGGGACGTCTTGGTCCTTGCTGGTTTCCGGTCATTTGGATAAGGATCATTTTCACACCTCTCTGGCGTTGGCTGAAAAAGAGGGGCGTCTTAAAAAGAACGGGAATAATATTTTTGTTGATGCGGGCGGGAATATCGGAACGCATACGATTTATGCTTTGCGCTCAGGGTATTTTGATACAGTTATTGCTATTGAGCCTCATCCTGAGAGCTTTAAACTTCTGGAGCAGAATATTGCGGCAAATGGTTTTTCTGATCGGTGCCGGTTATTTCAATGTGCGCTTGGGAACGTAGCGGGCGAGGTTGATTTTGAAGTGGACGAGGAGCATTCGGGCGATCATCGGGTTAAGGTTGAAGGGCAGGGGTTAGTTCAATGCAGTGCCAGCGGGCTGAGAAATGAGTCGGCGCGTTCTGTCATTAAAGTGCCGATGCGGACTTTGGATGAGGTTATGGCGGAGTCTAAGGTTTCTAAATTTGATAATGTGTTTGTGTCGATTGATGTGCAGGGGTTTGAAGGACATATCTTGGATGGAGCGCATAAGATGATTAAGGGTGGTGCGGTTTTTTGTATTGAGTTCTGGCCTTACGGTTTGAACTATGCAGGCGCGGCGGAGTATTTAAACCGTATTATTAAAGATAATTTTTCTTATTATTATGATGTGCGGGATGCTCTTGATTCCTCGCCGATTGCGGCAGCAGATATTCAAAAGTCTTATGAGCGTTATCAGGCTTTAAAGTTTACGGATTTGCTTTTGGTGCAGGATCGTCCTAAGGCTTCTAAAAAAGTGGCCTAGAAATGGTATTTAAATAGTTTCAAGTCTTTCGCGTATCTTTTTGCAATTTCCTCTTTCGCTGTGTCGCTATAGACATCTTTGTAGCTTTTATTCGCTTCAGATTTGAAGCCTTTATGGGGCAGGGGCGTGTGCTGGATCCCGATTTTTTTGCAAATGGTTTCCCAATCTTTATCTAGGTTTTCGTATTGGCCGACAAAGTCGCAAATTGCGTTATCTTTGTTGTTGTATAAGAACTCATGTTGGGAGAGCCAATGCCGGTCGGCGAAGCTATCGCTTCCTTCTTCTGTGTTGAGCCATACGGCGAATTCATTAAAAGACATTCCCGGTTTCAGATTTTTGTAAAAACTCATGATACGCGCTTGTTTTCCCGGAACAGCATCCAGAACTTTGCTATTATAGCAAGATAAGGCGCGGGCATAGGGGTTGCGGGTAAAGGAAAAGGTGAAGTAATCGGGGTAATTTTCAAGGATTTTCTTGAAATCTGCGGCGGTTTCAAACCAATCGGCTTCATAGTTTTCTTGTTCTTTTTCGAAAAGTTTCATGAAGCTGCGCGTTGCTGTTTTTGGGATGCCTATATAGATGAATTTATGTTTGTGAGAAATGACGGTGAGGCAGGTCAGATCTTTTTTGGCTTTGATGCCCAGAAGTTTTACGCCATGCATAAAGGCGTAGTTAAAAGCGTTTACGGTATAGAATCCTATTTTTCCCTGATGTGAAATCCAGTAATAGATTTTTCGGATCGGTTTTGGAAGCATTTACATCCATTCCTTATGCCAAGATTGGTACATGAGGATTGTCCAAAGGAGGTGGCCATAATCTTTGTTGCCGCTTTGGTGCTCATCCCAAATTTTACGTGTTTTAGCCATGTTCAAGAGCTCATTATCTTGTTTTATCATCTCGTGTGCCCAGTCTTTTAAAGGGCCGCGCAGCCATTCCTGATGCGGGATGGAAAACCCTTGTTTGGGGCGATTAATGAGATGTTCGGGCAGGTATCGTCCTAGAAGGGATTTGAGGAGAGACTTTTGGCGGCGTATGTGTAGGGGGAGGGTCCAGGCGAATTCTATGATGTTTTTGTCGAGTAGGGGGGAGCGAACCTCTAGGGATACGGCCATGGAGACCCTGTCGACTTTTGTGAGAACGTCCCCGGGTAGGAACATGGTGCTGTCATATGCCATTAAGCCGCCGTTCATTTTATCGATGGGGAGGGGCAAGGGGCTGGGCACGAAATTTAACAGGTTTTCAGTTTGCCAATAACTGTGCAGTGCAGCGTATTGTTCTTGTGGGCTTCCGGCTTTTAGAATTGAGGCAATTTTGCGGATTTGTGGTGAGAGCGGTCGGGCGGAGAGCAGGGTGCCGGCAAGGTTGCGCAAGGGTAGGGCGCGCAGTTTCCTGGCGCGTTCATACCAGCTATAGCCGCCGAAGCTTTCATCGCCGCCATCGCCGCTTAAGGCTACGGTCATGTTTTGTCGTGCCAGGCGGCAGACATGGTATGTGGGGATTGCTGAAGGGTCGGCAAAGGGTTCGTCAAAAATTTTAGGCAGGATATTGATGGTATCCAGTGCTTCGTTTGCTTTCACAGTGACTTCTGTGTGCTCCGTTCCTAGGTAATCGGCGATTTGGCGCGCGTAGGTGGCTTCGTTGTATTTTTTATCTTCAAAGGCGATTGTGAAGGTGCTGGTTTTTTGATGTTGCTGCATCATGGCGACTATAAGTGAGGAATCTACGCCCCCTGAAAGGAAGGCACCCAGAGGGACATCGGTCATCAATCGTTTTTCTGTTGCGTTTTTCAGGAGAGCGTTTAGAGCGTTTTCTGCATTTTCTTTACTGCCGTTAAAGCTTGGCGGCGCGTTTGTTATATCAGTCAGTGACCAATAGGCTTTGATCTCGGTTTTATTGGGGGTGCCTATATTTACGGTCAGCATGTGTCCGGGCGGAAGTTTTTGAAATCCTTCAAAGATGCAATAGGGATCGGGCACGTAGCGCCATTGAAAATACAGGGCGGCAACATCGCGATTTAGAGCTGGTTTTTTGTTAAGAGCAGGGAGGATGGCTTTTATTTCTGAGGCAAAATAAAAGCCGTTACTGTCATGACCGTAATAGAGAGGTTTTTTTCCTATTCGGTCGCGTGCCAGGTGGAGGAGGTTTTGTTTTTTGTCGTATACGGCGAAAGCGAACATTCCGTTCAGGGCGGTCAGTGCCTCATTTATTCCCCATATTTCCAGTGCGGCGAGGATCGTTTCCGTATCTGTGTTGCCTTTGAATCTATAATTATTGTTCTCCAGTTTGAGGCGCAGGGCCTGGTAGTTATAAATTTCTCCGTTAAATGTGATGACATAGCGACCGGAGTTAGAGGTCATAGGTTGTTTGCCGTTTTCGGAAAGGTCAATGATTGAAAGTCGGTTGTGATTCAGGGAGAGAGTTTTGCAGTCGCTTGTCCATGATCCTGACATATCCGGTCCGCGATGGGTGAGGGGGGTCAGCATTTTTTGTGCTTTGCCGCCTATATCTAGATTTTTGTTTTTACTGATAAGACCAGAGACGCCGCACATTTGGTAGATTTATTTCTTTTTCTAAGGTGTTATTTACTATAGACTATACAAAAGTTTCCTGCGTATCCAATCCTTTACAAACTTCATCAACTTATGATTTTTTCCGTGCCTTTTCGGTATTTATTTTTGTCAGTCTTCATTTTGTCTTTTGTGCCCGCAGCTTTGAGGGCGCAGGAGTTGCAGAGTCGTGTCTTCGGGTTTGATGACGAGCTTGTCATAGGGGATATCAAGTTTAACCCTTTTAATTACATTCCGCCGCCGATGCATTGGGGGTCGTTTAAAGTTTCGCCTAAGCTGGATTTAGAACAGAAATATACAGATAATGTGCTGGCGACGGAAACGCAGCAACAATCTGATTTTGTAACGCGTGTCATTCCCTCGGTAAAGGTGAGTAAAGAACTGGGGCGTCATAAAGCCGGTTTTCAGGGGCGGGCGAGTCTGCAAAAAGCCTGGGAGCAGACTTCGGAAGATATACATGATTTTTATCTGGGTGGGGCAGCCCTTTTGGAAGGCACTCATAGTTTAAAGTTTCCGGTTTTTGCGAGTTATCAGTTGGAGCATACCGCAAGGGAAAACCAGCGGGTTGATTACTCCGAATTGACCGTTCATCCGGTTGAGAGCACTTTGGGGCAGGTGCAGGCCGGGTTTGTGTTGAAGCCCAATCGTTTATCTTTGCAGATGTTGGGAACCTATCAGCAGCGTCGTTATAAGAATGATAGTTTTATAGCGGGGGGCGAGGCTGTTTTTGATGACAGAGATTTTGATACTTTAAAGCTTGATGCTGAGATTGCTTATGAGGCTCAGGCTAATTGGAGGCCTTTTATCAAGTTCACGGGGGGGCGGGATGCGTATTTGCGGCGCAGTTACCTCACTGCGTCAAACTCTTATAGCGGTCTTGAGAGAAGTAATGATTTAAAGCGCGTTTTGATTGGTAGTGATTTTAATTATAAGGGTTTGGTTTACGGTGAATTCGGTGTCGGTTTGGAGAACAGAAATTATGATAACCCTCTTATTGAATCTGTCTCTATAGTGTCTGTTTCCAATAAGATTAATTGGGAACCGATTGAGAAGGCGAAGCTGACTCTTAATCTTTTTCAGGGAACCTCTGAAGATAATATTATAAGCGCGGGTATCAAGAAATCTGTGGCCGGTTTGCTTATGGATTATGAACTGCAGCACGATTTGTTTTTACGCGGTAATTTATTATACCAAAATGAGAACTTTGTTGATTCAACGCGGGTTGATAAGACATATGGTGCTGGTGTTGAACTTAAGTATTTTCTTACACCCAATTTTCATTTGGGGGGTGGGTATAATTATGGTATGCGCGATAGCAATCAGGCTGGGTCTAGCTATAATCAAAACAGTTTCATATTTAAAGTGACAGGGGCATTTTAATTAGGGCACCGCCCTAAATGTGATAATATATATTATGGAAAATAATATATTGCGTTCTTGAGGGGGCAATCGTTATTCTTTATGCAAGCTGCGCTTGCTTCACGCGCAAATATGGGCTATCCGAGTACCTTAATGTTTGATTTGTTATCATTGTAAAGGTATTTGCTCTTGGCTATTCGTGATTTTTTATCATCATCTGTCGATCTCAACGGTAAAACCATTCTCGTGACTGGCGGTACAGGCTCGTTTGGTAAGCATTTCGTGCAGACCGTGCTTGAGCGCTACAAGCCTAAAAAGCTTATTATTTTCTCTCGTGATGAGCTTAAGCAGTATGAAATGGCGCAGCAGTTCAATGAAACGCATCATGATTGCATTCGATATTTTATTGGTGATGTGCGCGATTATCGTCGTCTGCGTATGGCAATGCGTGAGGTTGATCTAGTGGTGCATGCGGCGGCGCTTAAGCATGTACCTGCTGCGGAATACAATCCTATGGAGTGCATTCGCACCAATGTTGATGGCGCAGAGAATGTAGTGAATGCGGCGCTTGATTGCGGCGTTGCCAAGGTTTTGGCATTGTCTACGGATAAGGCTGCCAACCCTATCAATCTTTATGGCGCCAGTAAGCTGGCCTCGGACAAGATTTTTGTGGCGGCCAATAGCATGAGCGGCTCTATTGGCACACGATTTTCCGTAGTTCGGTATGGGAATGTTTTGGGCTCGCGCGGCTCTGTTATTCCATTCTTCGAGAAGCTTGTACGTGAGGGCGCAAAAGAAATTCCGATTACCGATCCGCGCATGACCCGCTTTTGGATTACGCTTCAGCAGGGCGTGGATTTTGTGCTTTCTTCTATTGATCTTATGGATGGTGGGGAGATTTTTGTACCGCGTATCCCCAGCATGAAAATGACGGATATGGCCAATGTTATTGCCCCGGGTTTGCCGCACATCAATGTGGGAATTCGGCCGGGTGAGAAATTGCATGAAATTATGGTTCCCGAAGATGATGGCCGCAATACGATTGCGCTTGAGGATCGGTATGTGATTGAGCCTGTTTTTGCGTCGTGGAAGCGAAATCCTAAATATGATGTTAGCCATAAGGTGCCTGAAGGGTTTTCCTATTCCAGTGATAATAATGATGAGTGGCTGGATGAGGCAGGTTTGCTTGCTTTGCTGGAATATACCAAGGCTGAAGCAGCTTAAGGGGTTTTGTGTGCTCCCATACGGTAGACAATCCATTGATGAAGACGATATTGAAGCCGTGGCGGCTGTGCTGCGCGGTGATTTTTTGACGACCGGGCCTAAGGTTGCGGAGTTTGAAGAATCTATCAAGGTGGCAACGGGGGCGCCTCACGTGGTGGCGTGTTCAAACGGGACAACGGCATTGCATTTGGCGGCGATTGCTTTGGGAATAAGCGAAGGCGATGATGTTATCGTCCCTACTCTCACGTTTTTGGCCACCGCAAATGCCCTGCGGTATACAGGCGCGAATGTGGTTTTTGCCGATGTTGACCCCGAAACGGGTTTGATGGGGGCGGAGCATCTTAAGGAGGCTCTTACCCGCGCGAAGAATCCGAAGGCTGTCTTTCCTGTGCATTTGACGGGGCAAGCGGTGGAATTGAAATCACTTAAAGCCGCGGCGCCCGCATTGAAGATGGTTGCGGATTCGTGTCATGCGCTTGGCGGCGTATATAACGGCGCGCTGATTGGGGCGTGTCAGACCGAGGATATGGCTACGTTTTCGTTTCATCCCGTGAAGACCATTGCAACGGGTGAAGGCGGCGCGATTACGACGAATAATGCGGAGCATGCAGCGTTGATGCGCAGGCTTCGCTCGCATGGCATGGCCCCTGCCCCTGAGGTTGGGCCTTGGGCATATGAGATGCAGGATTTGGGTTATAATTACCGCATTACCGATTTTCAGTGCGCCTTGGGATTATCGCAGATGTCGAAGCTGGGTGCTTTCGTGAAGAAGCGTCGGGAACTGGCGGATTATTATGACGAGATTTTAAGCGGTGTTTCGGAGCATATTCACCCCCCTGCTCTGCTGGATGCGAGCAATACGGGGCTTCATCTTTATGCGCCGCGGTTTGATTTTGGGGGGCTTGAGATTTCACGCGCCGCGTTTATGGATGCGCTTCGCGCGCGCGGGGTTGGCACGCAGGTTCATTACATCCCTGTGCATACGCAGCCCTATTATAAAAATCTTTATGGAAGCCTTGAGTTAGAAGGCGCGCAGGCCTATTATGAGCGCACTTTGTCGCTGCCGCTGTATCCTGCGATGGAAAAGGCCGACGTAGAATTTGTTGTTAACCAGATTAAAGACATTATTGGAGCATCTTAAATGTATCAGGAAAGCAAAACCGTAGCCTTTGGGGATCGTCAAATTGGGGATGGTCATCCGTGCTTCATCGTTTTTGAGGCTGGCCCGACGCATGACGGTTTGGAGACTGCGAAACGCCTTGTGACATTGGCCGCTGAAGCCGGTGCGGACGCCGTGAAGTTCCAGATTGTGGATCCTGATCGTTTGGTTGCGGATAAGAAGCAGCCGTTTTCGTATGAGATTTTGGTGAACCGTGAAACAGGCGAAACCAAGACCGTGGAAAGCCCGCTTTATGATTTGCTTAAGAGCCGCTCGATGGAAAAAGACGAGTGGAGAGAGCTTAAAAAATATTCGGATTCATTGGGCCTTGCGTTTTTTGCGACTGTGGGGTTTGAGGATGAAATTGAGCTTCTTGAAGAACTGAAATGTGATTCGATCAAGATTGCGTCGGCGGATGTGAACCATATTCCGCTCATTAAGCGCGCCGCGAAAACCGGGATGTGTTTGCAGCTTGATACCGGAAATTCTACGATCGGTGAAATTGAAGCGGCTGTTGATGCTATTCGCGCCGAAGGGAATGAGAATATCATTATTCACCAATGTCCGTCTGGCTACCCTGCCCGTTTGGACAGCGTAAATTTGCAGATTATTCCGACATTGAAGACAATGTTCGGTTATCCCGCCGCTTATTCCGATCATGTTCCCGGTTGGGAGATGGATATTGCGGCGGTTGCTATGGGCGCGAATATGGTCGAGAAGACGATTACGCTTGATCGTATGACGCCTTCTGTTGAGCATATCATGTCGCTTGAGCCTTCAGAGATGGCGTCTTTTGTGCGGTCTTTGCGTGACGTAGAAACCGCGATGGGGACTTCACGCCGCATTATGGCGCCCAAGGAGCTGGCCAAGCGTAATGCTATTCGCCGCTCAATTTTTCTGAAAGGTCCGGCCAAGGCAGGGCAGAAGCTTTCCGAGGTTGAGGTAGAATTCCGCCGTCCTGGCTTCGGCATTGGTCCTGACCATTACGAAGCACTCGCGAATGCGACGTTTACCAAGGATATGGATGCGGGGGTCTGCCTTTCTTTCAGTGATCTTGAGCAGGCGCGTGAAGACGCGAAGGCGGCTTAAAACTTCATATTTTCATGATGGTGAAGGGCCGAAGGCTTCTTGACATGGCAATCGATGAGGGATTGCGGTGCGTCGTTTATCATTTCCTTTGAGCCGGGGCGCGCAAGGATGCCTCTTATCAACCCTTCTTTTATATTTATCGACTTAACGGATTATTATTCTCGATGAGCTGAGGGCTTATTCTGGTTTTTGTGATTGTTTGATTGTTTGATTGTTTAGAGAAATTTGAGTTTAAAAAAAAGCCCCCAGTTTGGGGGCTTTTCTATTGAGTTTCTGATTAAACTAGAATTTCAAAGCGGCTTTCAGAGAGCCTGAGTGGCCGTCAAAGTCTTCTTTGTATTCGTAATCATATTGTGCAGTGAGCTCCCAGTTTGATGTCGCGGCGTAAGTCAAACCAACACCAGCATCAAACGTTGTCTGTGCAGGATCGAAGCCTTGTGTTCTGAAGGAGTTACCACCACCTGTGAAGCGAGAAGTTGTTTCAACTTCATCTCCAATCAGATCGTGACGAACACCCACACCGATTACAGGCTTGAAGGACGAACCATCAGCATTCTTTACGTTCCAGCTCGCATCAACGCCAACACCGACTTCAAACAGGTTCAAAGTTTCGTTGTCAACTGACAGGCCAGCACCACCGGCACCAGTTTCTGTATAGTCATCAGCGTCATAGTGCATGTAGTTAACAAGGGCTTTAGGTGTCAAGACCATATTGCCTGAAGCCGCGTAATCACGACCGGCTTCTACACGGGCAACCCATGCATTGCTGTCATAATCGGCAACGGCATTCAAGCCAGTACCGCCAACATTGGTCCGTGTGGAGTCGTTGTTACCCCAAACATATCCAACCTGACCACTTACATATGTGCGGCTGTCAAGATCATATTCACCGTAAAGTGTGACTTGATAGCTTTCAATGTCAGTGTTTGTGCTGTTTGCGTTCTTGGAGTCAACTTCGGTGTCAGCATAAGAGAGTGCTACGCCGACAACAAGGTCTTCATTGGCATGAGCATCTGCCCCTACGGAAAGACCGTAAGTATCGACATCATAGCCAGCAACGTTGTCACGCTCGTCTTGTTCACCTGTGCTGCCGAAACCTTGAGCCCAGACTTTCATGCCGCTTGCCATGTTCCCTGCAGCCATGCTTGTCTCATTCGCGCGCAATGACGCAAGACGAGTCTGGGTCAGGTTTGATGTTTGCGTAGTGACCGAAGTCGCCGCCACAACAGAACCACCATCGACAGTTGGTGCAACGGATTCTAGCAACGTATCAACAGCCTCTTGGGAAGATGCCGCTCCGATATTTCCTTGAATAAGAGCCAACTCTGTGTTGGTGGTTGCGCCAAGTGAGTCCAGAACAGCACCAACGGATTTGTTAACAGAGGTCGATCCAACAGAACCAAGATCAGCGCGTGAAACTTCCAACCACAATTCAGTGTTGTCAGAAGCCGCGCCAATCGCCGCGTTGTCACCTTGATACTGTCTGAAGGTGTAGATGAAGGAGTCATCAGTAAGGACTGTTCCATCCGCAGCTTCACCAGTTACGGCGCCAGTACCATTAGCAACACGCATCTCTGTTCCATCCGCGATGAAATTTGACCCAACAACAGAAACAGTCGTGCTCGAACCTGTAAGGTCTAAGTCACCGGCTGAAACATTGATAGAACCGAATGTCGTCGCATCGGAAACAAGGAAGTTGAAAACACCGCCTGCAGCCGCTGTGTGGTCTGCGATATCAAGTGTCTTACCCGCGGCAACATTGATTGTACCGCCTGTGTTGGTCAAAGCGCCCTGAGTGGTAACGTTTGTCTCGTTAACATTCAAAACAGAACCGGCAGCCAATGTAATTGTACCGGCGCGTGTAACAGCGTGGTTCAATGTTAATGTCTTCGCGGCATCAATCGCTACGTTTACTGTACCACCGGTAGCAGCAAAAGTACCGCCAGTTGTAAAGTTCTCGTCAATGTTCAGAACGTTTACACCTGCACCGAATTCAGTGTTTCCTGTCAAGGTTCCACCATTCGCATTTAGCACGTCATTTTGCGCATCCAAGGACAAGTCACCAATAATCGTTCCGCCATTGAGGTCAACAGTATCAACAGCCGTACCACCAGTCACAGTGCCCGTCAAAGTACCCGCAGTCATAGTCAGGTTGTTTGCACCGTCACCAAGGTCAACCGCACCATTGATTGTACCGGACGTGTTGGTCAGGTTTGTAGCACCAGAACCGTTTAACGTAATCGCACCCGTGATTGTTCCTGTGTTTGTCAGGGTTACAACCTCGTTTGCACCGTCAATGATCTGACCCAAAATAGTACCAGCGTTTGATATCAGCTCTGTGCCGCTTGTAGTATTGATACTTAAAGCAACACCTGTAGGAGCCGCTGCAGTACCGGAACCAATAGAAGAGATTGTCGTTGTACCAGAGAAGATCAACGCATTCCCGTCTGTTTGAGAGGTCGTAATCTCAACAGCGATACCGTTATTATCAGCAGTACGTGTGTTTGTGATCGAACCACCAGTTAACGTAAAGGCGTTGGAAGCCGTCTGATCAACACCGATCTCAAGGGCAGCATTACCAGTACCTGTCCCGGCAGTTGTAATTGTACCGCCTGTCAAAGTTGCTGATGTACCGCCAAGAGCCGCATTCAAATCAATCGCAGATGCCGAAGCAGATGAAATTGTTCCTGAATTTGTGAAGCTTGTGATGACTTGGTCGATGGCCATGGCATCCGCCGCACCAGCAGCAACCGTTCCGGAGTTGCTGAATGTAGCAATAGTGCCATCAACATCCATTGCAACACCGGCCGCGCTCGTAGAACCGACCGTACCTGAGTTTGTCAATGTTGTAACAGCCGCATTAACATCTAAAGCAATACCTGCCCCAGAGTCACCGCCTTCAACTGTACCAGCGTTGATAATTGTTGAACCTGTGCTGTCAACAATAACACCGGCACCGTCAACTGCGCCTGCACCTGCAGTACCACCACGAACAATAACACCCGTGCCAATATTTACATTCGCACCTGTGTTATCAATGTCGATACCGTGACCAGCTGCGCCATTTGCACCGTTGGCACTACCACCAGTACCGCCAGCACCACCGGCACCACCAGTAATCACTGTAGAAGATCCTGTGATATCAACATCCCAGTCTGTACCATCAACAAATAGAGCCGTTCCACCAGCACCACCGGCACCACCATCAGACGCACCGTTAGCAGCAGCACCACCGGCACCACCGGCACCACCAGTTACGCTTGCATTAAGATTAATGTCAGCTGTCGTTCCTGTACCGGCAACACCAACGCCACCAGCACCACCGACGCCACCGTCATTGTCACCGCCAGCTTGGCCAACACCACCGACACCACCGGCACCACCAGTGATCGCGCCTGCGTAAGTCAAGATATTGATTTCACCGACAACCAAGTTTGCACCAGCACCACCAGAAACACCACTCACACCAGTA
>CAYGJS010000004.1:0-103939 GCA_964350435.1 uncultured Micavibrio sp.
CAGCATAACACACCCACATAATACGTCCAATCAATATTTTAAATTACTATAGGCTTTCCAATAGTTGTTCATATTGCTCTTGTGGTGAAAGTTTTAAATCAGGCATGGGAAATAATTTGTTTTTAACAATGAAGGGCAATTTAGGCTCCGGCATAATCGAACAAATATCGCCGATAATAACGCGGTAAACGTCATCAATATCCCATTGCGCCCAATATTCAGCGCATTTAAGTTTCCAAGACTCATAAATTAGCTTGTGTTCAGGGCTTAAAGCATGAACCCGCGCGGCGAACGATCCCGGCGGCCTGAAGATTTCCTCACAGCGATTAAGCCTCTTCCTCATTATTTCAGCGCGAAAACTCATTCCCGTTCCTTTGCCGCCTCTTCCAGATCATCAAGACGCTCTTTGATTTCATCAAGCGACTCAATCTCTCTCAGGCTTTTGAGGATTGCAGCAAGGCTCTTGCCCTCGTCCGGGCTTATATCCCCCTCACTGATCCCTACTCTCAAATCATCTGGCGTAAACCCCTCAAGTTCAATAGTTCGGCTGGCTGGCAATATTTTATTCAGGACGTATTCAATCGCCCATTTCTCTTGTAAACAGACCGCCGTCCAAAGCTGTTTAATCGCCATTTGATCCATGGCCTTTATCTGGTTCAGCACAGCGCGGGGAGTCTTGTTTTTTGAGCCTAGAGGCCGTCCGGGATTGCCGGACTTAAACCGCCCCTTACTATCCTTGTATTCCGTTAAATCCTGTTTATTATCTGTCATTATGTTAAGTTCTTTTCGTGATTACATCCTGATTATTGAGCCATTGTTCAACATCGGCGGTCATGTAAAACACCGTGTTTCCATTCCTGTAAGAAGCCGGAAAACACTTGCGCCTTTTCCATGAATGCACAAGCTGGCGCGAGGGCTGACCAAGGGCGATAGAAAGCCGTAAATTCTCGATCACGGGCGTATCGGGCAACAAAACAGGGCATGGAAAACTATAGGGGTTCATGCTTTTTCCAGCCCCATAGCTTGGAATGCGCCATGCGCGGGCATATCCGCCGCCACAGCGATATAATTCACGGCCTGAGTTATTACACCGCGCACAGCATCAACATCGCCAAGGGCGGCCTCATAATTGTAAAGCCCTTCAGCGGCAATTTTTTTGATAAGTTCGGGATCAATACCATAAGCCAGCGGGTCACTGAGGGACGGGACTTTGTGCGTATCATATTTTTCTGAAGCGTAAGCCTTGGCGATATTGTAGAGCATGGCTGCGCGTTCAACCTCTTTAAGCAACTGCGGATCATCAAGGCCGGGAATGCCAACGGGATTTTCCAGTGCCGCCAACGCCGCCGCACCATCTCTGACCGTCTTTTGAATAACGTCACCGGGCTTTTTTGTTCTGAGCCATTCCCTCAGTTCCAGTGCATGCGCGGGGTTCATATGGCTTTTGAGATATTCGGTTTTGCGCGTATCCAATTCCTTTGCGCGGACAATAGCGGCTTTCTGCAAAGCCTTGGTTTCCGACATTATCGGTTTCAACTTATCCGGCGCAACGTCCCTCCAGCCTGAATCGCTATGCGGTTTTAAAAAGACGGGCGCTTTATCCGTGAAGTCTTGCAAAGTCTTTGTTAAGGTGGTTGTGCTGAGGTGCTGATTACCGTCCAGCGAACGCGGGATATAGACCGCCGCTTTCAGGTTGCGGGGGCTGTTGCTCACGGTGAAACTGTCTACGCGGTCATTATCGGGCAGGCGGGAAAAAGTAAGAAATGTCATGATATGGTTCCTTTATATTGCGGAACCATTTTGACAGGATTTTGGTTTCAGGTGAATCTCACAAGGGGTATCAAAGAGGTTGTGATGAAAAAAAATTCGTGCTTTTATGATGAAATCGAATTTTACATGAGAAATATTATATCCTCGACAATAAAAGCTGCATTTACTTTACTATGCTTTTTAGCCCTATTTTTGTTTTCATTAGGGATATCATCAAGTCTAATTCGTGAAACCTCTAACATAGGGTTTATAATTGCGTTAATATTTAGCGCTTTAACTGTTAGATTTCTTCCGAGTTATTTAGAAAAAGGATGGGTGGGGAAGAGAAATCATCAAGACACACTTTATAGACACAAAAACATTAAAGAAACAAAAGAACAAAGTGCACCTTCAAATCATCAAAATTTAGGAAGCAAAAAATCTTCAGAAGAAGATATGATTTGCTCTGAATATGACTTAACTCCCGAAGAAATAGAGCACTTTATACTCGAAGCATTAAAAATTGGTGTTATATCAGCCGTCTCTGAAACTATAGCACCCAACCTCCCTGTAAGAATGACTGGTGCACGCGGGGCACACTCATTAAACGGAAGCTGGATAAAGCTTATTCATATTCCTAGTAATATTCAGGAAAATAAAGGATCAAAAATAATATACCAAGGTATATTAAGGATTTTACTAAATTGTTCTAAGGACACAGCAAATTCAGATTTTCCTGCGCAAATTATTTCAAGTTTAAGCTCATATTTTGGGGAAGGAATGCTTTTAACCGACAAAGACAATATTCTAGACGTAATAATAACACGGGATATTGAATTGCTAGACATTCATGAATATCGAGGTGATATTGTTTTCCCCCTTTCTTTCCAATACAAACAATTATTATAAGTGTTTAGATTTAATAAAAAATCGCTTTATATGATATAATATTTGCGAAGGTTTAACCTTCGAATTTATTTACGTATAATTTAGCAAAAGAAAGGAGTTCATTATGTATGATGTTTTGACAGTGGCCGACTCAATTCTTAAAATTGCCAAATCTAAAGGAAAAAATCTGACTCCCATGCAGCTCGTAAAGCTGGTCTACATAGCTCATGGTTGGAGTTTGGTATTAAACAATAGAGATTTGTTTAAAAATAAGATTGAAGCTTGGCGTTATGGTCCAGTTATTCCTGACTTATATCATGCCACCAAAATCTATGGACGCAATCCCATACCCTTAGAGAAAATAGGAGATGAAGGTGAACACTGCGTAAATGATTCTGACAAAAATTTGCTTGAAGCCGTTTTTGATAAGTACGGTCATTTGGATGGAATAGCACTTTCCTATATCACCCACAAAGAAGGAACTCCGTGGACGCAGGTATACAACCCCGGAGTGTTACATATTGAAATCCCTGATGAACTAATAAAACAGCATTATCAGGAGTTAAAAAATCAACATGAACAATAATACTACTAATATACCGGTAAGTGATGGAGAACTACTACCAAACCCCTCTTGGGCTGACTCTGAAGCAAAAGAAGAGGATAAAAACTGGAAAAGCCTTTATAAAATTAAAGAAAAAAATGATGGAAACTGGCTTAAAGTTTATGGATGGATTGTTATTATTATAACTTGTGTTTTTACAGCCATTTTTATGGCAACTTTAATAATATGGATTTTTCATTATCTTTCTCCTGAAAACCTTCATTGGTTAAATCCAGACCAACTTAATAAGATTCAGTCCATTTTATTTAGTGGGGGCATGGGAGCTGTTGTTTCAGGAATAGTTAGAACACAGATCAATAAAGCACAATAAACTGTCACCATTGTCCCTTGCGTGCGCGATGCGTATAACGCGGATTAGAAATTATAATAGGACTATCTTTATACCTTATATATTAAAAGATCAGAATTTTTATCTGTGCTTCACACGCGCAAGGGACAATGGTGACAATCCTAACCTTTAAAAACGTCCTGCATGATTTTCTGCGCCTTTTCACGTCTAAAACGCTCATTATCTCCGCGCACGGCGTATAGATCATGCACAATCCAATTCACCAAAAATCTAGGGTCACTATCCGCGCGCGGCCCCGGAATTTCCGCCAGCCAGTTTAAAGCAACCAGTTGTTGAAGGACGGGCAAGATTTCATACTTGGACAGTTTCCGCATGGATCGGGTTCCACGGTAAACATCCCGGACGCTGACCTCTGTCAATTTCTTCGCCAAGATATGCCCTGCCACGGCCTTTACAGTGTCAAAATCATTACTGAGTCCCAACATGCTATAAAAACAGGCGGCATGCGGCATGAGAAACTTTTCCATGAATTTTGCAACGCGCTCCGCTGTTTCATAAGGCACGATCGGCGGCAAAACACCTTGATTCACATTCTCGACCGCATGCCAGACTATGCAAAGGCGGGCAAACAGACCGTCATATTTTCCGATATGGGACGCGAATTTTTTGGATACCAACTCCGCCGCCATCAATTCATTATGCCGCTGCTCTCTTTGCCGCCATACCAACTGAGCATCTTCATCAAAGCGCAGCGGCGCACCGTTTGTTTTAACGTGATTTAGCAGCATTACAGTCCAGTCGTAGACTTCCTGCGCTGGCGGCCTTTCCCTGTCCTGTCCTACCCCTGAATAGCTGAGCATAATAGGAAACATCCTTTGCAAGAGGCCGTCATCAACTGCGCTGGATGCAATTTTGCGGATCGGTTCGGGCTGAATACCCCCTAAAAGGGAAATTGAACAGTTCTCAATAATGGTTGATCCGCGCCCTACACGATCCAGACAATACGTACCGCCATTAAATGCCCTGAGCCAGAAAGACCTGTCCGCCGCTGCGCCCTTGGCTGAACCATATTTTTCCATTGCGCCAAACCAGCCGGAAAGCTCATCCTGAACGCATAGAATACCGTTCACGCTACCCTTTAAAACCTCTTGCGCGGCCTCTACGGTGGTATCTTCTATGCGAAGCCGCTCTTGAATTGGTTCTGGCCTTTGTGCGCGTTCTTCTTTCGGCAAGGCTGACCATAGATCATGCCGCGTCTTCCACATCCTCACCATTTGTGTATCCGTTTGCGCCAAGGGGCTAACGGCTGCGGTTAACATCGGACTTTTCTTTGAGGACGGTTCACCGACCAACACAGTCCAGATACGGGCAGATTCCAGCCAGCCTGCATCATGCACTTTTGGCTGCAACTTTACATGATCGGGAATGACCGCCGCCATAACTGTTAGGGCGGACATTGCAAGCCCTGAAGCATCTGCACCTTTTTGCTGCGACATTACAACGGCAAAATCATCAATCACTTTCGGCAATAATCCTTGCGGGTATTCTGGCGCACCTATCGTATTCCAGAGATCAATCGGGTTTTCATCGGGCGGCAAAGATAGCTTGCCCAGCTTTGGGGGAGGCATTATATTCATATTATCAAATCCTTTTGCCCCGCTCGGCACGTCCGGCGGGGCTTATTTTTTAGCGGGATTGTTCCCAAGCAATTATGTCTTCTAAAGACCAGCGTCGCGTAGTTTTGCCGAATTTGTAAGGTTTAGGAAATGCAGGATCATCCCTGAGGTATCGCCATATACTTGTGCGGCTTAATCCGAGGCGGTTCGCAATTTGACTAGCGGATAAATATTGCTGACCGGGGGTTGCGGGTGAATTTGCGCGGGGGTAAACGTTAGCGAGTGAAAACATAATATTTAGTCCTTTCGAAGTTCGTTTTTTTCTCAACCCAAAAGGTACTAAATGCGTTCAAAAGAAACTAATCGCCGCGAGTACCACAAACGCCGCTTGTATTACACATTCGGATAATTTTTTATTTTATCTCTCAAATCTCGCAAAATATTTTCAACTGTTTCCGTTGATATATCTAAGTTTTTAGCCGCAATCTCAATAACTTGTTTTTTCTTCTCATTTAATCTTCTTATAATAGCTATAGGCTCTTCACCTCTTCTATCGGCCACAGATTCAGTTAATTTCCCACGCGCCAATTCATTGCCATCATCGTCAAGTCCAAGATAGAAATCCTTCCCGTATTGCAAATCATCAAGCAAACCAAGCACCGTTGAAACAGCTACAGCGGCATCAATTTTCTCTTTCGGTGTATTTTTTAATTTTGAAGCGGCTCTTTTGTTTGGTTTTCTTTTTCCTGAAACAATATCCGCAATAGCCGGACATAATTCTTCAGGGATTGTTTTCTGAGCAATCAATTCTGCCAAAGGATTACCATCGCATAAATCGTAACAATATAGAGCCATAACCCATTCGATATTTTCATCAAACCTCCTATCATACTCATATGAAGATCCTAAATTTGGTTCCATCACTCACCGCCTTGTAAAAAGTCTGACCACTCAGACATTATTTCTCTGCGTTTTTCTAAAATATCAGTTCGCATATAGGCGCGTTCAACGCTGCCCATAATGTCATGCGCTAAACACAATTCGATCAATTCGCGCGGGTAATCCGTCAATTCACCCGCCCACTGTCTAAAGCTACTGCGCAAACCATGCGGAACAGCCGGGCGGCCTGAGTGCTTATCTACCCATCCGCTGCGCCCCGCCTTCACTTCCCGTTCGTGCTGAAGTCGCATACGCTTGCTCAGAGTCATATCGGACAACATGCCGCCTTTAACAGCCGGAAACACATAAGGACTATCTTCAAAACGCGGGATTTCTTCCAATATCTGAATAGCACGATCACATAGCGGGACGCGGTGTTCACGATCCATTTTCATCCGCTCTTTAGGAATAATCCAAACCTTACCAGCCAGATCAATTTCCTTCCAGACTGCCCCGCGCACCTCACCGCTTCGGCATGCGGTCAAACATACAAACTCCAACGCCCTTGCGCTGATACCTTCCAGAGCGCGCAAAGTGCTATACCATTCCGATATGGACTCCAGAGGCACTGACGGATGGTGTGCAACCTTTTGGATTTTGGACGGTGCAGGAAGCATTTCTTTTAAATGACCTGACCAACGGGCGGGATTATCGCTGTTTTTTCTATACCCCTTAGCCGTGGCGAAATTTAAAACCGACTCTATTCGCCCTCGCAACCGCGAAGCCGTTTCCGTCTTTGTTTCCCAAATTGGTTGCAAAATGCGTAAAATATACTGTGCATCGACATCATCAATTAAAAGATTACCGATAACAGGCAAAGCATAACTTTCAAGAGTTGCACGCCATTGACGCTGACTCTTTTCGCCTTTGTCCTTCAGCTTTACATCCAGAAACTCTGTCAAAATATCTGCAAACATTATACCTCTTAGCTTTTCGGACGCTAAAGCAGACTTTGCCGCTCTGCGTTCTGCGCGCGGATCAATCCCTTGTCGTATTTTTTCTTTATCAGCCGATGCCTTATCCCTTGCATCCTTAAGACCGATTTCAGGATACGCGCCAAGTCCTATAAACTCTCTTTTATCGGCAATAGTTGTTCTCAAAAGCCAGCTTTTAGCATTATTAGGCGTTACCTGAATCAGCAGTCCGGATACACCGCCTACAGCATACCTTTCTGGATTGTCATTCTTACCTGAATGTTTTATGTTTTTTACTGCAAGGGCTGATAATTCTTTTGCAACTCTCGGCATCCTAGTTTCCTTCCTAGCTGCCAAAAACTTTACAACTCTTACGAATTATTTGCAACCCGTTGAAACACTAAAAGTATAAAAAATGATGCAAAATCAAAAGTTTATTTAATTAATTGAGGCGGCATGAAACAGGGGGGTGGCCCCCTCAGTGCCCGCCATTTATTCTTCTTTTCGCGATTGAGGCACCCGCATGATCTCTAATATCTTAACCCCTTCGTCACCGTTCCTCGCCCGTAAGAAAAAAACGCATATTCTGATTGAGGTTGTCCCCGAAAAAAATTTAAAAAGTTGGATTAACAAGCAGCCGGAACCTATTCAAAATAAAAGTAAAAATCTTGGTTTTAATGGGAAGTCTGGCCAGATTATCATTGAACGGGATGCAAACGGCAATCCGATCAAAATTTATGCCGGCCTATCCAACCCCGGCTCATATTTTGACTTTGCGCATCTTGCTCACAGCCTGCAATCCAAATTCCCGGATGACGCACTGAAAACCGCCAGTTTCGGCTTTGCGTCTTTACAGGACAAACAGATCAACACCGCCTGCATTGGCTGGGGCTGGGCGTGCTATAAATTTGAACAGCTCAAAGCAAAGCAAACTGTTTTTCCTGCGCTTCTCTGGCCGGAAAAAGCAGACAGAAAGAGTGTTCAGTCTCACGTAGAGGCTGTGCACATCCTGCGCGATCTCGTGAATATGCCTGCGAATATTCTTGGGCCGGATGAATTGGAAGAGGCTGTAAAAATGCTTGCCAAGGCACACAAAGCCGAGATGAGTGTGGTTAAAGATAAAGAGCTGCTAAAGCAAAACTTCCCGCTGATTTATACCGTTGGGCAAGCCAGCCCGCGGCGTCCGCGCCTGATTGAAATGAATTGGGGCAATGCCAAGCATCCGAAACTGACGCTGGTTGGCAAGGGCGTGGTGTTTGATACGGGGGGGCTGGATTTGAAGCCCTCGGCGTATATGAAGCTGATGAAAAAGGATATGGGCGGGGCGGCGCATGCCTTGGCTCTTTCAAAGCTGATCATGGATCATCATTTACCTGTGCGGCTTAAACTGCTTATTCCTGCGGTGGAAAACGCCGTCGGTGGGGCGGCGTTCCGGCCCGGTGATATTATAAAATCGCGTAAAGGGTTGTTTGTTGAAAACACCAATACGGACGCGGAAGGGCGTTTGATTTTGGCAGACACACTCACTTACGCGTGTGAAGACAGCCCCGAGCTGATTATTGATTTTGCGACGCTGACGGGCTCGGCGCGGGCGGCACTTGGGCCCGATATCCCTGCGTTTTTCAGCAATGATGAAAAAGTGCATGACAAGATTCGCAAAATTACCTTGGCGGCGGATGATCCTGTTTGGCCGATGCCACTCTGGCAGCCCTACCGCAAGCATATCGATAAATCGACAGGCGATCTTATGAACTCGGTGAGTATTCCCGGCGACTTGATCTATAGCGCGCTGTTCCTTGAAAGTTTTATCGCGCATAAAACGCCTTGGATGCATCTGGATGTGTTTTCGTGGGAACAAACTGGCATACCGGGTCGCCCTGCTGGCGCTGCGGATACAGGGATGCGCGGTATGTTTGCGTATTTACAGGATCGTTATGGCTGAAATACTCCACATTCATGCGCCGCTGGCGTGCGTCTATTCCAAGGCTGACAGTTCTTCGGAACCATCGAATACCCTGCTCTATGGCGAGAGCGCTGAGGTGCTTGAAAATCTCGGAGAGTTTTCAAAAATTCGCAGTGCGCATGACGGGTATGAGGGATTTGTGCTGTCTGCCCTGCTCGCTGTGCATCAAGCCAAGCCGCATAAAATCAGCGTGCCGATGACCCATGTTTATGATGCGCCCGCTTTCAAAACCGCGCCGCGCCATCCGCTTTATTTCGGCTCTCCCGTCAGCACACTGGATTCGCGAGAGAACGGCTTTGCGTTGCTGGCCAATAAAGGGTGGGTGTTCGAGCGGCATATGGTAGAAATCGATTCTGCACTGCCCGATTTTGTGGAAACGGCGATGATGTTCTTAAATGCACCCTATGTTTGGGGGGGGCGATCCGTCGCCGGGGTTGATTGTTCCGGCCTTGTTCAGATTGCCCTTATGGCGGCGGGGATTGATTGCCCGCGTGACACATCCGCGCAAATCAAGGCGCTCGGGCAGAGTATAGAGTTTGGCGATACAATCCAATATGCCCAGATACAGCGCGGGGATCTGGTGTTTTTTGAGCGGCATGTCGGGATTATGGTGGATGATCGGCATATTCTTAATGCGACATCGCGATACATGAAGACAATCATAGAACCCCTTGAAAACCTTATAGAGTTTTATGATGGTGTTTTGGCTGTCAAGCGGCTGCCCTAGAGGCTATTGCCCTGGAATATTTTGTAAATCACCCTTGCCGGACAGATTGCCGGAGGGTTCATAAAAGCTGCCGTCATTCATGTCATAAGAATCAAATGATGCGCCCTCGCCGCGGCGACGAAGCTCTGGTGGGGTATTATATTGGTCTCTGTTCAGTTTTGGCTCACCGGCGGAGAACTCTTCCAATGAATAGGTTTCCGGCTGACGGATATCGGGCGCATTCTGAAACGGCGGCGGTGCAGGTTTGGTTGGCGTATCGGTGAAATTAATCTCGATAATTTGCGGGTATTGATATAACGCCCCGGAAGCGTGATCCCATGCATAACCCACGCCGCCATTCAAGATGTTGAGGTCTGCTTTGCGGTTGATCTGCGGGCGCACGAATATTGTTTGACGGCGGTTTCCGGGTGCCCAGCAATCCACTTTCAAATCATCGCCAGCATTGCCAAGAGTAATGGTTTCGGGTGGATAAACCACATGGCGCAGCCCCTTTACATAAACATAACATTGTGCGCCTGTTGCGCCCGGCGTTACGAATTGAACGTCCTGAATTGAGTCTTCAAGAGCGTAGGCGCAAGCACCGAGGCTGAGAGCAGAGGATAATAATACGAATTTCTTAAGCATAAATCTCTCGGAAGCGAGGAAGAGGAAAATTACAATTAACAGGCTACAACAATTTTAAAGCTTTCGCAATTACGCAGCCTTAAGCCGCGTTTTTTTCTTCCGCCTTGGGGTTGGTGACTTTGAAGATCAGCTCTTTGCCGCCGGAGGATATTTCTGTTTTTGCGCCGTCGATGATTTCGCCTTTGAGAATCATTTCGGCGAGTTTGTTTTGCAATTCCGTCTGGATCACGCGTTTTAGGGGGCGCGCGCCGTAGGCTGGCTGATAGCCTTTATCTGCAAGCCATGTTTTGGCCTTATCATCTATGGCCAGAGTTATGCGCCGCTGCGCCAGAAGATCATGCAGATAACGCATTTGGATATCGACGATGCCTGTCATCAGCGCGCGATCAAGGCGTTTGAAGAGCAGGATTTCATCGAGACGATTGAGGAATTCGGGGCGGAAAGCTCCGCGCACGGCGTTCATCACATCTTCGCGCACGTCTTCGATTGATGCGCCGTCTTCCTGGTTGACCAAATATTCGGAGCCGAGATTCGACGTCATAATCAGGACAGTATTGGAAAAATCCACTGTTCGCCCTTGCCCGTCCGTCAGGCGTCCATCATCGAGGACTTGTAGCAAAATGTTGAATATATCGGGATGCGCCTTTTCAACTTCGTCGAACAGCACGACCTGATATGGGCGGCGGCGAATGGCTTCGGTCAACGCGCCGCCTTCCTCATACCCGACATAACCCGGAGGCGCGCCGATCATTCGCGCGACGGAGTGTTTTTCCATATATTCGGACATATCGAGGCGCACGAGCGCGCTGTCATCATCGAACATAAATTCGGCCAGAGCCTTGGTCAGTTCCGTTTTCCCTACGCCTGTGGGGCCGAGGAAGAGGAAGGAGCCGATGGGGCGGCGCGAATCTTGAAGCCCTGCGCGGCTGCGGCGGATGGCGTTGGATACGGCGATCACCGCCTCGTCTTGGCCGACCACGCGCTGGCGGAGCTTGCCTTCCATTTGCAGGAGTTTTTCGCGCTCACCCTCCAGCATCTTATCGACGGGAATGCCCGTCCATTTTGAAACCACGGCGGCGATATCGTCATCGAGGACTTCTTCGTTGATCAGGGCGGATTCGGTTTCTTCTTGTTTTGCAGCGTGTTTGAGTTTTTCTTCCAGCTGCGGGATTTCACCGTATTTTAATTCGCTGGCGCGGGTCCAGTCGCCATCGCGCTCGGCTTGCTCGAGCTCTATGCGGGCGCGGTCCAGCTCTTCGGTGGCTTTTTGGCCGGTGTTGAGCTTGTCTTTTTCGGCCTGCCATTGCGCGGTGACTTGCGCGGATTGGGCCTCCAAGTCCTTGAGTTCCGTTTCAAGCGTTTTCAGGCGTTCTTGCGAGGATTTATCTTTTTCTTTCTTCAAGGCCTCGCGCTCGATTTTAAGCTGGATGATGCGGCGATCTATCTCATCAAGGGCTTCGGGCTTGGAATCCACCTGCATGCGGATGCGGCTGGCGGCTTCGTCAATCAGGTCAATCGCTTTGTCAGGCAGGAAACGGTCTGTGATATAGCGGTTTGACAATGTGGCGGCGGCAACAATCGCATTATCGGTGATGCGTACGCCATGATGCAGTTCGTATTTTTCTTTCAGGCCGCGCAGGATGGAAATCGTATCTTCGACCGTAGGTTCGGACACAAAAACGGGCTGAAAACGGCGGGCGAGGGCTGCGTCTTTTTCAATGTATTTGCGGTATTCGTCGAGCGTGGTGGCCCCGACCATATGCAGTTCGCCGCGTGCGAGGGCGGGTTTGAGCATATTCCCTGCATCCATGGAGCCTTCTGCTTTGCCTGCGCCGACGATCATGTGCAGTTCATCAAGGAACAATACGATTTCACCTTCTGCCGCTTTCACTTCGTCGAGGACGGCTTTGAGGCGTTCCTCGAAATCGCCGCGGAATTTTGCGCCCGCAAGGATCGCGCCGAGATCAAGCGACATCAGACGCTTGTTTTTGAGGCTTTCGGGGACATCGCCATTGATAATGCGCTGCGCTAGCCCCTCAACAATCGCGGTTTTTCCCACGCCCGGCTCACCGATCAGAACGGGGTTGTTCTTGGTGCGGCGGGAGAGCACCTGAATGGTGCGGCGGATTTCCTCGTCGCGGCCGATAATCGGATCCATCTTGCCGTCAGCGGCATCGGCGGTGAGGTCGTGGGCGTATTTATTGAGAGCCTCGAATTGGTCTTCGGCACTCGCGCTATCGGCGGTGCGGCCTTTGCGGATATCGTTAATGGCCTGGTTGAGGGTTTCGTCCTTGAGCCCTGCGCTTTCGAGATAACCGGCGATATCGGAGGATTTTAGCATCAGCATGGCTTGTAATATGCGCTCTGCTGTCACATATTTATCGCCCGCTTTTTCGCTTATATTCAGTGCGTTATCGAGTGTTTTTGCGAGATCACTTGAAATGCGGAGCTGCCCTGCGCCGGAGCCAGTGACTTCGGGAAGCCTGGCGAGAGCCTTTTGAATCTCGGTTTTAAGGCTGGAGGGGTTAACTTGCGCGTTTTTGAGGAGTTTCTGCACGAAACCATCGGAATCATCGAGCATCACTTTGAGCAAATGCTCTGGCTCCAAGGATTGGTGTTTTGAGCGCAGCGCAAGGGTTTGCGCGGCTTGAAGGAACCCTTTTGTCTTTTCGGTGAGTTTTTCAAAATCCATGGGCTTAATATAGTCCAGCTCCCCAATGCTTTCAAATGATTTAGATCAATTAGGGGACAATACCAAGAGCCGCAAACATGAAAAAAGGCGGTCAAAACCGCCTCTTAAGTGATTTAGCTGTACGTATTTTTATCCCGCAGAGGCGTCAGCCGTACGCTTAGATACCACATCAGGATCGCCTCCTAAGATACTGGCGGGCAATGATAAATCATCGCTCATCTCATTCTTGCGCTCTCTCGGGGCTTTCTTTTCAGAGGCAACCTCTTCAGGGGCATTGTCAGAAGAGGCCGTGTCCGACTGTACGTCCCAAGCACCGATAATCCGGGTATAATGCTCGGCGTGCTGAAGATAGCTTTCCGCCAAGACAATATCACCGGCGGAGGTCGCGTCTTTGGCCAATGTCATATATTTTTCAGCCACTTGATGCGCTGTACCGCGAATACGGACATCCGGCCCGTTGCTGTCAAAGACTTGCATCCGTTGGTTTCCGCCGCGCCGTGCGCCGCCATTATTCGCAGAACCGCCGCCGCTGCGCCTTCTTCTGCTGCTGCCGTTATTTGGTGTACCGTGTCTCATTCAAATCACCCGTTCTTTAAAAATTAAACAAATTTATACATACACGTACAGCATACATCATTCATGTACGTGTTACCAGCCCTATATGGCTACAAACACAATATGTTGGGTTTTTAAATCCAACACCCATCTGCATATTGCGTCACTGTGTGTTGATGATTTTCACCATACCGCCAAGGTGATTTTACACGCAAGCGAGGCAAGGAAAAAAACTTCACTTATCCCCACTCATGGCGCAAAAAAGATTTCCACAACCCGCGGAAGCCCTGCCGAATCAGGGATTAGACGCGCATTCGAAAATCGCGATTCTTCGCTGAGTCGCATTACTGATTCTGCTTGATCGAATCCGATTTCAAAATAGGCAAAGCCGCCAGGATTTAAAATGCGAAAAAGTTGAGAAAAAATTATTTTATAGGCTTGGAGACCGTCTTCTCCTCCGTCCAATGCCAGAATCGGATCGTGTTTTTGGACATTTTCATCCAGTTCGGGAATCACTTTCGAGGCGATATAGGGGGGATTCGACACGACAAGATCGAATCTTTGATCGATATTGTCTGCCCAATTTCCCTGCTGGAAGGTCGCGCGATTCTGAAACCCCAAAGATTTTGCATTGGTTCGCGCCATTTCAACCGCTCCTTCGGACAGATCAACGCCAAGCCCATGCGCGTTTTTATACTCGCTGAGGAGGCTTAACAGGATGCAACCGGAGCCGGTGCCGAGATCAAGAATACTCTTTGGAGCGTTGTCTTTATAACGCGCAAGCACCACCTCGATCAGGGTTTCGGTATCGGGGCGCGGGTCGAGCGTATCGGGGGAGAGTTTGAAATTTAACCCCCAGAACTCACGCTCGCCGTATATGCGCGAGAGCGGCTCTCCGGCCTTTACGCGGGCGAGATCAGAGAAGCAGGCAGATTCGTCTACATCCTGCTCGGGATTTGCTATGAGTTGGGCATGAGTCATGCCTATTCGCTTATTGATAACATAGCGGGCATCGGATTCGGACAGGGTTTGTTTTAGGTGGCTGTATATATTTTTCAGTAACATGATTTCGGGTTTTAAACGCAAAGGCGCGAAGGCGCAAAGCTTATCGAGCATAAGGAGATGTTTGTGGATTCACTTTCATTTCGGTTTCAGGTTCTGCGGCGCTTTAATTTTCCATGGCCGCAAGCGCAGAGGCATTATCCTCGGCGATCAGCGCCTCTACGAATTCGTTTAAAGATTCGCCGCTCAGGACATCCTCCAGCTTATAGAGCGTCAAGTTGATGCGGTGATCGGTGACGCGGCCTTGAGGGAAGTTATAGGTGCGAATGCGTTCGGAGCGATCGCCAGAGCCTACTTGAGATTTGCGGTCGGCGGCGCGTTCTTCGTGCAGTTTTTGACGCTGAATATCATAGATGCGGGTGGCCAGAACCTTCATCGCTTTGGCTTTGTTCTTATGCTGGCTGCGCTCTTCCTGCATCTCTACGACCACGCCTGTGGGGAGGTGGGTGATGCGGACGGCGGAATCGGTGGTGTTCACGTGCTGACCGCCTGCGCCTTGGGAGCGATAGGTGTCGATGCGTAAATCTTCGCTTCGGATGTTCACTTCGGCTTCTTCGGCTTCGGGCAGGACAGCAACGGTGGCGGCGGAAGTGTGAATCCGTCCCTGGCTTTCGGTTTTGGGCACGCGCTGAACGCGGTGGGTGCCGGATTCATACTTTAAACGCTGAAACACATTGCGGCCTGTGATTTCAGCAACAATATCCTTATAGCCGCCGACATCGGTTTCGGAGGCCTCCATGACTTCGAATTTCCAGCCCTGCTGGGCGGCAAAGCCTTTATACATCGTGAACAGGTCGCCGGCGAAAAGCCCGGCTTCATCACCACCTGTGCCGGCGCGAATCTCAAGAATGGCGTTTTTGGCGTCATCTTCGTCTTTGGGAATCAGCGCCATGCGGATTTGCTGTTTTAATGCGGGGATCTTCGCGTCAAGCGCGCGCAGATCTTCTTCCGCCATCGTTTTCATTTCAGGATCGCCCAGCATTTCGCCCAAATCCTTTTTCTCGCTCTCAGCATCCGAAAGCGCGACGATGGCTTCTACGATCGGGTCGAGTTCAGCGTATTCCATGGAAAGCTTGGCGAATTCCTCACCGCTCAAACCGGCCTGAGACATGAGCGAGGCCAGTTCTTCGTGGCGCGAGCGGATGGTTGATAATTTGGCTTCTAATGACATGGGGCAGATTTACACAGGAAAGGGGCTAGTTTTCAAGCGTCTTTTCTGAAGTTTGTGCATATTGCGATTTCAGGTAACCACCATCAAGGGGAATGTTGCGGCGCACGACCCCTGCTCCGCCGAGCAGTTTAAGGGGCTGGCCGTCGACTTCAATCTGCACACCGCCGGCATTGCCAATAGACATGAGAAGGTTTGGCCGGTTCGGCACAAAATACTGATCTCCCGCTTTTAAGACCTGAGACAGCAGTTTTGTGCCGCTTTTGCTTTTAATCTCAACCCATGAATTTTCACGGATATTCAGGATGATGCCTTTTTCCGGTTTCTTACTCAGGGTTTTTTGTTCACCTGCGGGCGCGGGGGATTCCGCATTCACGGCGGCAAGCTCTTCTTCCGGCGGCTCTTGTGTTTCTATCGGTTTTTCAAGTGCGGCTTGTTGAATAGAGGCCGGGACAGGCGGCACGGTTTCTAATGCTTCGCGTTTTTTCGATGTGGCGGCAACATAGATGCCGGACATTACTAAAATTGTCATTATTGAAGACAGAATCAACCACCCGGAGGGCAGCCGAGCGTCGGAGGCGGGTGCGGGCATTTGCAGATATGTTTCTTCGGGCGCGTCTTTTGATTGGCTCTTAAAAAGATTTACCATCTTTTCACCGTCCAGACCGAGATATTCTGAATAGGTGCGGACGAAACCGATGGCATAGACTTTTGCGGGAAGCTTTGCCATGTCATTTTTTTCAAGGGCATCAAGCTGCTCGGCGCGGATACGCAGAATCTTTTCAATATCGCCGAGGCTGCGCCCGTAATGTTCACGGGTTCGCTTGAGAATCTCGCCTACAGGTAAATCTGTAAAATATGGATTATCATGATTTTGCGCGGCTTCACTCATGGAATGAAGATACCGTATTTAGGCTTCCTTATCCAGCCCATATGCTTCGTGCAGAGCGCGCACAGCAAGCTCGGCATAATCTTCTTCGATCAGCACGGATATCTTGATTTCCGATGTTGAAATCACCTGAATATTGATATTCTTGCTCGCTAAGGCTTCGAACATTTTTCCGGCGACGCCGAAATGGCTGATCATGCCAACGCCGACGACGGAGACTTTGGCAACATTATCCGCGCTGCGGATTTCGCTGCATTCGATATCAGTCTTTTCAAGGGCCTTAAGCGCGCGCGGAAGATCAGCGCGGGCAACCGTGAAGGTCATGTCGGTGGATTTCCCATCGGCGGCGATGTTCTGAACGATCATATCCACACTGACGGCGGCATCGGATAGTTTTTTAAAGATTTTGGACGCTATGCCGGGCACGTCTGCGACCTGAAGCAATGTGACCTTGGCTTCATTGCGGCTACAGGCGATACCGCTCACGAGTTCTTTTTCCATCATTTTGTTTCTCTCCTCAACAATCAGGGTTCCGGGCAGATCACTGCCGATATGGTCTTCGAAGCTGGACAGCACTTGCAGGGCAACGCCCTTTTTCATAGCGATTTCTACCGAGCGGGTTTGCAGGACTTTCGATCCAAGCGATGCCAGCTCGATCATTTCTTCGAAGCTTATATTTTTGAGCTTGCGCGCGTCTTTTTCGATGCGGGGGTCTGTAGTGTAGACACCGTCTACATCGGTATAGATATCACAGCGATCTGCGCCAAGGGCAGCCGCCAGTGCCACAGCCGAAGTATCCGAGCCGCCGCGCCCCAGCGTGGATATGCGTCCTGCGTCGGTCACGCCCTGAAAGCCCGGCATAACAACGACTTCCCCGCTATTCAGGCGTTTATGAAGTTCTTCGGTTTCAATATCCTTGATACGAGCCTTGCCGTGCATATCGGTGGTTTTTACGGCGACCTGCCAGCCCATCCAGCTGCGCGCCGATATGCCCAGTTTTTGCAGAGCCATAGCCATAAGACCGGCGGTCACCTGCTCGCCGCTGGACACCACCGCGTCATATTCCCGCAAGTCATACATATTGCTGATGGCGTCACAATAACCAACCAGTTGATTGGTCACGCCTGACATGGCCGAAACCACAACCGCGACCTTATGGCCGGCCTCAACCTCGCGGGCGACCTTGGCGGCGGCATTTTCTATACGCGCTATGTCTGCGACCGAAGTTCCACCGAATTTTGCAACAATAAGACTCATTTACTATGGGCCATTTCTTTTCAGCTTGGTATACGTTAAAACAAGAGCGTATTTATAAGGAAACGGCGTGAAATGTCTAGCGTAGACGTCATTGAAATTGAAAATTTTTCCAAGGATTCAGACCATTGGTGGGATGAGAACGGGCCGTTCAAGCCCTTGCATGCGCTGAACCCTGTGCGGCTATCCTATATAAAATCGCAGATTTGTGATGCCTATGGGCGCGATACTCAGAGCCTTAAACCTTTTGAAGGTTTGAGCATTCTGGATATCGGATGCGGCGGCGGGTTGGTGTGCGAACCCCTCGCCCGCCTCGGCGCAAGCGTAAGCGGCGCGGATGCCGATGCCAACGCGATTGAGGTGGCTAAGGCGCATGCGAAGCTCTCGG
Source organism: uncultured Micavibrio sp. (assembly GCA_964350435.1). GTDB lineage: Bacteria > Pseudomonadota > Alphaproteobacteria > Micavibrionales > Micavibrionaceae > TMED27. The sequence continues at coordinate 18,343 of CAYGJS010000004.1, forward strand.
GTTTAAAGATTGAGTATATGGCCAAGCCTGCCGAGGATATCAAAAAGAAGTTTGATGTGGTTCTGGCGCTCGAGATTATTGAGCATGTGCGCGAGCCTTCCGAATTTGTGAAAAGCGTTGCCGCGCTTTGCAAGCCGGGCGGCCTCGTGATTTTTTCAACACTGAACCGCACGCCGAAGTCATTTGCGCTTGGGATTGTGGCGGCAGAATATATTTTGCGATGGGTGCCTGCGGGGACACATACGTGGAAGAAATTTATCAAGCCGTCCGAATTATCGCGGATGGCGCGGGCGGCGGAACTTTCGCCGCATGATATTACGGGGTTAATCTTTAACCCGATCAAGGGCGAATTTGCCCTTTCAGATCGGGATATTGATGTGAATTATTTATTGAGCGCGATAAAAAAGCGTTGATGTTTATCTGTCGTTAGACAACATCTCTCTCAGTTCTCCAACACCCGTAGCACCCAAGCTACGAACCATGCTGTTCTGATATTTGTGACCTCCTGAAAACTCAAACCCACCCGTCTTGTTTCTCACCCATGCCACCCCTAGATCGAGGGCACGCACCGCTAAAACAACAGATGCAGCCGTTGCAATTACTGCAGGGCCTTGGCCATCTGCCGTTGCTGCAGTTGCGCCGGTAAATAACGCACCCAGTCCATAAACAGCAGATCCAATTCCCTGATTGCGTATATTAGAAATTCTCTCTTTTCTAGTTTCTGATTTCAGAAATGCGCCTACAAATGAAACCATAATTTTTCTCCTACATTATTAGATGTTAAAAACGTATAACACTGATATTTTAGTTATGTCAAGATAATATTAATACTTGCCTCTTTTCCATTACGATATATTTATTAGCACATGAACAGTTTTATTATCGTCGTTTTGTTCGGACTTATGCTCAGCGTCGCAGGGGTGATGGGTCTGGGGCTATTTTCCATGGTTAAGGGCGGTGAATTCAACAAAAAATATGGCAACAGATTGATGCAGGCGCGGGTATGGCTGCAAGGGCTGACATTGGCGCTGCTTGCATTGATCTTCTTTTTGTCGCAAAATTAGAAGAAGATTCAACCACTAAGACACTCAGAAACACTCAAGGTCCTTCATTCACATTTTTCCTTTCTTTTTAAAAACTATCTCCTTTAAGTTTTTGGTCTGCGCTCTTAGTGTCTTAGTGGTTAAAAAATTGAAAAGGGTTTTTATTTATGAAGATTTTAGTCCCCGTTAAGCGGGTAGTTGATTATAACGTCAAAATTCGTGTCAAGGCGGACAAAAGCGGTGTTGAGCTGGCGAATGTGAAAATGTCGGTCAATCCATTTGACGAGATTGCCGTGGAAGAAGCTGTGCGTTTGAAAGAAGCCGGCAAGGCCAGCGAAGTGATTGTCGTGTCTATCGGCCCTGATAAAGCGCAGGAGCAAATTCGCACCGCGATGGCGATTGGCGCGGATCGTGGGATTTTGGTGCAAACCGATGCGGCGATTGATCTGGGCGGGGTGGAACCTCTGGCCGTGGCCAAGATTTTGAAAGCCTTGGTGGAGCGGGAAAAGCCTGATCTCGTTATCATGGGCAAGCAATCGATTGATGATGATTCAAACCAGACAGGGCAAATGCTTTCCGCGCTGCTGGGGTGGTCGCAGGGGACATTTGCTTCGAAGCTGGAGATTGACGGCGCGAACGTGAAGGTGACACGCGAAGTTGATGGCGGCTTGGAAACTCTGGAGCTTAAGGCCCCTGCAATTATCACTACAGATTTGCGCCTGAATGAGCCGCGCTATGCGAAGCTTCCCGATATTATGAAGGCGAAGAAAAAGGATCTGGCGGTTATGTCTCCGGCTGATCTCGGCGTTGATGTCACCCCTCGCCTTTCGATTGTGAAGGTCGAAGAGCCGCCCGTGCGAACAGGCGGTGGCAAGGTTTCATCTGTGGATGAGCTGATTGATAAATTGAAGAACGAAGTGAAAGTTATTTAAACACTTTAGTCATTGCGAGCGAAGCGAAGCAATCCTGCACCGTTCGTCTCATAAACTATATGGATTGCGTCGTCGCTGCGCTCCTCGCATTGACATAATTTAGGAGAGAAATGATGAGCATACTGGTGTTAGCAGAACATAATAATGAGACCTTAAACGCCTCAACACTTGCGACTTTGGGCGCGGCGAAGAAAATCGGCGGCGATATTCATGTGCTGGTTGCGGGATCGAATTGTTGCGGGGCGGCAGAAAGCGGGGCGAAGGCCGAGGGCGTATCCAAAGTTTTGAAGGCGGATGCGCCCGAGCTTGGGCATGATCTGGCGGAAAATATTGCGCCTTTATTGGTGGAGCTTGCTGGTGGATATACGCATATCCTTGCCCCCGCCTCTACTTTCGGGAAGAATATTTTGCCGCGTGCGGCGGCGTTGCTGGATGTTCAGCAAATCTCTGATATCTCTGGCGTCGTGGACGCGGATACTTTCATGCGCCCTGTGTATGCGGGGAATGCGGTGGCGACGGTGAAATCATCGGACAGCCTCAAGCTTATCACCGTGCGCAGCACAACTTTTGATGCGGTTTCTGCCGAAGGGGGAAGCGCGTCTATTGAAGATGTGGCATCGAAGGGTGATGCGGGACTTTCTAAATTCGTGAATTTGGCGGTGACCGAGAGTGATCGCCCTGATCTGACATCCGCGAAGATCGTTGTGTCCGGCGGGCGCGGTGTTGGCTCGGCGGAGAATTTCAAGATCATCGAGAAGCTGGCGGATAAACTCGGCGCGGCCATGGGCGCAAGCCGCGCGGCTGTGGATGCGGGGTTTGTTCCCAATGATATGCAAGTCGGGCAGACGGGCAAGATTGTCGCGCCCGAGCTTTATGTGGCGATCGGGATTTCCGGCGCAATTCAGCATTTGGCAGGGATGAAGGATTCGAAGATCATCGTGGCCATTAATAAAGACGAAGATGCACCAATTTTCAGCATTGCCGATTATGGGCTTGTCGCGGATTTATTTGACGCTGCGCCTGAGCTTGAAGGCAAACTTTAAGCTTGAAAATTTGTCATTGCGAGGAAGGCTGTTAGTCTGAGGCGGCAATCTGGCTTGCATCTGAAAAACTCGCAATGACGGCAGAGTTACTCCTTCGGAATTTGGAATACGGGTCGGTCGGATTTGGGCAGAATTGCGCCTTCTGTTTGCGCATCATCAAGTTTAGTGCCGGTCATTTTGGCGCCTGTGAAATCGCATTCTCTTAAATCTGCGCCGCTCAAATCCGCGTAGCATAAATCCGCGCCTTTGAAATTCGCGCTCTTTAAGGCTGCGCGCGATAAATCGGTATAACGCAGCTTCGCGTCCGTGAAATCACAAGGGGCAAAGCGTTTCATCGCGCCGCCAAACATCAGCGGATTGCCGTCTGCGCCTTTCAGCACGGCTTGGGAGAGATTGGCACCGATAAAAACGGCACCGCGAATATCGGCGCCTTCCATGTCACAATTTCTGAAATCCGCACCGTCAAGCACCGCGCTTTGTAGCTGGATTTTATATAAGTTCATGCCGAAGAATTTCGCGCCTTCCGCTTTAATCGCCGTCATCACTTCTTGTTTCAGAGTTTTAAGGGGGCGAAGGTCGATATTGCTGAGGTCTAATTGCCTTCCGCTTTTGCCCGCACTTGCGACCCAGTCCTTATGCTGCTCGATCATTTGCGGCAATGGCTCGTCCATATCAGAGACGGCTTTGCCGATATTTTCGTCCGTAAGAGCGCTGGAGAGATCAACACCCGCATTGCGGATAGAGGATATCTCGACATTCGTAAGGATTGCGGATTTCAGGTTGGCGCCCGTTAAGTTTACGCCGTCGATGTCTGCGCCCGACAGATCCGCGCCTTCCATTTCGCACCCCCTGAAATCAGCCTTCGACATATCTGCGCCCGCCAAAATCGCGTCCGAGAAATCAGCCTTTGAAGCGACGGAGCCTTTCAGTTTGGCGCCGCTGAGATTTGCTCCACGGAAATTGACGACGCGCCCTGAATCATAGCCGCCCTCGTTGCTGACAAGTCCGCCGATGCGAAGATCTGCCTTTTCGAGATCCGCGCCTTCGAGTGAAGCGTTTTCAATGCGCGCGCCGCGAAGATCTGCGCGGGTGAAAATTGCACGGTCGAGGTTTGAATTGCTGAGATCGCAGGCATAGAGCGAGGCTTCGGCAAAATTTGCGCCCATCAAATTCATACTGACCATCGTGCAGCCCATAAAGCTGCACTGGCGTAAATCCTTGTTTTTCAGAGAAAGCCCCGATAAATCGCTGTTTTTCAGCATCGCGCGGCGGCCCCCTACGCGCCCGCTTAAAAATCTGTCATGCAAATTGACGAGAGCATCGAGTTGATCCTGCGTGAGGCGCTGGAGGTCCTGAATCTGTTCTTGTGACATCGGCGATTTCGCTTCGTGTTTATGGTGACCCGATACTCATTATACCCTGAAAAATCATAATTTTTTGGTTAATTTGCCGCAAAAAGTCTGGCTTTTTGAACCTCGCGGCTTTAGATAGTCTATACGATATCGTGAGGGAGCAGAAATGCGAAATTTGGTTTTTATTTCATTGTGTCTGATTTTGTCGGCTTGCGGTGTGAAACCCGGTCAGGTTTCTGCGCCTGAAGCCTCGTCCGATTCACAATTCCCGCAAAGCTACCCCGATACGCGCACCGATCCCCTTCCAACGCAGATGCGCGCGCCATGAGCGGTTTTAATGAGAAAAACGGCGCTTTGTTCGTCGATAATTTGTCTTTGGCTTCAATCGCAGGGGATTTCGGCACGCCCGCCTATGTTTACAGCGCGCATGTGATCCGCGATCAGTATGAGAAGCTTTCAAACGCCATGAAACGCGCTTTGCCTGCGGATCGCCAGCCGCGTCTTTGTTATGCCTGCAAAGCCAACAGCAATATTGCGATTTTGCGGGTTCTGAAGAATGCGGGCGCGGGTCTTGAGATTGTATCGGAAGGTGAGCTTCACCGCGGGCTGAGGGCCGGATTTGAGGCCGATCAGATCGTGTCCACAGGTGTGGGCAAGCAGCGCAGCGAGATTATAGCCGCGCTGAAGGCCGGCATTCACCAATTTAACGTCGAATCTCTGCCGGAGCTGGAGCATATCCAGAGCATTGCTTCGGAAATTGATATCGCGGCCTCCGTGGTGTTTCGGCTAAACCCGAATGTGTCGGGCGGGGGGCATCACAAAATCTCCACGGGGCGCAAGCGTGATAAATTCGGGCTGGGGCGGGAGGCTGTATTTAAAGGCTTCGAGATGGCGCGCTCCATGAGCCATGTCAATGCTTTGGGGCTTTCTGTTCATATCGGATCTCAAGTCTTTACCGTGGACGCCTTTAAGGAAGCGTTTGAAAAGCTCCCCGCTCTGGTGGGTGAACTTCGGGCGCAAGGGCATAATGTTTCGCGGCTGGATATCGGCGGGGGTTTCCCGATCATTTATAATGATGAGAAGCTGCTCGATCTTGATAAATATGCGGCGTGGGTGCGCGATATTATTGTGCCGCTGGATACAGAGATTATCATGGAGCCTGGCCGTTATTTAGTGGGCAATGCCGGGGTTTTGGTTACACAAGTTCTGCATGTGAAAGAAACGCAAGACCGCAGCTTCCTGATTATTGACGCGGCGATGAACGACCTGATCCGCCCTACTCTATATGAGGCCTATCACGGGATTGAGCCGATTGAAAACCGCGATGCGCCGCTGATGACCTATGATGTTGTCGGGCCTATATGCGAGACGGGCGATACTTTTTCCCAAGACCGCAAGCTGCCCGCCATGAAGGCCGGTGATCTGGCGGTGATAAAATCTGCCGGGGCATATGGGTTTTGCATGGCGTCGAATTATAATACCCGCCCCATGCCGCCGGAGATTCTGGTGGATGGCGACAAGGTACAGGTTATTCGCCCGCGCCAGAGCTATGACGATCTGCTGTCATGCGAGAGTATTCCAGACTGGCTTTGAGGCGTCATTGCGAACGCATGTGACGCAATCTTATGGATTGCCGCGTCAGGCCTTTGGCCTTTCTCGCAATGACAATTAATGATGCGCGGGGTCGTCATGTCCCTGCTCCGCATGCGCGGGCTCTTCGTGGATTTCTTCGTGCGCTTCTTCCGCCGCAGGTTCTTCTGCCGCAGGTTCTTCCGCAGAACTATCAGTGCTGAGGACAAAGCGGAGTTTCACGCTTTCTATCCCCCTGGTATCTCCCTCATACTGCGCCTTAAACGGCAGTGTCGCTTCGGGGTCGAGCATGCCAGAGGGCGGCTCGATAAACCATTTGCCGATCCTGTCGCCTTGTGCGTCGATCAACTGCGCCTCGATCATTGGTAATTGCTGCGCCTGACTTTTCAGATTGATCACCATGCCTTCTATGGTCACGAATTCGGCGGTGGTGGATATTTGCACACGGTCAAAAACCAGCCCTTCGCCCGGCACGATGATCTCCATACCCGCCATCTCATATAGCGCGGCGGCAGGAAGATAAGCCTTCACAACCTGCTCTTTCAAAAACACAAGAGCGGCGAGAATAAGCACGAATACCAGCGTCGCGGCGGCAAAACCAAAGGCCACGGCGTTGCTGAATTTTTTATTTTTGTCCTGAAGCGCGGGAACTTTGCTGTTTTCTTTAATCGGCTTGACGGCGTCGGGGATATCTTCCTCTATAAATCTTTTAAAATCATCCTCTTCTTCTACGGTTTCTTCACCGGTTTCGGAATCCTCTTCATCGCTCTCTTGCGCGAAATCGTCATCATTATCAGGCTTACCGCCCCCCTCATCTTCGATCTGATGCTGGAGGTCTTCGAGAAGTTCATCGGGATCAGGCAGCTGGAACCATTCTTCCGCGCAGGAGGAGCATTTCACAGTCCGCCCTTCCGGGGCCAAGAGCCTGGCGGGGAGAACAAATCGTTTAGAACAGCTGGGACAAGTCAGAATCATTTTATGTTTGAAGCTTCTCTGAAGGGCTCTTATCTAGTATTTATAAATTTTAAAGCTGACACGTGCAATGAAAACCTAAAAATCTCATGCCTTTATGTATTTTTATTCTGCTCTTTTTTCTTATACCGGCTTGGGCGCATGCTGGCGAATGCACAGTTTCCGAGCGTGGTTGTCTATTGACCATTCTGGAGAATGAGGCGGCCAAAATCGAGAATGTCAGCTGGCGCGACCAGACATACCGCGAGCTGGCAAAAAGCCTGGCAGGGATGGGCAAAACAGCGGAGGCCATGGCGATCATTGCCAAAATCGAAACGCCTGATACGCAAGCGATGACCATTCGCGGCATTGGTATGGAGGCGGCGGATCTGAAGCTGGATGAGGCAGCGGCTGATTCGCTTTTTGAAGCCTTGCGTGTGGAGGCGGAGAAAATTGATCATCCGCCTTCTTATGCGATTGCGCTCACCTATATCGCCATGAGCCAAGCCTTTGCCGGCGATAATGACGGCGCATGGAAAACCGCAAGCGAGATGGAAAACCCTGCGCTGCGTCATAAGGCCTATGGTGAAACCGGAGAAATTCAAGCAGAGAAAGGCGATTATGCGGCGGCAATGAAGAGCATCGGCTTTATTGAAAGCGAGGCGTATAAAAATAAATCCTATGCTTTGGTTTCGAAAATCCTCGCGGGGCGCGGTCAGCTTCAGGAGGCTCTGAACGCAGCGATGCCGATCACCAATCCTTATAAAAAAGCGCAAGCGTTGCAGACGATTTTGAACGCGCAAGCCTCGGCGAAGGCCCTAAAAAGCGAGGATGCGCCATGATCCGCTTTGAGCATGTAGGATTGCGATATGGCGTTGGGCCGGAGGTTCTGAGCGATATTGATTTTACGCTGGAGCCGGGTTCGTTTCATTTTCTGACGGGGCCGAGCGGCGCGGGGAAAACCTCGCTCTTGCGGATGATGTATTTGGGGCGCAAGCCTACGCGCGGGCTGGTGACTATGTTCGGCCAGAATATCAGTGATATGGACCGCAGCCAACTGAGTGCCCTTCGTCAGCGCATCGGCGTCGTGTTTCAGGAATTCCGACTGTTTCCGCACATGTCAGCGTTTGATAATGTCGCGCTGCCGATGCGGATTATCGGGCATTCGGAAAAGGAAATACGGGCGAATGTGAATGAACTTCTCGAATGGGTAGGACTGGGGGATTATAAAAATGCCCTGCCACCCACGCTTTCAGGCGGGCAGCAGCAGCGCGTGGCGATTGCGCGCGCCGTCATTAGCCGCCCTAAGCTCTTGCTTGCTGATGAGCCGACGGGGAACCTTGATGATGAGATTGGGTTTCGTTTGATGCATTTGTTTGAACAGCTTAACCGCATGGGTACAACGATTGTGATTGCGACGCATAACCCGATGATCATGGAGAAATTCGGCCATGCGCGCATGGTTTTGGATGATGGGAAGCTGGAAATTCAAAACCCGAAAAACTGGGTACAGAGAAAATTAGAGGGCGTGTTCTAGATGAAACTGCCGTTTTTTAAAGATAAGAAACTGGGCGTGGGCACAGGCAAAGGGCGGTATGATCTGCCGCTTAATAATGGCGCGGGCGCAGGGTTCATGGTCTTGCTGATCGGCTTGATGACGTTTTTGGCACTCATCGCCTTGGCGGGCAGTTTCGCTCTGGGCGGGATTACGGAGCGATGGTCTTCGGGTTTGGAAAATCGCGGCACGATTGAAATTCCTGCGGCTCTTAAAAATGGTTCTGTGCGTAAGGATACGGGTATCAAAGCCCTTAGCGATTCTGTGAATGCAACTTTGAAGGATCATCCAAATATCAAATCGTTGAAAGTTTTAAGCGCGGAGGAGATTCATGATCTGGTTTCGCCGTGGCTGGGGGAGAGTTTTTCATCCGATGAATATCCCCTGCCCGGTTTGATTTCGATTGAGATGCATACTCAGGAAAAGGCGGAGATTAAGGCTTTGCGCGACACTCTAAAGGGAATCGCGCCTGATATTGCGCTGGATACGCATGAAAGCTGGCTGAATGATATTTTGAAGCTGGCAGGGTCTTTACAGCTTTCGGCGGGGCTGATTACACTCATTATCGCGCTGACGACCGTAACGGCGATTGCGGGGGCGATCCGCTCGCGGATGGCGGAGCATCGTGATGACGTCGAGTTGCTTCATCTCATGGGCGCGAGTGATTATTACATCATGCGCCAGTTTCAAAAACATGCGCTGATCTTGAGTGTTAAGGGCGCGCTTGCCGGGCTTGCGCTGACGCTGGCGTGTTTCGGAATGATTGCGATTGTATCCAGCAGTTCTCACGCGGGGATGCTGCCGGATTTGTCGCTTTCTGTAAGGCAGGTTCTTATTGTCCTGATGACCCCTATAGCGATTGCCGTGATTTCATGGTTTACAGCGCGATTTACGGTTTTGCGCGTGTTGTCCTTGATGCCATAGCGGCGATTGTTTACAACTATCCCATATGAAATTTTTAAAATTCTTCTCGCTGTCTTTGTTAACCGGCTTTCTGATCTGGATGGGCGGTTTTGGCGCGTTTTGCGCGATGAGTCTACTTCGCGGCGCGGCCAGTATTGACCAGACCAGTGATGTGATTGTTGTGCTGACGGGCGGAAAAAACCGTGTCAGTGAGGGGCTCACGCTGTTTACCTCGGGCCGCGCGCCGAATCTGTTTATCAGCGGGGTGCACCCGGACGTCAAAAAATCAGAATTGATGGAACAGTGGAGCGGCGAAGATGCTTTGCCTGCGTGCTGTATGGTTCTGGGTTACCGCGCCACCACGACCGTGCAAAACGCCCAAGAAGTCGAGGAGTGGCTTCGTAAGCAGAATTTTGACTCCGTGCGGCTTGTGACAGGAAATTATCACATGAACCGCGCGCTTATGGAACTTGAACACGCCTTGCCAGGCGTTGATATCTATGTACATCCGATCCGCGAGCCGGATTTGAGCTGGAAAGATCTGCATTTCTGGCAGCTTTTGTTCAGCGAATACCACAAGACGCTTTATCGGTCGGTGCAATTAACGTTTACACTGCGCCCTGCGCCCTTGATAGCGAGATAAGATGAAGCGCGCGCCTATTCGTTCCACGGTTTTTAATCTATTGTTTTATGGCTTTACGGCTGTGGCCTGCGTGATCTGCCTGCCGACCCTTGTTTTGCCGCGCCGTTACTTTATGGCGGTGGTGGATTTCTTTGTGCATGGTGTGCATTTCCTTGAAAAAAATGTCTTAGGCTTGCGCTATGAGGTTTTAGGGGCGGAAAATTTACCCACCAGCGGGGCTTATATCGTGGCGGCGAAGCATCAATCTGCCTATGAAACCATGAAGCTGCATATTTTGTTCAAAGACCCTGCAGTGATTTTGAAGAAAGAGCTGCTGGCGATCCCGCTTTGGGGGCAGTATTTGGGAAAATCCGCGCCGATTGCGATTGACCGCAGCAATAAGGAGGCGGCGGCGGTTTCTATTCAGGAGGGCGCAAAGCGGGTGCAGGCCGAAGGCCGCCCGATTGTGATTTTCCCGCAAGGCACGCGGGTTTTGCCCGAAGACACCACGCAGCAAAAACCCTATAAGATTGGCGTGGCACGCATTCAGGAAGCCACGGGATTGCCGATAATTCCAATGGCGATGAATGCGGGGCTTTTTTGGCCGCGTCGGGGCTGGCGTAAATCTTCCGGCGTGGTTACATTTAAATTTCTGCCCGCGATTGCGGCAGGACAAGACAGGAAAGATTTGATGGCGGAATTAGAAAAAGGCATTGAAAGCGAAAGCAATGAATTGATGGCGGAAGCGCGCGAGAGAAAGCCTGAAAAGTCCAAACATCCTGTGCTGGCAATGCTCGGCATGGTTATCCTCATCATCGGCGCGGCGGCGGCTTATAGTTTTTATTGGCACAAAGTTGCTGAGAGTGTGACTGCGGAATATGTACGCTTCGTTGCCGATGTTCGCAAGATCGACCCTGCCAGTGTGACCCCGCCCGAAATCAAAGGATTTCCCTTGCAAATGCATCTTTTTGCGCCGATTGAAGAACGCTTTAGTGATGCGCAAAATACGGTGACCATTCAAAATCTGGTCGCCCATGCCTGGCCTATCCCGGCAGCGCCGATCCATATTTTTACAGGCCCTATCGAGGTCAAAAACTTTCGCTGGAAAGCCCCGATCAGCTTCACGTCTTTTGAGGGAACACTGACGGAGCGAAAAAATGTTCTGACCTTTTCAAAAGCAGAACTGCGCGGTCAGGATTTTATGGCGGATATGGCGGGGACGTTTGATCTTAACCAAAAGCCCATCCCTGCCCCCGATTTGAAAGTCGCGATTCACAAGCATAATAATCTTATTCAGATGTTGATGCAGGCGGGGATTGTTGATGCGCGGATGGGGCTGTTTTTAGGCTCTGGTCTTACGAATTTTGCGGATGAGTACGGGGTTATCACAGTGCCGATTTATCAGCGCGGCGAGATGCTGAATGCGGGGCCAATCCCGATTATGCGTCTTCCGATTTCCCGCGAGTCATTAGCGCCGGATTCGCGTAGCCCTCTGGTCCCAACTCCATAATTTCTTTGCGGATTGCGCGGGTGCGGGTGAAGCTGTCGAACAGGAAGTCACCATCGCCGCGGCGGATGGCTTTTTGCATCGCGGTTAAATCCTCGTTGAACCGTTGAAGGATTTCCAGCACCGCTTCGCGGTTATTCAAAAATACATCACGCCACATGGTGGGGTCGGAGGCGGCGATGCGGGTGAAGCCGCGAAAGCCCGAGGCCGAGAATTTTATCACTTCGGATTTCAGATCGTCTTCCAGATCATCGGCTGTGCCAACGATGGTGTAAGCGATCAAATGCGGCAGGTGTGAGGTGATGGCCAGCACAAGATCATGGTGCTGCGGGTCCATAATCTCGATTTTGGCGCGGCAGATATTTTCCCAGAACTGTGTGACATGCTCCACCGATTTAATCGGCGTTGCGGCGGTGGGGGTGAGGATACACCAACGCCCATCGAACAGCTCGGCAAAGCCGCTTTCGGGGCCGGAATGCTCGGTTCCTGCAATGGGGTGGGCAGGCACAAAGTCCACACTTTCGGGCAGGAGCGGTGCAAGCGTTTCAATCACACTGCCCTTGACCGATGAAACATCGCTGATGATGGATTTGGGTTTCAGGAACGGGGCAATGGCCTCCCCCACAACTTTAATCGCGCCCGTCGGCACGCAAAGAATAACGAAATCACTGTTCTTCACACTGGCGGGCAGATCGCTGGTGACTTCATCGGCGTAGCCCAGCTGCACGACTTTTTTGCAGACCTCCTCATCGCGGTCGGCGACCACAACTCTGGCTTTACACCCACTGCGGCGGATGGCACGGGCGAGTGAGGAGCCGATCAAACCTGCGCCTATGATGGTTATTCTCTCAAACATAATGATTTTACTTCATCGATCCGTTATAAAGAAGGTCACTATATTGAAAGCCCTTTGAGAATCAAAAGAAAAATATGCCGCTTGTTGCCTATAAAGACCTTCCTGCCTTTAAACGGCTGATTGCCGAGGGCAGCAACGTGCTTCCGAAAGGACGCGCCTTAAGCCAGGAAATTCGCGAGCTTCATATCGGCCTTTTGAACATGATGCCTGATGCGGCACTGGAGGCTACGGAGCGTCAATTCTTTCGTTTAATCGGCGAGAGCAATCAGATCGCGCAGTTTTATGTACATCCGTTTTCTCTGCCGCAAATCCCGCGCGGGGCAGAAACGAAAGCGTATATAGACCAGCATTACGAAACATTTGAGCAATTAAAGCAGGATGGGCTGGATGCGCTGATTATCTCGGGCGCGAATGTCAGCGACCCTGATCTTAGTCAAGCCCCGTTTTGGGAACCGTTGCAGGAGGTTTTGGCTTGGTCTTGGGAGAATGTGACTTCGACTTTGTGTTCGTGTCTGGCCACGCATGCGGTTTTGGAATTCAAATATGGACAAAAGCGGGGGGCTTTGGAGGATAAACTCTGGGGCGTTTATCAACATAAGGTTTTGGATCGTCATCATCCCTTGATGCGCGGGGTCAATACGATCTTCGATGTCCCGCATTCCCGTCATAATGATATATCGCGGGCGCAGTTTGATGCGGCGGGGATGATGGTGCTGGCGCAGTGCAAGGAGGCTGGCGTGCATTTGGCGACCAGTGCCGATGGGCTGCGTCTTGTTTGTTTTCAGGGGCATCCGGAATATGACACGCTGTCGCTGTATAAGGAATATAAGCGCGAGGCGTTGCTTCATGCGCGCGGCGGGCGCAAAGATTTTCCTGCTTTTCCGAAGCGGTATTTAACACCCGAAGCGCAAGAGAAGCTTGGCACGTATGTTCAAGGTTCAGATGATTGGCCGTATGAAGATACGGATATGGTCGAGATCATCGATAATACTTGGCGTGATACAAGCCGCAGCATACTCGGAAACTGGATCGGGCAGGTTTATCAGCTGACCAATATGGATCGGCGCAAAGCCTTTATGGACGGTGTTGACCCGAATAATCTTATTCTTCCCCATAATTATCAGATTTAAAGCTGCTGGCTGAGGGGGTCGGAACCAATGCGCCGCGCCCTCTTGCCCGTGCTTTGGAACCGGAGCTGGGGGTTGCGCGGGCGTAGAGCTGTTTGCTGGCTTCGACGATATGAAGACCCGCGCCGATATGGAGCTTTTGACCAATGTTTTCGAAGGCACTTGCCGCTTTCAGGATAAACCCCCGGCGCATCGGCGGCATGAACAGGGCTTCGTGTGTTTGCTCCTCAACGAACAGGTTCTCCCGTAAATGATGGCGGAGCTGCCCTAATGAATAGGGCGTACCGTGTCCAAAGGGGGACCAATCTGCCCGCGCCCAAAAACCTGAGCGGCTCGGCACCACAATCATCAACCGCCCTCTGGATTTGAGCACGCGCCAGATTTCCTGAAGCTTGGGCTGGAGGCTGTCAGAAAATTCGAGATCATGGATCATAAGCACCCGGTCTACCGAGTTGGTTTCTATGGGCAGTTCATCCGCCTCGGCAAGAAAAACAGCGTTCGGTCCTTCGGGCGGCCAGAGATGTGCGCCTTTGACCGCTGGCATCATCAGGCTCAGACTGGCGGAGCCCTCCATATACATGCGCATATAGGGGCTGGCATAACCGCTGCCCAAAAGGTTTAGCCCCTTACAATCAGGCCAGATTTTTAAAAGACGCGATTGAATAATGCGGCGCACGACGCGGCCTTCACGGCTGTTATAGAAAGATTTGAAATCGTAGGACGATGAAAACATGCCTTATTATTATCACCCCCACCCGGCTTCGGCTAGGCTCATTGTATTCACCAAGCCTTCACATCCCTCCCCCTTAAGGGGGAGGGTTAGGGTGGGGGCGAATGTCTATAGCAGATCACGCAAAGCGGATACCAATGGAATATCGGCGGCGGGCATGGGGTAATCCAGCATATCAACAGGCCGCACCCATTTGAGAGCCTGATGTTCATTCAAGCTCGGCTCCCCTTTCCAGAAACGACAGGCGAAGAGCGGCATCAGCAGATGAAATTTTTCATAGCTATGCGATGCAAAAGCGATGGGGTGGTAACAGGTGGGGCGCGTTTCGATGCCGAGTTCTTCTTCCAGTTCGCGCATCAGGGCGAATTCGGGCGTTTCACCGTCTTCGACCTTGCCGCCGGGGAATTCCCAAAGACCCGCCATGGATTTGCCTTCGGGACGCTGGGCGAGCAGAACGCGCCCTTCAGAATCAATCAAAGCCGCCGCGGCCACCAATAGTATTGGCAAATCCGGCTTTGGCGGCTTTGGTTTCTTTAAGCTTTCAGTGCAATGCATGCCTATTCAGCAGCTTTTGGGGTGTCCTCGGCTGTTTCTTCAGCGGGCGTTTCTGCTGCCCCTGCTGCTGGCTCAACGCCTTGTGGCTCGCCGTTGATGTCATAGATTTCAACGCCGGCTTGCTTGCGCCATTTTTCCAAAGTTTCGTTCAATACGCCGCCGCTCAGCTGACCGGCAAGATATTGCTCGACGCGCTCATAAGGTGCGGGAGGCTGATTACGGGTTTCCAAAACTTCAATGATGTGGAATCCGCCTTCGGTTTCCACAGGCTTGCTGATGATCTCACCCACTTTGGCATCAAAAACCGCTTCAATGAATTTCGGAAGCACTGGCGACTTTTCAGTGATATATCCGATTTCGCCGCCTGTTTCCTTAGTAGGCGTATCAATAGAAAGCTCTTTCGCCAGAGCAGCGAAGTCTGCGCCATCTTTCAATTTCTTGATGATGTCCTTGGCTGCGTTCTTATCCTTGACCATGATATGGCGGGCTTTGCGCTCCTCGATCACAGGGTAGCTGGCTTTATATTCTTCGTAGGCGGCCTGAAGTTTTTCCTTGGTCATGCCTTTTTCGATTTCTTTTTGAACGAAAACATTGCGGACAATATTTTCTTTTGCCGCAGCGACTTGCTGCTTGACCGCAGGATCGTCACCCAGATTTGCGTTTCTGGCTTTTTCAGCAGTGATTTCGGAATTGATCATTTGATTGAGCGCGAGGGGAAAAAGTTCCTCGAACGGAATTTGACGCATATTCGCTGGCAAGGTCTGCATGAATGTCAGAACCTGAGAGCGTTTTACATCCTGCCCTTTATATTTGGCAACAACGGGATCGCCCGGCTTGATTTCAATTTTCGGGGCGTTGGCGCCGTCGGCCTTTGCGGCCTGATTGCTTTCGCCTGCGGCGGCTTCGGTATTTGCCATTTGCGCAGTCGCTGAGGATTCATCCCCGCCGCGGGTTGCGAAATAGGCCAATGCGCCTACGGCCACTATAACCACAGCAACCAGAGCGATAATCGCGGCGTTGCCCTTTTGTGTATTCACAGCATTCTTATGCATAGTATTTAGACTCCTGAACAGATGTTCTCAAAAAAGATATGAAACGAACCCTAACCAAAGGACGAATGGTTTTCAATAGGGCTTGTTAATCATTGACGGGTTTTATTCTGGGGCTTATATCAAGACACATAGTTTTAAAGAAAGAATGCAACACCGTGCTCAATTTTGCGACGAAAATATTCGGATCATCGAACGACCGCGCCCTCAAAGCCTATGACAAACAAATTCCCGCAATAAATGCTCTGGCGGAGAAATACGAGCGCATGGAAACGCCTGAGCTGCAAGCGCAAACGGCCCTCTTTCGTGAGCGTCTTAAAAACGGCGAGAGCTTGGATAGCGTCCGCAACGAAGCCTTCGCTGTCGTGCGCGAAGCCGCCGTGCGGGCGCTTGGCATGCGTCCTTTCGACGTGCAGCTGATCGGCGGGATGGTTCTGAATGACGGCAAGATTGCCGAGATGAAAACCGGTGAGGGGAAAACCCTTATGGCCACCCTGCCCGTTTATCTCAATGCGATTGAGGGCAAGGGCGTACACGTGGTGACGGTGAATGATTATCTGGCTTCGCGGGATGCGGAGTGGATGGGGATTCTATACAGCTTCCTTGGTCTGAGTACGGGATGCATTACCGCCAATATTTCCGAAGAAGCCCGCCGCGCCGCCTATGCGTGCGACATCACATACGGCACCAATAACGAATTCGGGTTTGATTATTTGCGCGATAATATGAAGTTTTCCCTGCGCCAGATGGTGCAGCGTGATTTTAACTTCGCGATTGTAGATGAGGTCGACTCGATACTGATTGACGAAGCGCGGACGCCGCTGATCATCTCCGGCCCTTCCGAGTCCTCGCCCGATCTTTATATCTCGGTGAATAAAATCATTCCGCAGTTGAAAAGCAGCGATTTCGAGATGGACGAGAAGCACAAAACCATCGTGCTGACCGATGAGGGTTCTGAGCATGTCGAGGACTTACTCCGCCAGCACGGCATATTGGAAGATGGCGGGATGTATGACATCCAGAACATTGCGGTTATTCACCATGTGAATCAGGCACTGCGGGCGCACAAACTGTTCCACGCCGAGAAAGATTATATCGTCAAGGACAGCAAAGTGATGTTGATTGATGAATTTACAGGGCGGATGATGGATGGTCGCCGCCTGTCCGAGGGGTTGCATCAGGCTATCGAGGCCAAAGAGGGTGTGGATATTCAGACAGAGAACCAGACGCTGGCCTCAATCACCTTCCAGAATTACTTCCGCATGTATCCGAAACTCTCCGGTATGACAGGCACGGCGATGACCGAAGCGGGCGAGTTTATGGAGATTTACAAGCTTGGCGTTGTGGCGATCCCAACCAACGTGCCTGTATCGCGCCTGGATCATCAGGACAAGATTTATAAATCCCTGGCGGAAAAAGAAACCGCGGTGGTCGACTTGATTAAGGAATGCAATGCCCGCAAGCAGCCGGTTCTGGTGGGTACGGTTTCGATCGAAAAATCAGAAGAGCTCTCGGCGCGCCTGAAGAAAGAAAGAATTCCGCACCATGTTTTGAATGCCCGTAAGCACGAGCAGGAAGCCTATATCGTTGGTCAGGCGGGTAGACCGGGCGCGGTGACCATCGCCACGAATATGGCGGGGCGCGGTACGGATATCAAGCTCGGCGGGAACCTCGAGATGCGGGTGGCCGAGGAAATCGGGCCGGATGCCGATCCCGTGAAAGACAAGAAGGCGATCGAGAAAATCGAAGCCGAGATCAAACGCGACGCGGAAATCGTCAAAGAAGCCGGCGGTCTTTATATTATAGGGACGGAACGTCACGAATCGCGCCGGATTGATAACCAGCTGCGCGGACGCTCAGGCCGGCAGGGGGATGCAGGGGCGTCCATGTTCTTCTTGTCAGTGGAAGATGATTTGATGCGGATTTTCGCAGGTGACAAGCTGGAGGGCTTGCTGAGCAACCCGCGTATCGGCCTTGATGAAGGTGAAGCCCTTGAGCATCCGCTGATTTCCAAGATGCTGGAGCGGGCGCAGGCCAAGGTTGAGGGCATGCATTTTGAAGTGCGGAAAAATCTGCTGAAATTCGATGATGTGATGAACAATCAGCGCAAGGTGATTTATGAGCAGCGGCGTGAAATCATGGAAGCCGAAGATGTGGAAGAGCTTGTCCGTGACATGCGCCATGACTCTATTGAAGACATTGTCGCGGCAACGATCCCCGCAGGTGTCTATGCGGAGCAATGGAATACAGAAGCCCTGCATACCGAGTGCCAGCGCGTGCTTGGCCTTGATTTGCCTGTGGTTGAGTGGGCGAAGGAAGAAGGCATTGCCGATCTTGAAATGCTGGAGAGGATCACGGAGGCCAGCGACCAGCGGATGGCCGCAAAGGTCGCCAATGCCAGCGCGGGCACATGGCGGCAGATTGAAAAATCTATCGTCTTGCAGCTTCTGGATCAGCACTGGAAGGAGCATTTGCTGAATCTCGATCATTTGCGTCAGGGCATCAATCTGCGGGCGTTGGGGCAGAAAGATCCGCTCAACGAATATAAGACCGAAGCCTTTGCCGCGTTCGAGAATATGCTTGAGCGGATGCGCGAAAGCATCACCCAGACTCTTTCATTGGTGGAAATCAATCTGGATGAGCGCCGTCTTGATCTGGGTTTGTTGGCGCGCGATCAACAAAAAGCACAGGAAAGTCGCCAAGACCCGGCGATGATGGGATTGGGGCAGGCAGACCGCGAAACAGCGCGCAGCGGGCGAGATACGCCAGGAAACGTAAAACCCTTGCGTAGCCGCGCAGCGCAAGCCATTGACCCCAACGACCCCGACACTTGGGGACGGGTTCAGCGCAATGCGGCTTGCCCTTGTGGATCAGGGAAAAAATTCAAACAATGCCATGGTAAAATCGGCGCGAGCGCGTAGGATAATAAGAGCGTCATTCTGAAGGGCTTTAGCCCTGAAGAATCCAGTTCCTTCCATGCACGCATTTCAGGATGACAACAAAGCTTACTTATGAAATATACTGAAAAATCATTTCTTGGAACGCAAAATAACCGTATCGCCTATAGCGATTGGGGGCATGAAGACGCAAGCCCTATCATTTGCGTGCATGGTTTGACCGGCAACGGTTTTGATTTTGATTTTCTTGCGCCGCATCTGGTGGAGGACGGATACCGCGTTATAGCCGTTGACCTTCCCGGGCGGGGCCGCAGCGATTTTCACAATGACCCGCTGCACTATAACTACGATCAATATGTGATGGATTTGCGGGGGCTTCTGGCGCATCTGGGACTTGCCTCGGTCGATTGGCTGGGCGTTTCGCTCGGCGGTCTTTTGGGCATTCGCATGGCGGGGCAATCGGACAGCCCGATCAAACGGATGATTATAAACGATGTGGGCCCGGTTGTACCGAAAGAGGCTCTTGAATTTATTCACGCGGTGATTTCGAAGGAATACACATTTGCCGATATGGCGGAATTTGAGGCGCGGCTTCGGGCATCGCGCGGCCTGACATGGGGGAAGATGAGCGATGAACATTGGGCGCATATGGCCAAGACCAATGCACGCTTGCTGCCCGATGGTCGCCTGACCTATCGCTATGACCCTCAAATCGCAAAAGTGTTTGAAACTTCCCCCATCGGCGATATTGATTTGTGGCAAAGATGGGAGGCCATCACCTGCCCTGTTCAGCTTATTCACGGCGCACAATCGATGCTTCTGACCGCGCCGATTATCGAGGAGATGCGCGCCCGAGGGCCTCGGTTTACCTATAATGTGTTTGAAGGGTGCGGGCACGTGCCGTCCCTGTGGGCGGATGACCAAATTGAAAGTATTCGGGCATGGCTGAGCGCCACATAGACATCGCGATATTCGGCGCAGGGATTGCGGGGCTTTGGGCGTTTCACCGTTTTAAGGCTCTGGGATATGACGTTTTGCTGCTGGAGAGTGATACGATCGGCGGCGGGCAGACCATCGCCTCACAGGGCATTATCCATTCGGGTTTGAAATACGCCTTTGCCGGCAAAATCAATAAGCTGGCGGCGAGTATTTCGGCGATGCCCGATCTATGGCGAGCGGCGATGCGCGGCGAGGGTGATGTCGATTTAAGTGCGGCGCGGTATAATGCGCAGAGCCAGTATTTGCTAATTCCCGGCGGCTTTATGGGCGGGCTTGTAAAATTGGTGACCAGGCAGGCCTTGGGCAATAACGTGCATGAAGTGGCCAAGGACGACTGGCCGCAGGAAATCAAAGACAGCGGCTTTAAAGGGACAGTCGTTTTTATGGATGAACCCGTTCTGGATATCCCGTCCGTGATCCGCGCCTTGGCTGAGCCTTACAAGGATTGCATTCGCAAGATCGATACGCCCATGACGCCGCTCGGGTTTTTGGAACATCACGGCATTGTCGCGCAGCACAAGATTATCACGGCGGCGGGTTCAAACGCGGCCTTGGCGAAAAAATCCCAGCATGATGAGGGGCTGGAAACCCAAGTGCGGCCTTTGCTGATGGGGATGCTGAAACCTGCGCCCTACCCGCTTTACGCGCATCTGGTCGGGAATTCGGATAAGCCTGTGGCAACAATTACCTCGCATATGGCCGAAGATGGCGCTCTGGTTTGGTACTTGGGGGGCGGGGTCGCCGAGCGCGACAAAGACTCTGATGCTACCGAGGTTTATGATGCGGCGCGCAAGGGCTTTGCCAAATATCTGCCGAAGGTTGATTTGTCTAAGGTCGAGTGGGCGAGCCTGCCGATTGATCGAATCGAGGGTAAATCGGAAGTTGATGGCTGGATGCCCGACACGCCAACCATTCACAGCGTTGGCAATAAACATTATTGCTGGCCTACGAAACTGACCTTCGCGCCGCTGCTGTCAGATCGTTTGCTGGAGCGGATTGATACGCCGCCTTCACATCAGACCAGCGATTTTTCGGATCTGCCGAGCGTTGCATACTCTCAAACTCCATGGGATAAAGCCAAATGGATAAAGTAAATCTTGGAAGCACTGGCATTTCTGTGTCACGCCTTGGGTTGGGGACGGTGAAATTCGGACGGAACCAAGGCGTAAAATATCCCGAGGAATTTAAAATCCCTGAAGAAGAGGCGCTTGCTGATCTGCTGGCGTTGGCGAAAGCGTTAGGGATCAATCTGCTTGATACCGCGCCCGCTTACGGAACATCGGAGGAGCGGCTGGGACGGCTGCTCAAGGGACAGCGCAAGGATTGGGTGATTATCGGCAAGGCGGGGGAGGATTTCGAAGACGGCGTTTCGCGTTACGATTTTACCCCCGATCATTTCAAATACTCGCTGGAGCGGAGCCTTAAAAGACTGGATACAGATTATCTTGATGTACTCATGCTGCACTCGGATGGGTATGATCTGATGAATCTCAGTGATGAAATTCTGTACATTCTTGATGATTTTAAAACCATGGGGGTGATCCGTGCAACGGGTGCATCGACCAAAACTGCGGCGGGCGGGCTTTGGGCGCTGATGCATCTGGACGTTGTGATGGCAACCTATACGGCGGATTATCGGGACGAGAAATCTGTTTTGAATTATGCGGCGAAGCAAAGGAAAGGCGTAGTGCTCAAGAAAGTGCTTGGCAGTGGTCATGCACGCGATATTGGCAAAGCGTTTGAATTTGCGTTTTCACATCCCGGCGCATCGGCGGCGATTGTCGGGACGATCAACCCGAAACATTTGAAAGATAATATTAGTTCTCTACAGGCGGCGTTACGCGGATCTGCGTGATCTGGTGACGCTGGCGCTTGACGATATCAAAGCGGAAACCATGGAACATAAAACTTTGCCCGACATTCGGCACCATTTGTGATTCAAACAGGATTAACCCCGCCAGCGTCGCATATTCGCCATCCGGCAGCCCCCATTCATATTCGCGGTTGAGATCGCGGATGGTGACTGTGCCCTCAACCAGATATTTATTGCCGGTCATTTTCTTTACGCCGGCCACGAAGATGTCATGTTCATCGTCGATCTCGCCGACGATTTCTTCGAGGATGTCTTCGATGGTGACCACGCCCATAAACGCGCCGTATTCATCGATGACGATGCCGAAATGTTCGCGGCGTTCGCGGAAAGCCTGGAGCTGGTCATAAAGATTGGTGGTTTCGGGCACAAAGCGCGGTTCCATCATAATATCATCCAGCAATAAATCCTCCTTTTGATCGGCGGTGTTGTGAAGCTCGCGCAGGAGAAGCTTGACGTGAATCACGCCGATGATGTTATCGGGATTGTCTTTCCAGACCGGAAGCCGCGTGAACTGGCTTTCCAGTACATCTTTGATAATCGCCTGAATGGGCTGGCCTGCATCGATCATGGTCACGTTTTTGCGGTGAACCATGATGTCTTCGACATCGACATCCGCCAGATCGAGGATCGAGCGCAGCATGGCGCGCTGTTCATTTTCCTGCTCCGGCCCGTCATGCATGTCAATTACGCCGCGCAATAACTCCAAATGCGAACCTGCGGCGACTTTGGAGATATCAATCCCGAAAAGCTTGAGCACCATACGGACAATCCATGTCACGGTTTCGGTGATCGGCGCAAAGACCATAATGACAATCCGAATGATCGGAGCAATGCGCATGGACAGGCTCTCGGCGTGATGCAGCGCATAGGTCTTCGGCAGGACTTCGGCGAAGATAAGCACCAGCATGGTCATGACCAGCGTGGCGTAAACCACCCCCGCTTCACCGAAAATCTTGATGAGGACACTTGTTGCCAATGCAGAGGCCAGAATATTGACAAGATTGTTGCCCAGTAAAAGCGCGCCGATCATACGATCCTTTTTATCGCGGATCTTGTTGACAAGCGCGGCGCGTGGGTTGCCCTCTTTTTCCTGATTGTGCATACGCACGCGTGAAGCGGCGGTCAGAGCCGTTTCAGAGCTAGAGAAAAATGCCGATAACAGCAAGAGTACAAAGACGGCTAGGATAGAGAAGAGAATGCCGATGACCATTTGCTTTTGCCCTCCTTGGTTTTACCGCCCAGCGATTCAATTAACACTTTACGCACCATGGCTTCGTCGACATCGCTGCTGAGGAAGGCATCGCCAATCCCATTGACCAGCACGAATACCATTTTGCCGCTTTTGACTTTTTTATCTTTACGCATGATATCGATAAGCTGGTCGACATTCGCCGATAGCGCGTCTACATAGGCGGCGCGGGTTGGTAGGCCAATGTCGGTGTAGTGTTGCTCAACCCTTTGCAAATCATCATCGCTGCAAAGGCCCATGCGTTTAGACAGGCTGAAGGCCATCACGGTGCCGATAGCCACAGCCTCGCCGTGCAGAAGATCGCCGTTATATCCGGCGGCGGTTTCCAGCGCATGGCCGAAAGTGTGGCCGAGGTTGAGGAGTGCGCGCGTGCCCATTTCCCGCTCATCCGTCTCAACGACCAGAGCTTTGGCGACGCAGCTGGTCTTGATAACATGGACCAGAGCGTCTTCATCCAGCGATATCACCTTTTCGTAATTTTGCTCCAGCCAGTTGAAAAATCCGGAATCGCGAATCAAGCCATATTTGACGACCTCGGCATAGCCCGCCAGGAGTTCGCGTTTGGGCAGGGTTTTGAGGGTTTCGATATCGGCGATCACGGCTTCGGGTTGGTAGAAAGACCCCACAAGGTTTTTACCCTGCGCGGTGTTTATTCCGGTTTTGCCGCCGACGGAACTATCGACCTGCGAGAGCAATGTGGTGGGCACTTGGATATACGGCACGCCGCGCATCACGATGGAGGCGCAGAAGCCCGTGAGGTCGCCGATGACCCCTCCTCCGACGGCGATGACCAGAGAGTTTCTATTGATGCCGTTTTCGAGGAAGAAGCTACAGACCTTTTCTACATTTGCATAAGATTTGGTGGCCTCGCCGGGAGGCAATGTCAGCACGCGTGTCTTTTGCTGCGCATCTTCGTGCAGCAGCGCGTCGATTTGCAAAGCGTAAGGTTCTACATTTTTATCCGTGACGATGAAAACCGTGCGGCCTTCCAGTTCTTCGGGGATGAAATCCTTGATACGGTAAAGCAGCGCCGCACCGATATAGATATCGTATGAGCGGGTATCAAGATCGATGGTCACAATTTTGGTTTGCATGGTTGCACCTATGTATACAAAAATGGCGGCGCAGACAAGGCATTCAGAATCGAATCAATCGCTGCGGACGCATCCACCTCATCATGGATATGAATATGCGCCTGGCTGTATAGGGGGCGGCGCTGCTCCATGAGAGTTTTTAGGGTTTTCTCAGGGTTTTGTGTCTGTAATAACGGTCTGCCTGAATTCTTTACCCGTTCCAGGATTATATCCACTTCGACATCCAGCCAGACCATGATTGATTCAGCCTTTAACCGTGTGAGGGTTTCAGAATTTAAAAGCGCGCCGCCGCCGGATGCGATGACGCAAGGGGCATTTGACAGAAGGTCTTTGATGGTTTTTGTTTCAGATTCCCTGAATTTATCCTCGCCGTAATTTATAAAAATTTCAGCGATGTTCATTCCTGCTTTCTGCTCAATCTCCTTGTCCGAATCAAAAAACGGTATATGCAGTGTTTGCGCCAACGCAAAACCAATATGAGATTTTCCGACCCCCATCATCCCCACCAGCACAATCGGTTTGGATAGTTTTTTTACAATAGAGGGGATATCGTGGCGAAAAGCATTGATCTTTTTCATGGGCGCAGTATAAAGGCCGTACTAACTTTCGTAAACAAACAGAATAAAAATACACATGAAATTCATCGCTATCGTTATTCTGGTTCTGAGTATTGCCGTTCTTGTCGGTGTTGTGAGTTTTGGATTTATAGATATCCATATCGCACATACGCCCGTTATTATCGACGTCAGCGACAAGGTTTTGGCTAAATTATAGACTTTTATGTATTATACTTGACATATTTACATATTCGCACGATAATGCGGTATTAAATTTATGAAAATGCTTGACACGAGCCTCTTGTATAAATTATGTAATGCGTAATACAAATAATATGTATTTGCACTTTTTCGGTGTTTTTACGCATCACGTTACAGGGAATTTAGCGACGGTTGCATATACTGACTCAGTGTGGGGAATTTTAAATAATACGCCTTAAAAACAAGGCAAAAACAGTATGTAAGGAGAAAAACATATGGCACGTCCAGGTCGCCCAGCAATGCCCAAGCCGGATCTACATCCGTCTGTGGAAGCGTTTTTAGATATGCTCACCGCCGAGCGCGGCGCAGCTATGAACACACGTCAGGCGTATTGGCGAGACTTGGCGGATGTGAGTTTGTTTCTTCGCAGGGAGAGAGATTCTGATGTTCACCAGGCTTCACCGGAAGACATTCAGGCGTATTTGAAGGATTTGAGCGAGAAAACTCACGTTAAAGGTGAGCGCAGCGGTAAGATTGCTGTGCGCACTGTTGCGCGCCGTCTGTCGGCTATGCGCCAGTATTACCGTTATATGATTTCTGAAGGTCAACGTAAGGATGATCCGACTTCGAATATCGACAGTCCAAAACAGACACGGACCTTGCCCAAGACTTTGAGCGAAGCGGAAGTTACGCAGCTTATTAAAACGGCTGCGCTTGGCGGTACGCCTGAGAGTGTCCGTCTGGTGTGTTTGCTTGAGATGATTTATGCAACTGGTCTTCGGGTTTCTGAACTTGTGGGTCTGCCTATGTCTGCGATTGGCGAGGGGCAAGAGTTTGTAACTGTTGCCGGTAAAGCGGGCCGCGAGCGCATGGTGCCCCTTTCCGACCCCGGTCAGGAAGCCGTTCGCAACTATTTGAGCGTTCGCAAGCGTTTTATAGGCGTTGAAGGTAAAGACAATCAGGAGCAGTGGGTTTTCCCGTCACGCACATCTGATAGTGGTCATTTGACACGTCAGCGTTTTGCACAGCTCTTGAAAGATTTGGCACGCGCCGCAGAGGTTGATGAAGACCGCGTTAGCCCCCATGTACTTCGTCATGCTTTTGCCACGCATCTGCTTTCACGCGGTGCAGATCTTCGCAGCGTACAGAAAATGCTGGGGCATGCCGATATTGCAACGACACAGATTTATACGCATATGATTGGCGAGCAGCTTAAAGACACGGTGGAGGAGAAGCATCCACTTTCCAAAAAATCAGGTTCAAAGTAAATTTATAGACTTATTCACAGGTCAGGCGACACGTATTCATTGAATATGGTCGCCTGATTTGCTATCTAGGCGTTCACAATTCATTTATACTCAGCGAGAACCATGCTCGATTTTGAAAAACCGATTTTAGAACTTGAAGGCAAGATTGCCGAACTTCGTAACGTCAGCAGTGACGGTGAGGTTAACATTGCGGATGAGGTGAGCCGCATGCAGTCAAAGGCTGACAGACTTTTGCAGCAGGCCTACAGCAAGCTTACGCCAGCGCAGAAAGTTCAAGTGGCCCGCCACGGGGAGCGTCCGCATTTTAAGGATTACGTGGCCGAGCTGATTACAGAATTTACGCCCCTTGCGGGGGATCGCAATTTTGCCGAGGATTACGCCCTGCCCGGCGGGCTTGGGCGCTTTAACGGTCAGGCTTGCGTGATTCTCGGGCAGGAAAAAGGCCACGATACCCAAAGCCGCATTCGGCATAATTTTGGGATGGCGCGGCCGGAAGGCTATCGCAAAGCGCAGCGCCTCATGGATATGGCGGATCAGTTCCAGCTTCCTATTATTACGCTGGTGGATACGGCTGGTGCATATCCGGGCAGGGGCGCGGAAGAACGCGGCCAGAGCGAAGCGATTGCCAAATCGATCGAGAAATGTTTGCGTGTGGGCGTTCCTATTATTTCTGTTATTATCGGCGAAGGCGGCTCAGGCGGCGCGATTGCGATTGCTGTTGCGGACCGCATTTATATGCTGGAACATTCGATTTATTCGGTGATCTCACCGGAAGGGTGTGCGTCTATTTTGTGGCGCAGCGGTGATTTTGCGGGCGAGGCGGCGACGGCACTGAACCTTACGGCGCAAGACCTTTACCGTCTCAAGCTGATTGATGGCATCATCAAAGAGCCGGTTGGCGGCGCGCACAGGCATAAGCCTGAGATCATCGCAAGCGTCGGGCTGCAGATCAAGTCGGCGCTTAAGGAACTCACCCCTTGGAAAAGTGCCGACCTTATCCGTAAGCGCAGAGAAAAATTCCTCGCTTTCGGGCGCGCTTAAACTCCGGTTTACCGCTGGTTATCACTTGCGAAAACTAGGCTGTTGCCCGTTGAACGTCATCCGGCCTTTGTCCATACGGTTTAAGCGCAGGCAATTTTGCACGCTGACGCATTGTTTCAAAAGACCCGTGCCCGGCTTTCGCGTGCCCCTCTTCCGTTGAAGCGGCTCTAAAATACAGCATCAGAAACACACGAATAGCCGCCGTGAGCGACGTGTTTTCTTTTTTTCTTATGCTGATCAGGGAGCAGATATCATGCGTTGTGCAACGCTCCCGTTTTGAAATTTCTTGTAAGGCCGACCACATTTCAGGCTCAAGACGGACCGAAGTCCGGCGCCCCTGAACGGTGATATTTCGACTGATGAGTGTGCTTTTTGGTTCATTGGTCTCACCCTCTAAAAGAAAAAGGTTCTTGTATTTTTTGGTCTCTTTCATTTTCTTTCTCCCACACAAAGAATGAATGATAGGCCAATATACTCTTTAGTATATAAAAATACAACCTATAGGTGCATCTTTATACGCAATATTCTTCCGGCGCAAAAAGCTTAAAGGAAACAGCATGCAACCCCCGATCAAAAGCGGCGCGTATAGAGGCGTTGACCAGCCTCTGACGCTCAACACGCCCCAGCCCTGCAAACCGATCGGCAACAAGCAATAACCGATAATGCGTCTCGCCAGAACCATCGTCGCCAGCATGACCGGCGTGCTTATAACTTTCGTTCACAAGCTCAATATGGTCAGGAGAAAAATCTTTAATAACTTTGTCCTTGATCCAGTCATCCAAACTCATAGTTTAATCTTTCATTTGATTGTCAGAGACGGCCAAAAACCGCTATTATATAAGATGGCCTTATGTTTAAAGAAAAAGCAAGACTATGCCCAGAATTCGTTTAAAGCCCAACTCTGCTGAATATGCCGATGAGCGCGGTGAAAAAAGACGCAGCGCCCGTCCCGGCTCTTGCGAGATGCCCGGCTGCTGCGATAAAGCCGAACACAAAGCGCCGAAACATCGGGGGCTTAATGAATATTATCATTTCTGTCTTGAGCATGTGCGCGAATATAACAAAGCATGGAATTTTTTCGAGGGCATGAATGACGCGGAGGTTCAGGAGCAAACGATCAAAAGCATGTATGGCGATCGGCCGACTTGGAAATACGGGGTGAATGGCGACCCTTATGAGGAACTTTATAAAAAGGCATGGCAGACGTTCAACAATACCGACGAAGACCCCATGAAGCATAAAAAACAGCATGACCCTGGCAACGGACAGTTCAGCCAGTACAGCCAAGAACACAAAGCCATGGCGGTTATGGGGCTGGAGCCGCCGATTACTTTAAGCGAGATCAAAACCCGCTATAAAGCCTTGGCGAAGAAGCATCATCCCGACCTTAATGGCGGGTCATCGGAATCCGAAGAGATGTTGAAAGAGATCAATATGGCCTATACCATTCTTAAACTTGCCTATGAGCAGTATGAAAAACTTCAGTAGGTTTTACCACTAAGGCACTAAGGGACATTCAGATTAATGCTTACGAAACTTAATGAGGCGGATGTTTCAAAAATTGTCGTTGATTGCATTTTTAAGGTTCATAAAACCTTAGGGCCGGGACTTTTGGAAAGCGCCTATGAGGAATGTTATTATTATGAGCTTTTGCAAAGAGGCCTCAGCGTAGAGAAACAAAAGACCCTACCCATAAAATATGAAGATATCGAAATTGAAGCGGGGTACAGACTGGATCTCGTTATTGAAAAACAATTGATAATTGAGATTAAGGCCATTGAACGCATATTGCCTGTTCACGCTGCTCAAATTTTGACCTACCTTAAGCTCTCAAACATTAAAACAGGGTTATTAATTAATTTTAATACGCCACTGATAAAAGACGGTATTAAACGTTTTTCAATATAACCCTTAGTGTGCTTAGTGCCTTAGTGGTTTAACTTTTTTTTAGAAAGAACATAAAACCAATGGAATCCCTCGAACAGTTGCAAAAAGAAAAAGATAACCTTGAAGAGCAAGGGGGCTTGTCTTTTGACATCACAACGATCAAAGCCAAGGAAGGCAAGTATTCGACCATTCCCAATACAAAGGTGAATGTGCGTGAGGCGTTCGGGCTGGATATTGATTGGCAGGTTCCGGCTTTTACCGAGGATAATTCCAACGTCCCCGCGATTGATAACACCTATCAGTTCGACCATGATACGACGCTGGCGATTTTGGCGGGGTTTGCGCATAACCGCCGGGTGATGATTCAGGGGTATCATGGGACGGGGAAATCCACCCATATCGAACAAGTCGCGGCGCGATTGAAATGGCCATGCGTGCGGATCAACCTGGATTCCCATGTTTCCCGTGTCGATTTGATCGGTAAAGACGCGATTGTTCTGAAGGAAGGCAAGCAGATTACCGAATGGAAAGAAGGATTGCTGCCGTGGTCTATTCAAAACCCTGTTGCGCTGGTGTTTGATGAATATGATGCGGGGCGGCCTGATGTGATGTTTGTGATCCAGAGGATTTTGGAGAGTGAGGGGCGTTTGACCCTGATCGACCAGAACCGCGTGATCCGCCCTCACCCTGCGTTCCGATTGTTTTCAACGTCCAACACGATTGGCCTTGGCGATACGACGGGGCTTTATCACGGCACGCAGCAGATCAACCAAGCGCAAATGGACAGATGGAATATATGCGTGACGCTGAATTACCTGCCGCATGATGATGAGATGGCAATTATGCTGGCGAAATTCGATGAGCTTCAAAATGATGAGGGCCGCGATATGGTTGATAAAATGGTGCGCCTTGCCGATATGACACGTAAAGGGTTTGTGAATGGCGATCTTTCGACATTAATGAGTCCGCGCACGGTTTTGGCGTGGATTGAAAACACCCAGATTTTCAAGAATCGTGATCTGGCGTTCCAACTTTCGTTCCTCAATAAATGTGACGAGGCCGAGCGCGGGATTATCGCGGAATATTATCAGCGCTGCTTTAACGTGGATCTCCCGCAAACCGCTATCCACAACATCGCCGTTCCTGACTGACATGGCATATTTCTTATTTATTGATGAATCAGGTCATGATCGCGTGCACTCGCCGTACGAAGTTTTGTCAGGGATAGCCATAAAAGATGATGACGTTTGGAACATTATTAATGCGCTTCACGATGCCGAAATAAAAAACTTCGGATGCCGTTATAGCGACGGGCATGCAGAGTTAAAAGCGACAAAGATCCTGAAGAAAAAAGTTTTTACTCACGCTTCTTTAAACGTTGAAGTTAAGGATTGTGAGATTTCCAAGCTAGCTACGCGCGCACTGAAAGACGGCAAGAACGCTGGAGTAAAAGAACTTAAAGCCTTAGCTTTGGCCAAACTAAACTACGTTAAAGAAGTTTTTGAAATATGCTCTCGCTTTCGCTGTAAGGCTTTTGCCAGCATTGTCGACCCTTGGGCGCAAGACACGACCCAAGACGGTCTTAGAAAAGATTATGCATATCTTTTTGAACGTTTTTATTATTTTCTTGAAGATCATAAAGAAGAACATCAGGGCATTATTGTCTTTGATGAGTTAGAAAAAAGTCAAAGTCATATTCTCATTCATCAAGCGCAAGCCTATTTTAAGGGCACGTCTACAGGCAAACACCGCTCTAATCTTATTATTCCAGAACCATTCTTTGTGCACAGTGAACTGACAACAGGCGTGCAAATCGCTGATCTTATTGCCTATATTATTTCTTGGGGTTTAAGATTGCCACAAATGGATCATTCTAAGTGCAGAGCCGAACTCAAGTCATATGCCGATCAGGTTTATAGCCTGCAATACAAAGCTACGCGTGAGCGGATGGGAAATCCTGATTTTTATATATGGAGCTTTAAACTCATTAATGACCTGAGGACAAAACAGGAACGCTCTGATATATAACAAAAAAAGGCAATGCAAAAAAGCAAAGCCTCCACTTAACATTGTATAACACAACCAATATAAAAGTAAAACTTTATTTCATGGCCACTCAACAAAGCAGCGAGAATTTCAAACAGATAACATCGGCGACGGTTCGCACGATTGCGGGGCTGGCGGATGTTGATATCACCTACTCCGCCAATGAAGCGCCGATTGGGCGGCTTTCGCCTACGGGGCGGCCACGCCTGCCCTCTCCGCCTTCTGATATCGAGGGTGAAGAACTGCGGCTTTTGCGCGGATGCGCGGATGTTCAGGCACTTTATCTCGCCCATCATGATGATGAACTGCACCGCAGCGCCTCCCCACGCGATTCCTTGGCGCGGGAAGCGTTTGATGCACTGGAGCAAGCGCGGTGCGAGGCCTTGGGCATGAAATCGATGGCGGGGGTGAGCGGGAATTTGAGCGCGGTGCTGGAAGAAAAATGCAAGCGCGCGGGGTTTGATACAGTCAGCAATAAAAACCAGATTGCGCTCGGCGAGGCGATGCATGTGCTGGCGCGGGTAGGACTTTCGGGCGAGGCACCGCCGCCCTCGGCGGAGAAGCTACTCGCGCTCTGGCGACCCGCGCTTGATGGGCAGATTGATGGTTTTAATTTCGAAAAATTGCGCGAGGTTATGCGGGATCAAAACGCCTTTGCGAAGGCTTCAAAAGACCTTATCCGTGCCCTCAAGATCCCCATGGGAGATGAGGCGGGTGATTTCGATCTGGAGGATGCGGATGATGATGGCGGGCAGGAAGAACAAGACGCGCAGCCGCAGGATGATGACAGCGGCGACGAAGATTCCGAGGATAGCGGCGGCGGCGATGCTGGCGCGGATGATGCTTATGACGGCGCGGAGGAAGATAATCTCGATAGCTCTTACGGCGAAATGGAAGAAGCCGAGGACGCCACCGATATGGGGAGTGAAACGCCCGGCAATCCGCATTATAAGCATCATGAGGGGTATCTGGACGGCCCCGATAATCAATACATGGTTTACACAACCGAGTTTGATGAGGAAGTAAACGCGGATGAGCTGGCCGATCATTTCGAGCTGACGCGATTGCGTGAAATGCTGGATAAACAGCTCAGCAGTTATCACGCGATTATCACTAAGCTGGCGAACCGCCTGCAACGCAAGGTGATGGCGCAACAAATGCGGCGCTGGGAGTTTGGGCTTGATGAGGGGATTCTTGACCCTTCCCGCCTTGCGCGCATTATCGCCAACCCCACGGTGCCGCTGTCTTATAAGCAGGAAAAAGAAACCGAGTTTCGCGACACCATCGTGACGCTTTTGATTGATAATTCAGGCTCTATGCGCGGACGACCCATTGCGCTGGCGGCTATGAGCGCGGATATCATCGCGCAATCCATGGAGCGTTGCGGGGTGAAGGTTGAAATCCTCGGTTTTACGACCCGCGCATGGAAAGGCGGAAAGTCCCGTGATAAATGGATGCAAGACGGCAGGCCCTCTGCTCCCGGACGCCTGAATGATATTCGCCATATTATTTACAAAGCAGCGGACGCGCCGATGCGCCGCACGCGCAAGAATATGGGCTTGATGCTGAAGGAAGGGATTTTGAAGGAAAATATCGATGGCGAGGCACTGGTTTGGGCGCATAACCGCCTTGTGCGGCGGGGTGAGGCGCGCAAAGTGTTGATGGTGATTTCAGACGGCGCGCCGGTGGATGATTCAACGCTGTCTGTGAACCCCTCCAATGTACTGGAAGCCGACCTTCGCAGTGTGATTGCATGGATAGAGCGGCGCAAGGATATCGAGCTTTCCGCCATCGGCATCGGCCATGACGTGACGCGGTATTACAAACGCGCGATTACAATCGCGGATGCGGATGAACTGGCGAAGGCACTCGTGGGGCAATTGGAGAAACTGTTTGATGAGAATTAACCTTGATGCGGCGCGCGTTCTCGGCTACGAAAGCGTATGAGCAAAGACAATTCACTCCTCATCCCTGCCGAACGGATTGCTTCGAAACTTTATATTTTTCGTGAGCAGACGGTGATGCTGGATTCTGACCTTGCGGAATTATATGGCACTGAAACAAAAGTTTTAAACCAGTCTGTCACGCGCAATATTGAACGATTTCCCGAAGATTTTATGTTTCAACTCTCCGAGGATGAATTTGAAAACTTGAAGTCACATATTGTGACCTCAAGTTGGGGAGGCCGCAGAACGCCGCCCAGGGTCTTCACAGAGCTTGGCGTATCGATGCTTTCTTCTGTTTTACGCTCTCAGCAAGCGATTGATGTTAATATCGCGATTATGAGAACATTTGTGAGAATGCGGCGCATGCTTGCAAGCAACGAAGAGCTTGCGCGAAAAATCAAAGACCATGACCATCAAATTGGTTATTTATTCGAAGAATTGAAAAAATTATTGGCTATGCCGGAAAACAAACCTAAAAACCCCATCGGGTTTAGAGTGGTAAAAGATGATGAGTGAGAAAAAGAAAATCCATAAGCCGCAGGCCATTAGCGGCTTTCCTGAATGGCTTCCCGAAGTGCGGGCGGTGGAGCAAGCGTGGCTGGATAAAATCCGCGCTGTGTTTGAATCTTATGGGTTTTGCAATATTGAAACGCCGTCGGTGGAGGCTCTCGAAGTCATTGCTGCCAAGGGCGAGGACGTTGATAAAGAGATTTATGTGCTGGAGCGGCTGCAGGCCGATCCTGATGATAAGAAAGAGGCGCGGCTTGCGCTGCATTTTGACCAGACAGTCCCCCTCGCCCGTTATGTGGCGCAGCATTTCGCCGATCTGACCTTCCCGTTCAAGCGTTATCAGATGCAGCGGGTTTGGCGCGGTGAGCGTCCGCAGATGGGGCGGATGCGCGAATTCACGCAGTGCGATATTGATGTGATTAATGTGGACGCGTTGCCGATCCATTTTGACGCGGAAGTGGCGGCGATTTGTTATGAGGCCTTGGCCGCGCTTGATGTGGGCCGTGTGCAGCTTCGCATTTCTAACCGCAAGATTTTGCTGGGGCTTTGTGAGACCCTTGGAATGAGCGATATTTCCAAGGTTATTAAAATCATCGACAAAAAAGACAAAATTGGACCACAGAAAGCTGAAGCGGATTTAATTGCACTTGGTCTTAACGATAAACAAGCTGAAACGATTTTTGAGTTTTACGCACTCAAATGTCCGCCTTCAGAATTTTCTGGATTGCTTCGTGATTTCATCACTCGCAATGACGTCATTGCGAGGAGCGTTAGTGACGAAGCAATCCAAACTATGAATGAAGGGATTGAAGAATTGTCTTTTGTGATGGAGCAACTTGCTCATCTGGGCGATGGTGTTGTCGCAGACCTCTCCATCGTCCGTGGTCTTGATTACTACACCGGCACGGTCTATGAAACGCAGCTTTTGGATGTGCCGGAGTTTACGGGATCGGTGTGTTCAGGCGGGCGGTATGATGATTTGGCGGGGAATTACATTAACAAACACCTTCCCGGGGTCGGGATTTCCATCGGCTTTACGCGGCTGTTTGATGTGATGCGCCAGACGGGGCGCTTGCCGCAAGGGGCGAAATCACCCGCCGATATCCTCGTTGTCTTGCCATCGGAGGAGCAGCGCAGCGTTGCCGCCGAGGCCGCGCGTCAGCTTCGCGCCAATGGCAATAAGGTCGAGCTGTATCACGCGCCGCAAAAAATCGGCAAGCAGATGGGGTATGCGGAGAAAAAAGGCATTCCGTTTGTGTGGTTCCCGCCATTTGAAGATGGCGCGGCGCACGAAGTTAAAGATATGATGAAACAAGAACAAACCCCAGCGGAGCCATCAACATGGAAAAAGCCCTCTTAGATTCTGCGTCATTGCGAGCCTCAAAGCATTTGGGGCGAAACCATCTTTCAGGAATTGCCGCGTCGCTTATCCTCCTCGCCATGACGTTTTTTATCATTCAAACGGCAGAAGCGAAGGACTTTCAATACTCCCCCGAAGGGTGTCAGTTCACGATCACTTTTCCGGAAGAGCCGGTCATCTCGAAGCGCTGCGACAGCAAAGATTCTGGCAAATGCTATGATCTGGTGAGTTTTTCGCAAGTGTATGATTTGAATGCGAGCGTGAATTTCCGCGTGATCTGCAACCCCGTGGCCGACAGCGTTTACGATCAATACAGCAAAGAAATCATGACGGGTGTTTTACAAACCATGAGCAAGGGTACAGCCGTGGAAAGCGCAAATAGTTCCTTCCGCGAGGAGCCTCATTACAAACAAGCGGGGCTTGCGGGTGAGGGCAAAATCGGCAAAACGAGCATGATTTATATTGCCCAGCTTTGGATCGCCGAGCATTCCGCGTTTTCATTAGAAGGTGAGTTGGTGGGCGAACAAGACGACCGCGCCGATCAGCTTTTTGCCGATATATTGCGCACCGTCCGTTACAAAGATCCGAATGCTCCTGAAATTCAAGAGGATGCCGAAGAAGCCCCTCAAGAAGAGGCTGAGGCTCCTGCCCCTGCTTCCGACGCGCAAGCCCCCGTCGAGAGCGAGTGAATTTTTTCGACCATTGAGAAAAAGCCGTTGCGACGATTGGGGGAGAGGTTTTGATCCAGCCCGATTTTCGCAAAGGCGACTTTTATGTCTATATCTCCGATCGCTTCCAGGGTTTGCCCTTGATACGCCCTGTCCAGGATGGCGATCAGGCCGCGGACGATATGCGCGTCGCTATCGGCTACAAAATAAAACTTTCCGTCCCTTATGATGGGTTGCATCCATACGCGTGAGGTGCAGCCCTGCACGATATTCGCATCGGTTTTAAGCCCTTCATCCATGGCAGGGAGCGTTCTTCCGAGATCTATGAGATAGCGGTAGCGCTCCTCCCAATCATCGAAAAGCGCGAAATTTTCTATTAAATCGTCTAATGTTTCCTGTGCCATGGGGCGGAGAATAGCATTTATTTTTCTGAGAAAAAGATTAAATTCTTCATATAACGCTTGCGCGGGGCTTATTCCCTTCGCTAGATTGATAAATAAGAATATCAAATCCTCAAACCTTGGAACATTTCAGTTCATGAGCAAATCAGAAAAAACCGATAGCAAAAACACTCTTTACTGCTCCTTCTGCGGCAAAAGCCAGCATGAGGTTCGCAAGCTTATTGCGGGGCCGAATGTGTTTATTTGTAATGAGTGTGTTGAGCTGTGTATGGATATCATCCGCGAGGAAGATAAAACCCAGCTTGTGCGCGAAGGTGAAGGCGTTCCTGCGCCATCCGAGATTAAACAGGTTTTGGATGATTACGTGATTGGTCAAGACGCGGCGAAGCGCGTTTTGTCTGTGGCGGTTCACAACCATTATAAACGTCTGGAACATGGCGCGACGGGGTCAGGCTCCGAGGTCGAACTTGCCAAATCCAACATCATGCTTGCGGGGCCGACAGGTTGTGGTAAGACTTTGCTGGCGCAGACTTTGGCGCGGATTTTGGATGTTCCCTTCACGATGGCCGATGCCACCACATTGACCGAAGCGGGGTATGTGGGTGAAGATGTGGAAAATATTGTGCTTAAACTCTTGCAGGCCAGTGATTACAACGTCGAGCGCGCGCAAAAGGGAATTGTGTATATCGACGAAATCGACAAAATTTCTCGCAAATCCGACAATCCATCCATTACACGCGATGTCTCCGGCGAAGGCGTGCAGCAAGCCCTTTTGAAATTGATGGAAGGCACTGTGGCCTCGGTTCCTCCGCAAGGCGGACGTAAGCATCCTCAGCAGGAATTCTTGCAAGTGGATACGGCGAACATCCTGTTCATCTGCGGCGGTGCGTTTGCGGGGCTGGATAAAATTATCGCCCAGCGCGGGCGCGGCACGACGATTGGTTTCGGCGCGGATGTTAAAGATCTGGCGGAAGAAAAAGGAATCGGGGAGTTGTTTAAACAGCTTGAGCCTGAAGATTTGTTGAAATACGGTCTTATTCCTGAATTCGTGGGGCGCTTGCCGGTTTTGGCGACGCTGGAGGATCTGGATGAAGAGGCCCTTATCACCATTTTGACAGAACCGAAAAACGCCCTGACCAAACAATATCAAAAGCTTTTTGAGCTGGAAGGTGTTAAGCTAAGCTTTACCAAGGAGGCTTTGGTGGCGATTGCGAAAAAAGCGATTGCCCGCAAGACAGGGGCGCGGGGTTTGCGCTCTATCTTGGAGAATTTGCTTTTGGATACGATGTTCGAATTGCCGGATGTTGAGGGCCTTGAAGAAGTCGTGGTGACTGCGGAAACCGTTGATGACGGCAAGCAGCCCGAGTATGTGAAGTCTGATTCCAAGAAAAAGAAAAAAGCGTCTAAATCTAAATCTTCTGAGTAAATTTTTGAATTCAAGGAGAATTTATGAGTACGAGCAGTGCATTCAAAGTTGATACATCTAAAAAATATCGCCTGATCACGCGCAGTGATATGGACGGTCTCGTCTGCGGGGTTTTGCTGAAAGAGCTGGACATCATCGAGGATGTGACCTTTGCTCATCCCAAGGATATGCAAGACGGTTTGATTGATGTGGGGGCGGATGATATCACCACCAACCTGCCCTATGTGGAGGGTGTGTATCTGGCGTTTGATCATCATGCTTCGGAGGTCGAGCGGATGGGCGGCCCGCGCTCCAACCATGTGATTGATCCCAAAGCCCCATCGGCGGCGCGGGTTGTTTATGATTTCTTTGGCGGCGCGGCGCGCTTTCCTGATATCGGTGATGATATGATGGTGGCGGTCGACAAGGCCGATTCTGCACAATTTTCGAAAGACGAAATTCTGCATCCCGCAGGGTGGGTGCTGCTCAGCTTTATCATGGATGCCCGGACGGGACTTGGGCGGTTTCGGGATTTTAATATCTCGAATTATCAATTAATGATGAAATTGATTGATCACTGCCGCAAACATGAAACCATCGAAGATATTCTCCAGCTTCCAGATGTGAAGGAGCGGGTCGATCTGTATTTGGAACACCAGTTAAAGGCGCGGGAGCAGATCGAGCGCTGCGCAAAAATTCATGGCAATCTGGTGGTGCTGGATTTCCGAAAGGAAGAAACGATTTGGGCGGCGAACCGGTTTATTGTTTACGCCCTGTTCCCGCAGGCGAATATATCAATGCATATTCTATGGGGCAAGAACAAGCAAAACACTGTGTTTGCGATTGGTAAATCCATTCTGAACCGTACCAGCAAGACCGATGTCGGGACGCTTTGCTTGTCCTATGGTGGCGGTGGACATAATGCAGCGGGGACATGCCAGATCGGTAATCTGAAGTCCGAAGACGCGCTTCGGGAAATTATCCAGAAAATTACGGCTGACGGGTGATGGGTTCGCCATCCGCCCCCTGCCTTTAAACGCAGATTAAGAGCATGACCGAAAAAACAGCTCTGCTTTGGTTTCGTCAGGATTTACGGCTTTCCGATAACCCTGCTCTTTTGCATGCCCTCCATGCGGGTTATTCGATTATTCCTGTTTATATTCTGGATGATGATAACGCGAATGAATGGCGCATGGGCGGAGCTTCGCGTTGGTGGCTCCATCAAAGTCTGTCGGCGTTGAATGCTGCATTGGGCGGCAGGATGGTGTTTCGCGCCGGCCGCGCCGAAGACATCATCGCGCAGCTTTTGGATGAAACAGGCGCGCAAGGCGTATTCTGGAACAGATGTTATGAGCCTTGGCGTATAAAGCGTGATGAAGCGATTAAGGCGGGACTTAAAGAGAATGGCCTTGCTTGCAAGACCTTTAATGGTTCATTGCTGTGGGAGCCTTGGGAAGTTCTCAAGTCTGACGGTACGCCTTATAAAGTCTTTACCCCCTATTACCGCAAAGGGTGTTTACAGACCCTGCCCCCTGCTCCGCTGGATGCGCCTTCGCATATGCCCTTTGCCACGCATGACGCGCCATGC
This sequence comes from uncultured Micavibrio sp., assembly GCA_964350435.1. Lineage (GTDB taxonomy): Bacteria > Pseudomonadota > Alphaproteobacteria > Micavibrionales > Micavibrionaceae > TMED27. The sequence goes on from CAYGJS010000004.1 coordinate 57,148, forward strand.
GGCAGTGTGGATGATTTGGCACTGATGCCGCGCATTCAATGGTATGAGGGCATGGAGGCCTTGTGGCAGGTCGGAGAGAACGGCGCGCATGCGCGTTTGCAAGATTTCCTTGAACGCGGCCTGAAAGGCTATAAAGAAGATCGCAACCGCCCGGATCGCGAGAATGTGTCGCGGCTTTCGCCGCATTTGCATTTCGGGGAAATCTCGCCGCGTCAGGTCTGGCATATCGCGCATGGATATGCGGCAGTGAACGGCTCGCCGGAAAAGGATTTGGATTGCTTTGCCTCAGAACTGGGCTGGCGGGAGTTTTCCTATTACCTGCTCTATCACTTTCCCACGATTACGTGGGAGAATTTGCAAGATAAATTCGATGCCTTTCCCTGGGATGAGGATGGCGGCGAGATGCTTAAGCACTGGCAACGCGGACAAACGGGAATTCCGATTGTTGATGCGGGTATGCGCCAGCTTTGGCAGACGGGGTGGATGCATAACCGCGTGCGGATGGTGGTGGCGTCTTTTCTGGTCAAGAACCTGCTGGTGCACTGGCGATGCGGCGCGCTGTGGTTTTGGGACACGCTTGTGGATGCGGATCTGGCGAGCAATTCGGCAAGCTGGCAATGGGTGGCCGGATCAGGGGCGGACGCTGCGCCGTATTTCCGGATTTTTAATCCGGTGACGCAGGGGCAGAAGTTTGACCCCGATGGCGATTACATCCGCGAATTTGTGCCGGAACTTCGGGATGTCGATACACAATACATCCACGCACCCTGGGAATCCCCCGTGCCCCCTGCCCGCTATCCTGCGCCGATTGTTGATCTTAAGGCCTCACGCGAACGTGCGCTTGAGGCATTGCAAAGCACCAAACAAAGTGCGTAATCTTTAGTTATGATTGATGGTTTTAAAAAAATCGGCGTGATGGCACCGTCTTCCTCTATAGAGCACGATGATATTGAACGCTCGAAGAGCGCGCTTGTGGCCTTGGGGAAAGAGATTTTTATCCATCCGCAAACCTTCGCAAAGCATCACCAATCCGCAGGCCTCACGGCAGAAAAGCTGGAGGCTTTGCATGGGCTTTACGCCGATAAAACCATAGATGCAATCTGGGCGGCAGGAGGCGGCAACCGCGCGATGGATATGCTGAGCGGCCTTGATTTTGATTTGATCAAAGACAATCCAAAGCCGTTGATCGGGTATAGCGATGTATCGTGTTTGCTCAACGCCGTTGCTGCGCGCACAGGCCAAATCTGTTATCACGCGCCTATGTTTAAAGAGCTTCATAAGACCGAAATTTTAAAGTCCCCGAAGAATTGGCCGCTTGGGGATGATGCTATATTAAACGGCGGTAGGGCCGAGGGGGTTTCGGTTGGTGGGTGTTTGAGCTTGTTTCACTTGCTGGTGGGGACGGATAAATGCCCGAAGCTTGAGGGCGCGATTTTGTTTCTCGAAGATACAGGCGACCAGATCAGCCGCTTTGACCGGATGTTTCTGGATATGAAGCACAAGGGTGTGTTTGAAAAAATCGGCGGACTTGTGCTGGGGGGCTTTCATGACTTACAGGATGGTGCGCGGCCATTTGGGTTTACGATGGAGGAGATTGTGCGGCAGGCTGTCGGCGAGCAGGACATCCCGGTGATCATGAACGCCCCATTCGGGCATGGTGAACAGAACTCTCCCTTTCCTATCGGTGGTCATGCTCGCCTCAACTCCTCAGCGCAAATGATTGAATTTAATCTATGTTCAAGCGCAGTTGAATAGTTTTTAAAATACCCTTTTTGCGCCTTGTGAATAATTTATTCCTTATAATGATTCATTTATTTCAATAGTTTATGCTCTTATTACGTCTATTCAAAAAATTGGCCTCTGGCGGTGATAACGCTGTATATTATTTTTTCCTTATTTTCCAATAATCTAAAGCAATAAAATTTCAAAAATTTGACTCCTTTATATAATTATGCGCTAATGCATTTAACAAACAAAAAAAATTAACAGGAATCGGGTTCACGATGAAGTACAGGGAAACCTGTGCTGACGGGACTTTCAAAGCGTGGGGCGCCGGGTTTTCTTACGAATACCTTGCGGATATTTCTACACTTAAAGTTTCTCGCGCAGAGAAAGACTATACGTTAGCACAGATAAAATTTGATAAATACATAGCAAAAGATCCGCTGAGCTTTGTTCAGGCGTTGGATAAAACCAATCAAATCAAAGCTATGATGCTGAGCAATAACGAAACGATCATTCTTTCGGATGTTCTTGACGATTCTCGACTGGGGGCTTTGGTTCTCAGCGGCGCACAAGTATCCGTGCATGCGTTTGATCTTAAATTCAAAAACTTTTCCCGGGTTTCAAGGCAGCTGGCCAATACGTTTGAATTAAAGCATTTTAAAATCAAGCGTTTCCGTTCTGATAATGGAGAAAACACGTTCTATGTTGCGCGCGTTCAAACCCAGCATGATAATTCCGTGAGCGTTCGCGCATGCACGCTGGAGGGGATGCTGGCCTCGCTGTCTGATCGCACGGTGCGGGATCTGATCACTATGGAGTTCGGGCATCAGTTTGAAAAATCTGCCTATAGTCTGCTTAATCTGTCTGCCAAGCTTGCAATCATAGGGCGCGTTGTGGATGTAAACTTTATCCCGGAAAACAAATTGAAAAATAAACACTCTTTGCTGAATGCTCAAAAACAACACTCATCCGCTTCGGATGGGGGGCATGGGTCCTCTGAATAAGTTTTTGTTGAAATTTTCGTAAAATTGCTATATGTTCACTCTCTATCATACACAAAGACATCTGTGAAGATAGTAGGATTTCCGCAGTTTTAGCGGTGCTTTTGCGCCTTTTAAAACCGGAGACCTTCAAAAATAAAAACTTACTAACATAAGGTGATGAAGCATGGCTGAAAACGACAACTTTGAATTTGCTAAAGGTGATTATGTGGTGTACCCCGCGCATGGCGTGGGTCAAATTGAAGGCGTGGAAACACAGAGCATTGCAGGCATGGATGTTCGCCTGTACGCAATTTCCTTCGAAAAAGACCGCATGCGCCTGAAGATTCCCGTTATGAAAGCGCAAACCGCGGGTCTTCGCATGCTGAGCACAACCGACCGTATGGACGACGCCTTGAAAACCCTTAAGGGTAAGGCACGCGTGCGCCGGACAATGTGGAGCCGCCGCGCTCAGGAATATGAAACAAAGATCAATTCGGGTGATCCGGTTGCGATTGCCGAGGTTCTTCGTGACCTTAAGCGGAGCAATGACGACACTGAGCAATCTTATTCAGAGCGTCAAATCTACCAGTCTGCGCTGGAGCGTCTTGCACGCGAAGTTGCTGCTGTTGAAGATATTACAGAAATCAAGGCCACTGAGCAGCTTGAAGATATCATGGGTATCAAACGCGAAGAGCCAATGACGAATGCTGGCGAAAAAGCAGCCGCATAAGATTTTGTAAACTGAACATAAAAAAACCTATTTGAATCAGGTGCCTATCGAAGTTCATACTTCACAGGCACCTGATTTTTTGTTACCATAGAGTTTAAGGGAGTCCTTCCCGCTTTGCCCTCGGCATCTCAGTCTTTATTGGAAAATGATTTATATACGTGTGTAACGCTTCTATAAACGCCAAGACTATTGCTAGATTCACCTCTCTGGGCCGGCCAGAGAAGATATGGACCATCCCCGCAATTCACGGCGACATCGCTGCCCTCACCAAAATTCATGATGGATTGCTGTCGCGGTTTCAACTGGGTGACCGGATTGTCTATCATGGAAACTACACTGGGTATGGCGATCATTCTGACGCGTGTATTGACGAGATTCTAACCTTTCGCCGCATGGTTTTGTCTATCCCTGGCGTGCGCCCTTCCGATTTTGTCTATCTCAAAGGCGGGCAGGAAGAAATCTGGAGCAAGCTCTATCAGCTTCCCTTCGCGCCGGACCCGACGCAGGTTTTGCTGTGGATGCTTGGAAACGGGCTTTCGAAAACACTCTACAGCTATGGTATTTCTCCGCATGACGGCATTGAAGCCTGTCGATACGGCGTTATGGGGGTGACGAAATGGGTCGCGAAAGCCAGAGAGGCCGTACGCAGGCATGCGGGGCATGAGATTTTTGCCAACCAGCTGCGCTGCGCGGCGCATACGGATGAGGGCAGCGCATATCCCATGCTGTTCGTCCATGCAGGCCTGAATTCCGCCCTGCCGCTCCATAGCCAGAGAGAGGAACTCTGGTGGGCGACAGAAGAGTTTGATGCAATCCAGAGTGCCTATGCCCCTTTCCAAAAAGTTGTGCGCGGTTATGACCCCCAGCATCGCGGGCTTTACCTGAATTGCATCACGGCCACGGTGGATGATGCGTGCGGATTTGGCGGCAGGCTGGTTAGCGTCGGCCTTCAGGCCGATGGCAGCCTTGCGGAAATCCTTGAGTCTTAAGGCTTTCCTGCTTTTATAAAAAAATCTTAAAAAACATTAAAAAGATTTAACTTTTATACTCTGTGCTCCGAATGGTTATATGTATCCAGAGCGTATAGACATTGAAGGAGATGAAGATGGCCTACATTGACGATCCACAAACACAAAAAGCGAATTTGCAGTATATCCGCACATCCATGAACGAGCCTATGCTCGAGAAAGATCACGAGCTTAATCTGGCGCGCAGGTGGCGCGACAAAAAAGACGAGCGCGCATTGCATGAGCTTGTCAGCTCTTATACCCGCCTCGTGATTTCCGTAGCGGCGCGGTTCAGAAATTATGGGCTGCCGATGGGCGACCTCATTCAGGAAGGCAATATCGGTTTGATGCAGGCTGCGGATCGCTTTGATCCTGAGCGTGATATTCGTTTTTCCACCTATGCGACGTGGTGGATCCGCGCCTCTATTCAGGATTACATCCTGCGGAACTGGTCGATTGTGCGCACGGGAACCACGGCGGCGCAGAAATCGCTGTTCTTTAATATGCGCCGTTTGCGTTCACAGATTGAAAGCCGCGCTGAAACCGATGGCCTCAATGATGCTGGCCGCGAGGAGATTGCCAAGACCCTCGGCGTTAAAGTGCGCGATGTTGAAGGCATGGAAGGGCGCTTGTCTGGCGTTGACAGCTCGCTGAACGCCCGCATCGGCGAGGACGGTGAGGAAGAGTGGCAGAGCATGCTCGCCGATGATGCCCCTAACCCCGAAGAAATGGTTGTCGGTATAAAGGACGCTCAAACCCGTTCCGCCTGGCTCAAGAAAGCCTTGACGGGTCTGAGTGAGCGCGAGCAAACCATCATCCGCCAACGGCATCTCGGTTATGAAACCGTGACATTAGAGGCTTTGGGTCAGGAGCTGGGCGTGAGCAAGGAGCGCGTGCGCCAGATCGAGCAAAAGGCGATGGAGAAATTGAAAAACTCTATCGAACGATTTGTAGAAGATAGTGATGATCTGTTTTTAGAGGGGTAGCATCTACCACCTCTTAATCATGAAAAGCCGGACTGCCCTCTCCCCAACCCAGTCCGGTTTTTCTTTGCCCGATTTATCACATCAATGTGTGATAATTTTATAAACTTCTCCCGCTTTCACATTCTCGCCGGATTTTAAACCGTTCAGTACCCGGAAGCGTTCCTGCTGCATGCTGTCAAACGGGAAGTACTTGGCAATGGAGGCCACAGTGTCACCAGATTTCGCCGTATAAAGAGCCACGCGCATTGGCTTGACCGAGGATTTATCCTGCGCCGTCAAGTTATCAAAGCTATAGGTTGTGCGTTTTAAATCATCAACCATGGTGGCCGATGCGCTTTTCGGGATGGCAATCTGGAAGCGGGCGAAGCGGTCTCCCCACTCTATTGCGACAAGGCGGATCGTCATGGGCTGGCCGTTGACAGCCCCCTCAAATGCCAGAGTTGCGCCTCTGCGTCCATTGACCTGCATCTTATCAATAGGCCCTTTGGGCGCATCTTTCATCCACACATGCTGAAGATACGTCGCCGCATCCTGCCCGCCTTTGTTGGAGGCCGCGTCGAAAATGATCACCGCGCCGCTCTGGGAAGTCGCCAGAACTTGTGATGGCTGGTTTTTAATGCGGAAGCCATTCGGCACCGTGAATTTAAAATCCATCTGCGGGTGATAGAAGGTATTGCCCTTTGTGAAGCCCTGATCGGCGCTGTCGCCATAAACCATACCGTTAATGGCGCTCAGATGGCGGGTTTTATTGAGCACGCCGCGCACGCCCACGCTATTGGCTTCGCTTTGCGTTTTTGCAACGCGCTCTGCGGTGGCGGGGTGGGTGGAGAAGTAATTCATACCGGCGTTCTTTTGACCATCAAGCCCGGCCTCGATTTCTGATTGACGCTGAAGAGCGTAGAGGAAATCGGGAACAGCCTGCGGGTCATATCCGCCGCGCGTCATATAGCGCAGACCAAGCGTATCGGATTCGTTTTCTTGGCCCCGCGAATAGGAGCTGAGATACAGGTTGGTTCCCAAGTTCAGTGCCTGTGAAGCGCTTTGTGAGCCGAGAACCGCGCCAAGAACCCCTGCCCCCAGTGAGGTGACGACGCCTTGCGAGTAACGCTCGGCAGAGTGACGACCCGTGATATGACCGGCTTCATGCCCCAGAACACTGGCGAGTTCCGCCTCGTTATTGGCCAGAGCAAGAAGCCCGCGGGAAACATAGATATACCCGCCCGGCAGCGCGAACGCATTGACGATGGGGCTGTCGATGATGAAGAATTTATACTGCACGTCGGGGCGCTCGGTGTCTTTGGTCACGCGTCTGCCGACATCTGTAACATAGGCATTTAGGGCAGAGTCTTTGACAAGTCCGAATTGCTGGACGATTTTTTCATGCTCCTGCGCGCCGATTGCAACTTCCTGCTGCGGGGACATCAGGCCGGTAAATTGCTGCTTGCCTGTTGCGGCGTTGGTTGAACACCCGACAAGCGCAAGGGTTGAGGCCGTAGCCGTCAGGGCAAGAAATAAAGACTTGAATTGGGACATAAAATCGCTCCACTGTTAAATCGATGTTCAGACACTATAACTTTTTGCTTCTGCTTTTAAGCTTTTTTTGCTCCGTTTCCGCAAGCGCAGCGGATTTTTCCGCGCTTAAATCTACAGGCAGCGCGGAAGTAATAGAGGTTGTAAACCCCTATACTGTGATGCTCAGCAGCGGAAAAGTTGCGCGGCTCAGCGGTTTGTACTTCACAGATTATACGCAAGACGAAGCTGGTCCCTTCGCACAGACAGCGGTAAAAATTCTCAAAGATATGCTGATCGGGCAGAAGGTTGAAATCTATCAAACGCCAAAGGCCGATTGGGGGCGGGTGAACCGCATGGGTCACGAACTTGTGCATTTGATGGTGAGCGATAAGGGGCTATGGGTGCAAGGCGCATTGTTATCCTTGGGGCTTGCGAAAGTGCAGACCTCGGCGCGCAATCCCGAAATGGCGGCGCAGATGCTGGAGGTGGAAGCGGCGGCGCGGAGTTCCAAGACAGGGATTTGGGAAGAGGATAAAATCCTGACGCCCGAAGAGAGCGAGGCGGCGATCGGATCCTTTCAAATTATTGAGGGCAAGATCGTCAATGCGGCGATCAAGCAAAATCGGTTTTACCTGAATTTCGGCGGAAACTGGCGTGATGATTTTACGGTTTCCATCGCGCCTGAATATAAACGCGCCTTTACCAAGAACGGCATGAACCCTCTGGATTGGGGCGGAAAAAACGTGCGGGTGCGCGGTTGGGTGACATCGTATAACGGCCCCCTTATAGAAATTGACCACATCGAAGCGATAGAATTGCTCAAGTAATTTGCAATTATTCCCCGCCCGCCCTATGTTTAAACCTTAACAAATTAAGATTTGGACATATCACCGTTGAGCCCTGCTAAACCGCTTATGGATCTATTCCCGCCCTTCCCGCCGTATTCGAGCGGGTTTCTCGCTGTCGATCCGACCCATACTCTGTATTGGGAGCAAAGCGGCAATCCAGACGGCGTGCCGATCTTGCTTTTGCATGGTGGGCCCGGCGCGGGGGCGACGCCGACACATCGGCGGTTTTTTGATCCCGATTTCTACCGCATCGTGATTTTCGACCAGCGCGGCAGCGGACGATCGCATCCGCTTGGCTCTATCGAAAACAACACAACCGCGCATTTGATTGATGATATCGAAGCCCTGCGCAAGCATTTGAAAATTCCGCGCTGGCATATTTTTGGCGGCTCTTGGGGGGCTACGCTCGCGCTCTCTTATGCGGCGGCCTATCCGAAAAAGTGTCTCAGCATGATTTTGCGCGGGATTTTCCTGTGCGAGAAATCTGAAATTGACTGGTTCCTTTATGGCGCGAAAATGATTTTTCCCGAGGCGTGGGAGCAGTTTGCGGGGCTGATCCCTGAAGATGAACAGGATGATTTATTGGAGGCGTATTATCGCCGCCTGACCACAGGGGATGACAAAACGCAGCTTGAGGCCGCGGTGCGCTGGAGCCTTTATGAGGGGGCGTGTTCGTCACTGCACCCGAATTACGAAACCATTTCGACGGATGAGCAAAAGCAGCAAGCCCTCGCGCTGGCGCGGATTGAAGCGCATTATTTCAAAACCCAGATGCGAAGCGCGGAGAATTCCTTGCTTCAATGTGTGGATCAATGGCGCAGCATTCCCGCGACGATTATTCAGGGACGGTATGACGCTATATGCCCGATTATTACCGCCAATGCATTGCATCAAGCCTGGCCAGAAGCGGATTACATCGTCGTGCCGGATGCGGGGCATTCTGCGCTGGACCCGACTTTACGTTCCCGCTTGATTGAAGCCACAGAACATGCAAAAACCATTGCGGTTTAAACCAACACAAAAACGGGTTGTTTTATGAGTTTTAAGTCTTTGAGTGATCTTTCTTTGCACGGCCAGCGGGTTTTGCTGCGCGCTGATCTCAATGTTCCTGCGCGGCGCGGCAAGGTTTTGGACACGACGCGGATCGACCGCCTGAAACCCACAATCGATTTCCTGCGCGATGCTGGTGCGCGGATACTGATTCTTTCACATTTCGGCAGACCAGAAGGTGAGCAAAACCCGGAAATGTCGCTGGCATTTCTGGTGCCGACTCTTGAGGAGTGCTGGGGCGGGAACATTAAATTTGCCAATAATTGCATCGGCGATAAAGCGCAGAGCGCGGCTTACACCCTCAAAGACGGCGAAGTTGTTTTGCTGGAAAATGTAAGGTTCCACAAAGGTGAAAAGGCCAATGATCCGGAGTTTATCGCTGAGCTGGCGAAGCTTGGCGATCTCTATGTGAATGATGCGTTTTCGGCAGCCCACCGCGCCCATGCCTCCACCGAGGGGCTCGCGCATGTTTTGCCATGCGCGGCGGGGCTTCTTATGGAGAGTGAATTGAAGGCTTTGGATGCGGCTTTGGGCAGCCCCGAAAAACCCGTTGTGGCCATTACGGGGGGATCTAAAATTTCCAGCAAACTTAATGTTTTGAATAATCTTGTTGAGAAAGTGGATTATTTGGTTTTGGGCGGGGGAATGGCCAATACATTTCTGAATGCGCAAGGCCTTGATGTGGGCGGCAGCCTTTGTGAAAAGGATATGGCGGCGGAAGCACAAGCGATTATGAAGAAGGCCGATGCTTCGGGCTGCGAGATCATTCTGCCTGTTGATTGCGTGGTTGTGCGCGACATTCAGGTGAATGCGGAATATGAGATCGTTGCCCCCGGCTCTATCCCTGCTGACAAGATGGCGATTGATATCGGGCCGAAAAGCGTTGCGGCGATTGCCGCGGTTTTAGAAAAATGCAAGACATTGGTGTGGAACGGGCCGCTCGGGGTTTTCGAGATCAAGCCGTTTGATAACGGCACGAACGCGCTGGCGCAAAAGGCGGCGGAACTGACAAAGTCAGGCAGACTGCGGAGCATTGCCGGCGGCGGCGATACGGTGTCTGCGATTGAAAATGCCGAGTGCGCGCATGATTTCAGCTATATTTCTACGGCTGGCGGGGCGTTTCTGGAGTGGTTGGAAGGTCGGGAATTGCCCGGCGTTGCCGCGCTTTCGAAAGATCCGAATTAATTCTCAGACAGCGCGTCGCCCATTGAATTTTCGATGATGCCGCGCGCTACATCGGGCTTGATGCGCGTGTAATAATTAATCGCCTTGGTCATATCCTGCAGATCAACCATCCGGCCATGATTACGAACGCGGTTGGACAGCAGGAAGATGGAAACGAAATCTTCCTTCGAAATATCAAAGGCCTTACACGCCACGGCCAGCCCCTGCCCTGTATGCTGGACCAAAATTTCTAAAACCGTTTCGTTGGACAGACCTGTATATTCCGCAAACTGACTGATGAAGGCGGCGATTTGGCCGCGGCGAAGCGCCCCCAGCATAAGCTTGGTCGTGAGCAGATTTTTTTCCTTATACCGCTTTGCAGCCTTAATCATAGAGGCGGTGGGCATAAATTCACTGCTGGCTTCGCTGGCTTCGGCAAGCTCTAAAATAACCTCATCAACCGCGTTGATAATACTGCCCTTGGAAATACCGAACTCCTGGTGGATAAAACTTTTTAAGTCTTCACCGACGAACTGGTATAACGCTTTTGCGATATCGGGCGTTACTTCATCGCGGCGCAGGAGCGGCTGCGCCAGTTTTTCAGATTTTTGCGCCATGTCCGAAAGCACGCCTAAACTGTGTTCGGTCAGGGTGATGGATTCGTTCTCAACCAGTGTGATTGCGGTTTCAAGATCGTGGGTGTCCACCAGCACATTCATGATATGGTTGCTTATCATCTCGCGGCGCGCAATGGCTTGCCAATATTCCGGCCCTTTGGATTTTACAATATAAATAAGGTCGAGATCATCGAGAATAGGGCTTTTGCTCAATATAGAGCCGGCAACTTCTATATCATCGTTGGAAAGCTGAAGAATCAGGCGGAGCGGTACATTATCGAGTGCCGCCAGCTTTTCCGCGAGAGCCTTGCGTAAATCCAGAGCCGCCTGACGCATCAAACCAATCAAAACATCCGCAACCAGCTCTGATTCGCGCGGGGACAGATCCATGTCCAAAAGCTCAATGACCGCGCCGATCAATTCATTTCTCGCCGCAGGCTGCTCATCTTTTGCCAAAGAATCCAGCTTGCTCGAATCATACAGGCGGACGAGCAAAGGAGTCATCTTTGATGATTTTTCTAGAAAACCTAAATCCATTTTTTTGTGCCCCAAACACATCTTTTTTATTTGTGAGTAAACTTTAGTGAAAACCGCAGTTTATATAGAGTTTTAATTCGTTTTTACGCAGTTCCTGTGTACTCTTACCCTCATTTATACAGATAGAGTCTTATTTTTTGGTTAAGAATAAATGAGGGAAAGATTAACGTCGAACGTCGAGAAAGATTGATTTAAGAGCGATTCAAATCTATACTCTTTATTAAGGGTTTTATAATACACTTAAATTTGGGTAAAGTTTTCGACATCTTGTAAAGGAATAAACAATGGCAGGACCTCTGAGCGGGATTGGATCAGGACAGCAAGTACCGCTGAACCAGACGATATCGCAAGGACAAAACAATTATTCGCAGCTACGCGCTCAGGAAGATCGCAAGCCCGAAGCCAACAGAGTGCAGCCCCAGAATGCGGCGGCTGCGGATACGCAATCGACCAACACTGAACAGGACTTCATTCAGCAACAACTCGAAGAGTTTGCTGCTGGTGAAGCTAGCAACATTACGAATCAAAATGAGCGCGAACGCGGCTCTCTTGTCGATATTTCAGTTTAAACGGAACATCATAATCGTGGGGATGAAGGCACTTTAGACAATAAGGTGCCTTTTTTCTTGTGCGCGTTCGCTACTGGAATGCGACTTCGTTGAAACTGCGGAGTTTGCGGGAGTGAAGCTTTTCCGGCGAGAGATCGCGCAGAAGCTCCATGGCTCTTAATCCCACTTGAAGATGCTGATCGACGCGCTGGCGATAGAAACTATCGGCCATGCCGGGGAGCTTTAACTGTCCGTGCAGCGGCTTATCCGACACACAGAGCAGCGTGCCGTAGGGAACGCGGAAGCGGAAGCCATTGGCGGCGATTGTGCCGCTTTCCATGTCCATAGCGATGGCGCGGGACTGGCTAAGGCGTTTTGTCTGCCGCTCGGAGGACCTCAGCTCCCAGTTCCGGTCGTCTGTGGTGGCTACGGTGCCTGTACGCATGATCTTTTTGACATCATATCCTTCGACGCCGCAAATCTCGCCGACGGCTTTTTCAAGCGCGACCTGGATTTCGGCCAGAGCCGGAATGGGGATTGAGGGCGGCAGATCGTCATCAAGGATGTTATCTTCGCGCAGATATCCGTGCGCCAGCACATAATCACCTAGGCTTTGCGAGTTACGAAGCCCCGCGCAATGGCCCAGCATCAGCCATGCATGGGGGCGAATAACGGCAATATGATCCGTGATCGTCTTGGCGTTGGAGGGGCCGACGCCGATATTGACCATCGTGATGCCTGCGGCGTCATCGCGTTTCAAATGATAGGCGGGCATTTGCGGCAGGCGCGCATTTTTATCGGGCTGGGTGAATTCGGTATAGCCGTCCTTGCCGGCTTTTTTCTCGCCGATTTCGATGAATTCGTCGATATAAAACTGGTAATTTGTGAAAATCACATAATTCTGGAAGTGCTCGGCGGACATGCCGCAATAATGCTTCAGGCGTTGCAGGCTTAAATCCACGCGCGGCGCGGTAAAAAGCGAGAGCGGCTCGTCATGTCCATCGGGCACAACATAGGTGGCGTTGGCGATTTCATCATCCATGATGTCAAGATTGGGAACATCAAATGTATCGGGCAGGTCCTTGAGCTGGTCGGCCGTTAGATCGCCCTCCAGATGAAAAGCGTCACCAAGGGCAAAATGCAGAGGAATCGGGGTGTCGCTGACACCGACTTCGATGGTGATATCGTGGTTTTGAATGATGTGGGTGAATTGACGCTTATAATAATTGGCGAACATATCGGGGCGGGTCAGCGTTGTGCTGTACGTGCCGGGTTTGGGCGCAAAACCATAAGAAAGGCGGGTATCGGCGCGGCGCGCAAATTTTGTAGAAATTTTTACGTATGGGTAAAAGGCCCGTACGCGTTTTTTCGGCACCTTGCCACGGACGAAGTTTTTGAAATGCCCGCGCAAAAACTCCACATGCGCATTATAGATTTTTTCTATATGCGCCAGGGCCTCTTCGGGAGTCTTGCAATTTTTTGGTGATATATGCTTTGGAAATAATGCCATTCCCTATTCTCTCTGATTTCTGATTGATTTTCAATCTTTTAGACCCATGAGGGAGCGGGCATATTCGCGCGGGCAAAAGGGCTGCATATCCTCCACCGCTTCGCCTACGCCGATGGCGTAAACAGGGGTTTTGAACTGATCGGCGAGGCCAACAAGAACGCCGCCTTTGGCACTGCCGTCAAGTTTGGTAACGATCAGCCCCGTAACATTGACCATGTCTTTGAAAGTCCGGAGCTGAGCAAACGCGTTCTGACCCGTGGTGGAATCGAGCACCAGAACCGTTTCATGCGGCAGGGTTTCGTCCTGTTTTTTCAGAACGCGGATGATTTTGGCCAGTTCTTCCATGAGGCCGGTTTTATTTTGCAAGCGACCGGCGGTGTCGATAATCAGCACATCTGCGCCCTGCTCCTTGGCCTTGGCATAGGCTTCGAACGCGACGGCGGCGGCGTCGGCACCGACATCTTTTTTGATCAGCGGCGCGCCCGTGCGCTTGGCCCAGATTTCGAGCTGCTCTACGGCGGCGGCGCGGAAGGTATCGCCTGCGGCCATCATGACCTTAAGGCCGTCCTTGTATTTGAGCTTATGCGCCAGCTTGCCGATGGTGGTGGTTTTTCCTGCGCCGTTTACACCGCAGACAAGGATTACAAAGGGTCCGTTTACGGGCTTTTTAATCTCAAGCGGTTTGGCTACGCCTTCCAGTATTTTGCCGATGCTTTCGGCCAAAGCTTGCTTGATTTCCTCTTCACCAAGGTCTTTGCCGAAGCGATCTTTGGAGAAATCTTCAACCACAGCGGCTGCCGTTTTCGGGCCGAGATCCGCTTCGATCAGCACCTCCTCCAGCGCATCGAGCATCTCCTGATCGAGTTTTTTCTTGGTGACCAGATCGGTCAGGCCAGAGGTGATTTTACTGGTGGTTTTTGAAAGCCCGCTGGTCAGGCGGGACAGCCAACCCCCTTCGCTGCTATCGTCTTTAAACTCTTCCTTCTCCAGTGCGTCTTCGACCATGGAATGTTCGGGAACGGGCTCTTCGCGAAGTTCCTTAAGGAGTTTTTCATCCGTTTCCTCGAGGTCATGTTCGGGATCGGCATCCATCTCGGCCTCATAATCCGTGGAGGGCTCAATCGCAGGGGCTCCCGGCGGATGGATAATCTTATCCTCTTTATCCGCTTGTTCCTGTTCGGATGCATTTTTCTTTTTGCGCCAAAAAACCATGGGGTGAATATAGGCCTATTCTATGATTACGCCAAGGAGGTTCTTGCCTTGAATTTCGGCTAATTTGACGCGGGCGAGAGATCCCGCCGCAAGGTCGCCTTTGAATGACACAGGTGCAAAGCTTTCGCTGCGACCAAAATTTCCTTTTTCAACAATGATATCCACAGTTTTATTCACATGACGTTTGAGGAGTTTTTGGTGCTGTACGTCTGCCAAAGCCCTTAAGCGCGCGGCGCGTTCCTTGCGGATGGCGGGGTCGACCTGATCCGGGATTTTCGCGGCGGGGGTGCCTTCGCGCTCCGAATACGGGAAAACATGGAGATAGGTTAAATCGCATTCTTCGACAATTTTAAGGGTATTTTTGAACATTTCTTCGGTTTCAGTGGGAAACCCAGTGACTATATCGGCGCCAAACTCCATTTCAGGGCGAAATTCGCGGGCCTTACGGCACATTTCTATCGCATCTTTACGCAAATGCCGTCTTTTCATGCGTTTTAGTATTAAATCATCGCCTGATTGCAAGGATAAGTGAAGATGCGGCATTAATCTCGGCTCCTCGGCAATCAGCCGCCAGAGGTCTTCATCGATCTCTACGGGGTCGAGGGAGGACAGGCGCAGGCGTTTAAGTTCGGGGTTAAGAGCAAGCACGCGGCGGATCATTTGCCCGAAGCTCGGGCTGCCCGGCAAATCAGGGCCATAGGACGTCACATCCACGCCCGTGAAAACAACCTCGTTATACCCCTGCCCTACCAGCGTGGCGACTTGGCTTGCAATTATCCCGATAGGTACAGAGCGTGAAGGCCCGCGGCCATAGGGGATAATGCAGAACGTACAGCGATGATCGCAGCCATTTTGCACCTGCAGAAACGCGCGTGAGCGATCTTCGAAACCCTCGATCAAATGGCTCGCGGTTTCCTTGACCGCCATAATGTCATTGAGCAAAACGCGGTCATTATGGCGCACGCCCCAAGTTTCGGGCTTTAATTTCAAGTCGTTGCCGATGATTTGGTCGATCTCGGGCATCTTGGCGTAGCTGTCAGGGTCAATTTGCGAAGCGCAGCCTGTGACGATGATTTGCGCATTCGGATTATCGCGGCGGGCTTTGCGGATGGCTTGGCGGGCTTGGCGCTCTGCCTCCTTGGTGACTGCGCAGGTGTTGAAGATAATCGCATCCTCCATCCCCGCATTGGCGGCGTGGGTGCGCATAACCTCGCTCTCATACGTATTGAGGCGACAGCCGAAGGTTACGAGTTCGATGGATTTTTTACTCACTTAACTCGCCTTCAAACGCATACGCCACGGGGCCGGTCATAGTGACGTTATTATCGCTTTCGCGCCATTCGATGAAGAGGGAACCGCCATTGAGGAGGATCTCGACTTCGCGTCCGTCGATCAGTTCGCGGCGGATTGCGGCCACGGCCACGGCGCATGCACCTGAGCCGCAGGCGAGCGTTTCCCCTGCTCCCCTCTCCCAAGTGCGTTGACGAAGGCACCCATCTTCCAATACTTGCACAAATTCAACATTTGTACGCTCGGGAAAATACGGGTTATTTTCTATTTGCGGGCCTATGCTCGCCAGATCTATTGCCTCGACGTCATTAACAAAAAACACCGCGTGAGGGTTGCCCATATTGACGGTAACGGCCTTTTCATATCCGGCAAATGCCTTTTCAGGCTCATCTATGCTTACGGGCGCGCCCATATTGACCGTGATCATGTCTCCATCGGCTCGCGCACATTCTAAAACACCGCGCCCCGTTTCGACGCTGCAGGCTTCAGCCCCCTGCGCGCGCATAATAATATCGGCGACGCAGCGCGTGGCGTTGCCGCAGGCTCCGCTTTCAGAGCCATCCGCATTATAAAACCGTGCGAAGATATCCGCGTTGTTAGAAGGTTCAAGCACGACAAGCTGGTCACAGCCAACGCCGAAATTCCGGTCGCAAATCTTCTGTATCCGCGCAGGTGGAAGCTCCAGAGGCTCTTTTCGAGCGTCCAGAACCACAAAATCATTGCCCAGTCCATGCATTTTTCTAAAATTCATCTTTAACACTCTATTCTCTTAAAAACCTGCATGGGCCTCATTATTAAAAGGCAAAAAAATCTTCGATTTGCTCTGCATCCATGCATCTTTCTAAAATTCATCTTCTATCCTACTGTCGTCATTGCGAGGAAGGCCGAATGGCCTGACGCGGCAATCTCTCATATAGACGAAAGATTGCTTCCCCCTTATCAAGTAAGGGTCGCAATGACGGTTAAATTCAAAATCCCTTGACAATATAAGGATATATCCGTAGTTTGCCACAAAATTCCACTGATATCTTGAATTGGATCAGTGCTTAACGGTACACCGCAGTCGGCGCGAACGCTCACTGCGGCTGTATTACTTTATCGTCATCCTGAAATGCCTGCATTGAAGGATCTTGACCAAACCAATATAGATCCTTCAGCGCGAGCGCTTCAGGATGACAAGGAAAACGATGTTTGAATCTTTGAGTGATAAACTCGGCGGCGTATTCGACAAGCTTCGGGGCAAAGGGGCTTTGAGCGAGAATGACGTGATGGCGGTTTCCCGCGAGATCCGCATTGCTCTGCTTGAGGCCGATGTCGCCTTGCCGGTCGTTAAAGATTTTATCACCTCGATCAAAGACAAAGCCGTTGGTGAGAAAATCATCAAGGGCGTGAACCCCGGTCAGCAAGTCATCAAAATCGTGCATGACGAGCTTGTGGCGATGCTGGGCAGTGAAACCGACGCGCTTAAATTCTCCTCGCCGCCTTCGGTTTATCTGATGGTGGGCTTGCAGGGTTCGGGTAAAACCACATCGACGGCAAAAATCGCCAAGATGCTGAGCGAGAAGCAAAACAAGAGAGTTTTGATGGCTTCTCTCGACGTTTACCGCCCGGCGGCGCAGGAGCAGCTGAAGCAGCTCGGCGAGCAAACAGGCGTTGCAACGCTGGAGATCATTGAGGGGCAAAAGCCGCTCGATATCGCCAAGCGCGCTTTGGACACCGCCCGCAAAGAAGGTTTTGACCTTGTGATGCTGGATACGGCTGGGCGCCTTGCGATTGATGAAGAATTGATGGCCGAGGCCGCTGCGATCAAAAAGGCCACGAACCCGATTGAAACGCTTCTCGTGGCGGATGCCATGACGGGGCAGGACGCCGTTCAAACCGCAAAAGCCTTTGATGAGCGTATCGGGCTTTCCGGGATTATGCTGACCCGCGTAGACGGCGATGCGCGCGGCGGGGCGGCGATGTCCATGAAGGCCGTAACAGGAAAGCCGATCAAGCTGATCGGTGTCGGCGAGAAGTGGAGCGAGGTCGAAACTTTCCACCCTGACCGCATTGCGGGACGCATCCTCGGCATGGGCGATGTGGTGTCTTTGGTGGAAAAGGCCATCACGACTGTAGATCAGGCCGAAGCCGAGAAAATGGCCGCCAAGTTTAAAAAAGGCCAGTTTGATTTTAATGATCTGCTCTCACAAATGCAGCAGATGAAAAAAATGGGCGGCATGGGCGCGATGATGAAAATGATGCCCGGTCTTGGAAAAATGGCAGGGCAACTTGATGCGGCAGGGCTGGATGAAAGCTTTATGAAGCGTCAGGAGGCGATTATTTATTCCATGACCAAGCAGGAGCGGGAGAAACCCGATTTGCTGAACGCGAAGCGGAAAATCAGGATTGCTGCGGGCTCCGGCACAACCGTGCAAGACATTAATAAAATCGTGAAGCAGCTCAAGCAGATGCAAACCATGATGAAGCAGATGCGCAAAATGGGCAGCGGCAAAATGATGGGCATGATGAAAGACATGATGGGCGGTAAGGCCGACGAGCTGGAGATGCTGGCGGGGTCTATGGACCCAGACGGCTTGGGCGCGGATATGGCCGGCCTTGGCAAAGGTCTTGGCGGCGGTTTGGGCCCCAACCCCTTTGCGGGCGGCGGCAAGGGTTTGCCTCCTGATCTGGCAGGACTGCTGGGTAAAGGGAAGAAGCGATGAATTTAATTTACGTCATTGCGAGCGTAGCGAAGCAATCTATTCTAGATTGCCGCATCGGGCTGCGCCCTCCTCGCAACGACGTTTGGAGAAAGCGGTATTAAACGCCGAGCGCTCTAGAACTTTGTGTTCTTGGGTGCTTGGTGGTTAATTTTTTGAAATTTGTAAGAACCATTACTATAAGGAGAAACTAAAATGGCACTAGCAATGAGACTATCAAGAGGCGGCCGCAAGGGGCGTCCATTCTACCGCATCGTCGTCGCGGACAAGCGCATGCCGCGCGACGGTCGTTACATCGAGAAACTGGGGACATATAACCCGCTTTTGGAAAACGACAATGACAACCGCGTTGTTCTGGTCGAAGACCGCATCAAATACTGGCTTGGTGAAGGTGCACAGCCATCCGAGCGCGTTGCTATCCTTTTGGGCAAAGCGGGTTTGGCGGAGATGCCAAAGCAGCCTAACCGCCCGAATAAATCAGCGCAATCTGAAAAGACAAAGCTGAAAATCGCGGATAAAGAAGAAAAACGCGCAAATGCGGCGGAAGCAGCTAAAGCGGCGGCAGAAGAAGCCAAAGCGAACGCAGCGGCAGAAGCCGAAGCGGCGAAGGCTGCTGAAGCGGAAGCGGCGGCGGCTCCTGCTGAGGAAGCGGCGGCTCCTGAAGTGGCGGCGGCTCCTGCTGAAGCGGAAGCTGCGCCTGAAGTGGCGGCGGAAACGCCTGCTGAGGAGCCTCCGGCGGCTGAAGAATCCAAAGCTGAAGAGCCTGCGGTAACACCTGCGGAAGCCCCAGCATCAGAAGCACCGGCTGAAGAAGAAAAGCCCGCCGAGTAAGGCTTTTTGTATGACAGAAAAGATTAACCAGCCCCCCACTGCCCCCGATAAACGCATATGCGTTGGCCGCATTGCCGCGGCGCACGGGATCAAGGGGCTGGTTAAAATTGTTCCCTATTGCGACGACTTATCGCTGCTTGAGCAAATCCCCGAATTTAAAATCAAACTCAAGAACAAACTCGGCAAATATATTTTGGCCGAGATTGAAGGCATCAACGAGCGCAACGGCGCGGAAGCCCTTGGCGGCACCGAGCTATTGATTGATCGTGACGCCCTTCCCGACATTGAAGACGAGGACGAATTTTATGCCGAAGATCTGGTTGGTATGAAATGCGTGAATGAGAGCGGCGAGGAAATCGGCGTTGTGAAAGCGGTTGAAAACTATGGCGCGGGTGATCTGCTGGATATCCAGCCAAAATCAGGCGCGAGCTTCCTGTTGCCGTTCAACGATGACTTCGTGCCGGAAGTCGGGGAAACCATCACCCTTCGCAACTATGATCTGTTTTTAATATGAGCCTCACATTCAAAATCCTGACCCTGTTTCCTGAAATGTTTCCGGGATCTTTAGGGCAATCCTTAAGCGGTCGGGCACTTGAAAATCAGATATGGAGCTTTGATACCACGAATATTAGAGATTTCGCAAACAATACGCATAAAAGCGTTGATGACACGCCCTATGGCGGCGGCGCGGGGATGGTGATGCGGGCGGATATTATTGAGGCTGCGCTTCTCAGTATCGAAAATCCGGGGCGAAAAATCTATATGTCGCCGCGCGGAAGGCCCCTCACGCAAGCACTGGTTAAAGAATTTGCGGCCGCCCCTGCCCTGACTATTTTGTGTGGTCGCTACGAGGGCGTCGATCAGCGGGTATTGGACGCCCATGATTTCGAGGAAATTTCTATTGGTGATTACGTGCTGAGCGGCGGTGAGCCTGCGGCTATGATCCTTATGGATGCCTGCATTCGCCTGCTGCCCGGCGTGATGGGCAATGACGACACGCCGCTGGAGGAGAGTTTTTCGAACGGCCTGCTGGAGTATCCGCATTACACCCGCCCCGCGACGTGGGAAGATGCCCAAGGCATTGCGCACGATGTGCCAGACGTGCTGCAATCGGGCAATCATGCCAAGATCAGGGAGTGGCGGGAGAAGCAATCGCTGGAACTCACACAAAAAAGGCGTCCAGATTTACTGGCTGATTTGCTCAAATAAAGCTTGCAAAAGCGGTTTTCCAGCGTTATAAACCCCACAAAAGATACTTAGACCGCCTTGCGAACGCTTGATTTCGGGTCTTAATAAAGGACAAAAACGATGAATACACTACAGAAATTTGAAGCCAAGACTCTGGCTAAACTTCAAGAGTCCAAAGAAATTCCAGCATTCGGCCCCGGCGACACGGTAAAAGTGAACGTGCGCGTTAAAGAAGGTACGCGTGAGCGTATTCAGGCCTATGAAGGCGTATGTATTGCCCGTAGCGGCGCAGGCGTGAATGAGCGTTTCTGCGTGCGTAAGATTTCATATGGTGAAGGCGTTGAGAGGGTATTCCCACTCTGG
Organism: uncultured Micavibrio sp.; assembly: GCA_964350435.1. GTDB lineage: Bacteria > Pseudomonadota > Alphaproteobacteria > Micavibrionales > Micavibrionaceae > TMED27. The sequence continues at coordinate 77,951 of CAYGJS010000004.1, forward strand.
AGTTCACGGATCGAGAGCATTGAATTGGTGCGCAAAGGTGCCGTCCGCCGCGCGAAGCTTTACTATCTTCGCGACCGCCGCGGTAAGTCTGCCCGCATTGTTGAGCGTACAACCGGCCATGGGATTGAAAACGAGGTGGATGAAGCGACTGTAGGTTTGACCAAAACACAGATCAGAGCGCAGAAAAAGGCAGAAAAAGATGCCAAGCGCGCCGAAGTGAATAAAGCCAATCAGGATGCCAAAGCGGCGAAACAGGCCGCCAAGGATGCAGAGAAAAAAGCGGCTGCTGATGCTGCTGCTGCCGAAGCGAAAGCCGCCGCAGATGCCGCTACCGCAGCAGAAGCCCCTGCTGAGGGTTCCGCAGAGTAAAGCCTTTCGTCATTGCGAGGAGCTATAGCGACGAAGCAATCCAGCACCCGCAGTTGGTATCATCAGGATTGCTTCGCTGACGCTCGCAATGACAAACGCAACTAAACCCCGAACACTCTTCGAAAAAATCTGGGATGATCACGTCGTTCACATGGGCGATGAGGGTACGTGCCTGATCTATATCGACCGTCACCTTGTGCATGAAGTGACTTCACCGCAAGCCTTTGAGGGGCTAAGGATGGCAGGGCGCGCAGTGCGCAAGCCCGAAAATACTCTGGCGGTGATGGATCATAATGTCCCGACAACGGATCGCTCCCTGCCGATTGAACAAGAAGACAGCCGCATCCAGATTGATACGCTTCGTAAGAACTGCGAGGAATTCGGCGTAAAACTGTTTGATTTGACCGATAAACGTCAGGGGATTGTGCATATTATCGGCCCCGAACAAGGCTTCACCCTGCCCGGCATGACGATTGTGTGCGGCGATAGCCATACCTCCACCCACGGCGCGTTCGGGGCGCTGGCGTTCGGGATTGGTACGTCCGAAGTTGAACATGTTTTGGCGACCCAGACCCTGATCCAAAAACCTGCAAAAACCATGCGGATTTCTGTAAACGGTGAATTGGCGGCGGGCGTGACAGCCAAGGATATGGTGCTGCATATTATCGGCACAATCGGCACGGCGGGCGGCACGGGCTATGTGCTGGAATATGCGGGCGAAGCTGTTCGCGCGCTGTCTATGGAAGGGCGGATGACAATTTGCAATATGTCGATTGAGGCGGGCGCGCGCGCAGGCCTTGTCGCCCCTGATGAAACAACGTTCCAATATATCAAAGGCCGCCCTATGGCGCCGAAAGGCGCAGAATTTGACAAGGCCGTGGCGTATTGGAGAACCCTGCCGTCTGACGAAGGCGCGGCTTACGATAAAGAGATCGTAATTAACGCCGCCGATATTCCGCCGACCATCACATGGGGCACGACCCCGGAAGATGTGGTGAGCATTGACGGCGTTGTCCCCTCCCCGTCTGATTTCGCCGATGAAAACAAGCGCGCGAGCGTTGAGCGGATGCTGGATTATATGGGCCTCAAGGCCGGCACGAAGATGACGGATATCGTGATTGATAAAGTCTTTATCGGCTCCTGCACCAATGCGCGGATTGAAGATTTGCGCGAAGTCGCCAAAGTCGCCAAGGGTAAGAAAGTCGCGGCGAATATCATCGAGGCTATGATTGTTCCGGGGTCCGGCCTTGTAAAAGCGATGGCGGAAGAAGAAGGGATTGCCGAGATCCTGATCGAGGCGGGGTTTGATTGGCGTGAGCCGGGATGCTCCATGTGTCTGGGGATGAACCCCGACCAGCTCTCGCCCGGGGAGCGCTGCGCCTCCACATCGAACCGCAATTTCGAAGGCCGTCAGGGGCGCGGCGGGCGTACACATCTTGTGTCTCCCGCGATGGCGGCGGCGGCGGCGATTACGGGCAAATTAACGGATATTCGTGATCTTTAAAACTCGACGCGGAACTGGACGCCTGCGGCAGGGGTAATGTTGTTTAAGCTCTCGGCGAGGCTGGGGTCATCAAAATCATTGGCAACCTGCTTTTTAACAAACAGCTCCAAGACACCCTCTTCGGCTTCTCCGGCCAGAGGCTTGGAGAGTATTTTTTTGTCCATATCCAGATAAACTTCGTGCTCGCTGGCCCATTGGTCAGCGATGCTTTGGGCGTCGGCGGGCGTCCACGCGGATAACCCTAAAACCACACAGACACTCAGAACGGATAATATTTTGAAATTTTTCATTTTGTATCCCTGTTTAGTGCTTTATAACCTTTAAAAATTATAGCAGAACCATCTTAACACTGAATAAATCGATTATGCAAAAAGACTGGCCGGATGATTTTGATTTTGCAACAGATGATCTGTGCCAGAGCCTGTTCAAACCCTTCATCAAGGAGGAGCTCAGGCAGCTTGAGGCTTATGACCGTCAGCGGCCTGAGGGAATAACGTACATCTTTCATGAACATACGGACAGGGTGGCGGAAAACACTGTACGTGCGTGCATGGCTCTGGGGCTGGGCGAGCGGGTGGCGAATAATATGCGCTGGGCGGTTATACCGCATGATATCGGCAAGCGGCTTTTGCCTGTGGAGCTCTGGGACAGCGAAGAAAAACCGAGCGATACCATGAAGAAAATTCGCCGTACGCATACGCTGCTCGGCGCGCAGATCGTGCAGGAAACCTTTGCCGGTGTCGAACATCCGTTCAAGGATTTGATGATGGATATTATGATGCATCACCACGAGCATATGGACGGCACAGGCACGCATGGGCTTCGCGCGGAAAGCCTATCCCTGCCCGTCCGTTTGGCCGCAATTGTCGAGGCATATGACGGATACCGCATCTGGCGGCCGCATTTCGGGACCCGTGATATTTCTCCTGCGGGGGTGTTGGCGCGGATGCGCGAGGAAAAAGGCTCCAGCATTTATGACATGGAATTGTTCGAAGTATTTGCGGAATTGAAAATGGATGATTATAAACATGGTCGGACATTACAAAAGAGTTAAACCATGAAACCTTTTACAACCCTGAAAGCGATCGCTGCGCCGCTGGATATGATCAATGTCGATACGGATATCATCATTCCGAAGCAGTTTTTGAAGACTGTGAAGCGCACAGGGCTGGGCGTGAGCGCGTTTTATAATATCCGCTATGATGATCAAGGCGATCTTCTGCCTGATTTCGTGCTAAACCGCCCTGAGTATAAGAGCGCGGAGATATTGATTACAGGCGAGAATTTCGGTTGTGGGTCAAGCCGCGAACATGCGCCATGGGCGATTTTGGATATGGGTTTTCGCTGCGTGATCGCGCCATCCTTTGCAGATATCTTCTTTAATAACAGCTTTAAGAACGGCATTCTTCCCATTGAACTTCCTCAGGAACACGTCGATCAGCTTATGGCTTCGGCAAAGGAAGACCCCGAGGGCGCCATAGAGATTGATCTGGAAAAACAGACCATCACACGCGGGAATAAATTCACGTTTAATTTCGAGATTGACCCGTTCCGCAAACATTGCCTGATGAACGGGCTGGATGATATCGGCCTGACGATGGAAAAGAATGTGCATATCGAGAATTTTGAAGCCAAACGCAAAACCGAGCAGCCATGGGTATAGTCAAGCAGCCCGTCATCCTGAAGACCTTTAGGTCTGAAGGATCTAGCTGAAACAAAACAGATCCTTCAGTGCAAGCACTTCAGGATGACAAAAGGAATTATATATATGACACAGAATATTCTTATTCTTCCCGGTGACGGGATTGGCCCAGAAATCGTTGCGGAAGCGGTGAAAGTCATTTCATGGCTGCAGGGGCATGCAGGGCTCGATGTGACCCTGACACATGATATGATCGGCGGGCAGGCTTATGATGAATACGGCGTACCGTTTGCAGACGAAACACTGGCGAAATGCCGCGCGGCGGATGCCATTCTGATGGGCAGTGTCGGCGGGCCTAAATGGGACGGGGTGGATTACGATAAGCGCCCTGAGGCGGGCTTGCTCCGCGCGCGCAAGGAGCTTGATCTGTTTGCAAATTTGCGCCCTGCCCTCGTGTTTGATGCGCTGGTTGATGCTTCGTCATTGAAGCCCGAAATCGTCAAGGGGTTGGACATCCTGATCGTGCGCGAACTTACGGGCGGGGTGTATTTCGGGGAGCCGCGCGGCATTGAAACACTGGCAGACGGTCAGCGTCGGGGCTTCAACACCCAAACTTACACAACATCGGAAATTCACCGCATCGGCCGCGTGGCTTTTGAGCTGGCGCGCAAGCGTTCAAACCGCGTGACGTCATGCGAAAAAGCCAATGTCATGGAAAGCGGCAAATTATGGCGCGAGGAAATCACGGCCTTGCACGCGGAATATGCGGATGTGAGCCTGGAACATATGTACGCCGATAACTGCGCGATGCAGCTTTGCCGCAATCCGCGCCAGTTTGATGTGATTGTGACGGATAATCTGTTCGGGGACATCCTTTCGGATGAGGCGGCGATGCTGACGGGTTCGCTCGGGATGCTGCCCTCTGCGTCTTTGGGCGCGGAAGGCACAGCGGGGCTGTATGAGCCTGTGCACGGCTCCGCGCCCGATATTGCGGGGCAAGGGATTGCCAACCCGCTGGCCACGATTTTATCGCTCTCGATGCTGCTGCGGTATTCGCTCGATAAAAGCGCGATGGCGGATGCGATTGATGCAGCGGTTCAGGACGTTCTAGCGGGCGGCAAACGCACCGCCGATATCATGGCGGAGGGATGCACAAAAATCTCGACATCCGAGATGGGCGACGCGGTGATTGCATCATTACGAGCGCACGCGAAGTAATCTAGACTGCTTCGTCGATGTCGCTCCTCGCAATCACAACAGCTATGCGACTTCTGTATCGCTGGCAATATCAGGCAGCAACGGCACAAACCGCACGGGGCATATATCCTTCACCGAATACGCCTCATCAGATTCTTTCTTATAAAGCTTGAGCATCTGATCCCCGCTTTGCCCTACAGGAATAACCATCATCCCGCCGTCTTTAAGCTGCGCCATCAACGCCGCTGGCGGCTTCTCCCGCGCCGCCGCTGTGACGATAATTTTGTCGAACGGCGCTTGGTCAATGCCGTTCATCTTCGGCCACCCTTTCATGCCATCGCCCGCAATCGCCGTGATATTACGAAGTCTGAGCGCCTCGAACATCGCTTCCGCCCCCGCCAGCAAGGGTCTGTGCCGCTCAATCGTATAGACGCGGCGGCACAGCTTTGATAAAATCGCGGTCTGATACCCGCACCCCGTGCCGATCTCCAAAACCTTATCCCGATCCGATAGCGCCAAAGCCTGCGTCATAATCGCCACAATAAAAGGCTGGCTGATCGTCTGCCCGCGCGCTATCGGCAACGCCATATCCTCCCACGCCTGATGCCGCACCGCCTCGGGCACAAACTCATCGCGCGGCACCCGCTCCATCGCACCCAAAACCCGCGCATCCCGAATCCCCTTGGTTCGTAAATCCATAACTAAACGAATACGGCGATTAATATCTTGTGTGTTCATAATTTTTCTGTCTTTGCGAGGAGCGATAGCGACGCGGCAATCCACGTTAGATTAACAATAGATTGCTTCGCGATCGCTCGCAATGACGTTTCAAGATTTCACAATCTTCTCCACCCCGCCCATATAAGGCTTTAAAACCTCCGGCACGCGCACGCTGCCATCCGTCGCGTCATAATAATTCTCCATCACCGCAATCAGCGCTCGGCCCACCGCCACGCCGGAACCGTTCAGCGTATGCAGGAACGTCGTGTTTTTCTCACCCTCGCGCTTGAACCGCGCATTCATCCTGCGCGCCTGAAAATCCCAGCAATTCGACACAGACGAAATCTCCCGATATCTCTGCTGCCCCGGAAGCCAGACCTCAAGATCATAGGTCTTGCGCGCCCCAAAGCCCGTATCACCGCTGCACAGCGTCACCAAGCGATACGGCAGCTCAAGCTTCCGCAGCACGCTTTCCGCACATTCCCGCATCCGCTCATGCTCGGCTTCGCTGTCTTCGGGCTTGGTAATCCCCACCATCTCGACCTTATAAAACTGATGCTGGCGGATCATCCCGCGCGTATCCCGCCCCGCAGATCCCGCCTCTTGCCTAAAACACGGCGTAAACGCGGTATAGCGGCGCGGCAAAGACTTCTCCTCGACAATCTCCTCCGCCACAATATTCGTCAGCGGCACCTCGGATGTCGGCAACAACCAATCCTCGCGCGTTGTCCGAAACTGGTCCTCGGCAAATTTCGGCAATTGGCCCGTACCAAACATCGCATTATCCTTAATCATCAAGGGCGGGGACACTTCTGTATACCCATGATCATTCACATGAACATCCAAAAAGAATATCCCTAGTGCCCGCTCCATCCGCGCCAATCCGCCCGACAGCATCGTAAAGCGGCTGCCGCTCATCTTCGCTGCCACTTCCGCGTCCATCATCCCCAAGGTTTCCCCAATCTCGAAATGCTCCGGCACCTTCACGGTTGAAGGCTCTCCCCATTTATGCAGCTCGACATTGTCATTCTCATCCGCGCCTTCGGGCACGTCCAGCGCCATCACATTCGGCAAACCCGCCAGATGCTGGTTCAAACTCTCCGCAAGCGACTTCTCGCGCTCCTCCAGCAACGCCATCTCATCCTTCATCCGCGCAACCGCTTCCATAGCCGCACACGCATCCCCGCCCGATTTTTTAATCTCGCCAATCTTCTGGCTCTCGGCGTTGCGCGTGGTTTGCAGCTCCTGCAACTGCGTCTGCACCGCCCTGCGCTCCTCATCCAGCTTCAAAATCGCGTCCGATTGCCCGCCAAGCCCCCTGCGCGCCATGGCCTTGTCAAAATCTGCGGGGTTTTCGCGTATGTATTTAATATCGTGCATTTCAAAATCCTACTTAATCTGCTTTTCCCGCGAAAGCGGAAATCTTCAACACTATACCTATAAGATCCCTGCTTGCGCAGGGAAAGCATAAATGTATTAATACCTTTATGAACGTCTTCTCTCTCGCAAAACCAAAATCGCCGCTGCCCCTGCTGTTTGACTCCCCCCATAGCGGCAATCAATACCCCGCCGATTTCCGTTATGCCTGCGATTTCAAAACCCTCGAAACCGCCGAGGATAAATACGTCGATAACCTCTTCGACTTCACCCCCGAATATGGAGCGCGGCTCTTGCTCGCCCATTTCCCGCGCAGCTATATCGACGTGAACCGCGCCGTAGACGATATCGACCCTGACCTGCTCGCCGCCCCGTGGAATGGCCCTTCGCCGATAAACCCGACCCCAAGATCCCACAGCGGCATCGGCCTGATCCGCCGCCTCGTCAAACCGGGCGCGCCCGTCTATAACCGCAAGCTCTCGTCTGCGGAAATCCTGCGCCGCATCGAAACCTGTTACATCCCCTATCACAACGCCCTGAACGAAAGCCTCAAAGACCTCCACTATAATTTCGGCCAAGTCTGGCATATCAATTGCCACTCCATGCCCGCCGCCAGCGCATACCCCCGCCAGCCTGTAGGCATCGTCGGCAACCGCCCCCGCGCCGTCGATTTCGTTCTCGGTGACCGCGACGGCACCACCTGCGACCCCGCCTTCACCCGCGCCCTGCGCGACTTCATCAAAGGCCTCGGCTACACCGTATCCCTCAACGATCCCTTCAAAGGTGTTGAATGTATTGATAAATATTCAAATCCGGCTCTCGGTTACCACGCCCTGCAAATCGAGATTAACAAAGCGCTCTATATGAATGAAAACACGGGAGAAAAAACCGAAAATTATACAAAACTAAAATCCGACCTCGAAACCCTCACCGCCTATATCGCTGAGTACGTGCAAAGCCGACTCACCGCGATAGCGGCAGATTAAACCTCTGGCCGCTGCCTGAAGGGGGGACAAGCCAACCGCACCAAATTATGCAAAAACATCAAGAAATTTTTGTTTTAAAACAATGTCTAGCTTCGCCATCGGAACATCCGCGCCAAGCGCCGCCATACTCGTCACCCCGTGTTCGGAAATCCCGCACGGCACAATCCCGCCAAAATGCGACAAATCCGGATGAACGTTAATCGCAATCCCGTGCAGCGTAATCCAGTGCCGCACCCGCACCCCGATCGCCGCAATCTTTTCCTCAACAACAGCGTCCCCTCCCCCCTCGGCGGGAGGATTAGGGTGGGGGGGCAACCTCCGCGAAACCCAAATCCCCACGCGTCCGCACCGCCGCTCACCCGTAATCCCGAATTCGGCAAGCGTGCGAATAATCACCTCTTCCAAATTCCAAACATATTTCTTGATATCTGCCCCGCCCCGCCGCTTCAAATCAAGCATCACATAGGCCACAAGCTGCCCCGGCCCGTGATACGTATGCTCGCCGCCGCGCCCTGTTTCATAAACGGGAAACCGCGCCTCCAGTAAATCCTGCGCCTTCGCGCTCGTCCCGGCCGTATACAGCGGCGGATGCTCCAAAAACCAGATACACTCGCGCGCGCTCCCCTCATGAATCCCCGCGACCCGCGAGTCCATAAACTGCAGCGCATTTGGGTATTCCACAAATTCTCTCGAAACTATAAATTCCATTTCACAACCTTTGTTCAAGGCATTTATGCCCTAAGAGTTGCAACAATCACACGAAATAATACAGGGATTAATTTAGTCAAAATATTTTTTATCATGACGAGAAGCAAGCGACGACGAATAGACTGCTATTCGAGGAGCGCAGCGACAAAGTCAGGATGAAAAAGATGAAGGCTAAATGGTGCGGCCAAGAGGACTTGAACCTCCAAGGGGATTACTCCCCACCAGATCCTTAGTCTGGCGCGTCTACCAGTTCCGCCATGACCGCACGCCATTAAGAACATGTTTAGTAGAGTGAAAGGGTTTAGCAAACTCGATATTCGCTGGCAAGATAAAACATACTGGATGGGAAGATAAAGCTTTTGCTCTATGTGCACCGCATCACATTATTCCCCTTGCGCCGCGCTGCCATATTGTCTATCGAAGGACACGATTATTTTTTCTAAATTCACGAGCGAGAACATGTCACAAAAGCCGCCCAAAGACAGCAAAGAAGCCCTATACGCCGCCGCATTGGATTATCACCGTTTCCCGGAACCGGGCAAAGTCGCCCTCAAGCCCACGACCCCGCTGGCCACCCAGCGTGATCTGGCACTGGCCTATTCACCCGGCGTTGCCGCCCCTTGCGAGGAAATTGCTCGCGCGCCCATCACCGCCTATGACTACACGTCCAAGGGCAACCTTGTCGCTGTTATCACCGAAGGCACGGCGGTTCTTGGCCTCGGCAATATTGGCGCTCTGGCTGCCAAACCCGTGATGGAGGGGAAATCCGTTCTGTTCAAAAAATTCGCCAATATCGATTCTGTCGATGTTGAGATCGATATGAAAACCGATATGGACGATGCAGACTATAATTCTGAAACCTACATCCAGAAATTTGTCGATATCGTGGAATCCCTCGAACCCACCTATGGCGGCATTAACCTCGAAGACATCAAGGCTCCGGAATGTTTTGAAATCGAACGCCGCCTCAAAGAAAGAATGAATATCCCCGTCTTCCATGATGACCAACACGGCACCGCCATCATCGTGACGGCCGCGTTTACCAACTGGATCAAATATTCCGGCCGTGATGCGTCCAAAATCAAACTCGTCGCCAATGGCGCGGGCGCGTCCGCAATCTCGTGCCTGACACTCCTCCTTGGCGCAGGCTTGAAGAAAGAAAACATTATCGTTTGTGACCGTAACGGCGTTATCTACAAAGGTCGCAACGAAGGCATGGATCCGCAAAAAGAAAAATTCGCCAGTGATACAAAACTGCGTACTCTGGAAGAAGCCCTGAAAGGCGCGGATGTGTTTCTTGGCCTGTCTGCGGCTGGGGCCGTGCAAAAAGAATGGGTCAAAGGCATGGGCAAAAAGCCTCTGTTGCTGACGCTCGCCAACCCCACGCCCGAGATTATGCCGGAAGAAGCCCGCGAAGCGAAACCCGATGCCATCATCTGCACAGGGCGCTCTGATTACTCAAACCAGGTTAATAATGTTCTGTGTTTCCCCTTCATCTTCCGCGGCGCGCTGGATGTTGGCGCAACCAAAATCAACGAGGAAATGAAACTCGCCTGCGTCAAAGCGATTGCCGAACTGGCGCGCAAGGAAATCCACGCTGAAGTCGCGTCTGTTTACGCTGGTGAAAACCTGGAATTCGGCGCGGAATATCTGATCCCGAAACCCTTTGACCCGCGCTTGATCGTTGACCTGCCGATCGCCGTCGCCAAGGCCGCAATGGCCAGCGGCGTCGCCACGCGCCCTATCACGGATTTCGAAGCCTATGAACACCGTTTGCAGCAATATTTCATCCGCAGCCAGCTGGTAATGCGCCCGATTTACAAACGCGCAAAAGAAGATCCGAAACGCATCGTTTACTGCGAAGGCGAAGAAGAACAAGTGCTGCAGGCCGTTCAAATAGCTCTCGACGAAGCGATTGTGAAACCGATCCTCATCGGACGTCGCCGCGTGATCGAAACCCGTATCAAGCAGTTGGGTTTGCGTCTGGCCTCTGATAAAGACTTCGAACTCGTCGATCCGGAAGACGATCCCCGCTATCGCGAATACTGGGAAACCTATCATAAAATCATGGAACGCCGCGGCGTAACCCCGGCGGTTGCCCGCGCCACCATGCGGACAAACACCACCGCTATCGGCGCGCTGATGGTTCATCGCGGTGAAGCCGACAGCCTGGTCTGCGGCGCAGTGGGCCTTTACAAACATCACCTCAAGGATGTGATCGACATCATCGGTCTGAAGCCAGGCGTTGAAACCCCGGCGGCCATGAATGCGCTTTTGAACTCCAAAGGCACATATTTCTTCGTTGATACGCAAATCAACCCCGATCCTTCAATCGCGCAGATCTCGGAAATGACCCTGCTGGCGGCTGAAGAAGTCCGCCGCTTCGGGATAACGCCCAAGGTTGCCCTGCTCTCGCATTCCAATTTCGGCACAGGCGATCACGACACTTGCCGCAAGATGCGCGCAACCTATCAGGACATCACCCACCGCGACCCTTCTCTTGAAATCGACGGCGAAATGAATGCAGACGCCGCGCTTTCCCAAAAGTCCCGCGATACCGTGATGCCTAATTCCACCCTGAAAGGTGAGGCGAACCTGTTTGTCATGCCAAATGTAGAGGCCGCCAATATTGCTTTCAACATGACCAAAGTTTTTTCCGAAGGCATCAGCATCGGCCCGCTTCTGCTCGGCGCGGCGCGTTCGGTTCACATTATCACCCCCACGGTTTCCGCACGCGGCATCGTGAATGTGACCTCGATTGCCACTGTCGGCGCGCAGCTTCATGCCCAGGACAAAACCGAAGACGGCAAAGACAAAAAACGCATACGCGTTGCAAGCTAATACAAAACTGCTATAGTTGCCCTCCATAAACAGGGTGGCAACCATGCACGACAATCAACAAAATATCGCTGAGCCCAAGGACATCGAAGAAATTTCCTTTTCCCTCAGCGACGAAGAAATTCGTGAAATCACCAACGCCGTGCATGCGCAAGACGCCGACACGGTGCATGAAGCCCTGCGCGAGCTCTCCGCCCCCGATACCGCCGACCTGATCGCCAAAGTCAACGACGAGGACCGCGAAGAACTCCTGTCCATGTTCGGCGGCGAAATCGACCCCGTCGTTTATACCGAAATGGACACCGAACTTATCCGCACCACCCTCTCGGCTATGCCCGCCGCCCAAGTCGCAGGCATCCTCAAAGAACTCGAAACCGATGATGCGCTCGGCTTGATCGAAACCCTCGATGAAAGTTTCCAAAAGGAAATCATCCGCAAACTCTCCGCCAAAACCCGCGCCGTCATCGAAGAAGGCCTGTCCTTCCCCGAAGACTCTGCCGGTCGCCTCATGCAGCGCGAAGTCGTCGCCGTCCCTGAATTCTGGACTGTCGGTAAAACCATTGATTACTTGCGTAAAGCCGCCGATGACCTGCCGGAAAACTTCTTCGACGTCTTCGTCATTGACCCCGCATATCACATCAAAGGGCATATCCCCCTCAATCGCATTATCCGCAGCCCCCGCTCGCAGAAAATGGACGGCCTGACCCTCGATGAAACCATAACCATCTCCGCCGAAATGGATCAGGAAGATGTCGCCCGTCTCTTCCGCCGCGAAGATATCGTCTCCGCCCCCGTGATTGATGATGCAGGCCGCCTGATCGGTGTGATCACGATTGACGACGTTGTTGACGTGATCGACCAGGAAGCCTCCGAAGACATCCTGAAACTTGCCGGTGTGACCGAAGGCGACCTCTACCGCGCCATTCTCTCCACCACAGGCATTCGCTTCCGCTGGCTGTTCGTTAACCTGCTCACCGCCATCCTTGCCTCGGTCGTCATCTCCTTCTTTGATGCCACCATCTCCGAGCTCGTGGCATTGGCCGTTCTCATGCCCATCGTCGCCTCCATGGGCGGCAATGCAGGCACGCAGGCGCTCACCGTGGCTGTGCGCGCGCTGGCTACCAAAGAACTCTCGGGCGCAAACACCGCCCGTATCATTTGGAAAGAAACCGCCGTCGGATCACTGAACGGCGCGGCCTTCGCCCTCATAACAGGCGCACTCACCGCGCTCTGGTTCGCAAACCCCATGCTTGGCCTTGTCATTGCAATAGCCATGGTCATTAATCTGTTTGCCGCCGGCCTGTTTGGCGCAGGCATCCCAATTGTCCTCGACCGCTACGGCGCCGACCCCGCCGTCGCCTCCACCGTTTTCCTCACCACCATCACGGATGTGGTCGGCTTCTTTGCCTTTCTCGGCCTCGCCGCAATCTTGTTGATTTAGGAGCCTAAAATGTCCGCATCAAAATTGGTAAAACCCGACGTAATATATAAAGAGAGTTTCCTCAACGCGCTAGACGAATTCCACGCCGAAGGTCGTTATCAATTTCTCGACCGCGCGCAGCTGGACAAAAATTTCGAAACTTTCGTCGAAGATATCAATACCAGCCGCCGTCACCTTCATAAACCTTATGAGGACTGGGTGGAACCCGTCCCGGAAACCGTTTTGTGGCTGGTTAAGGATTTAAAATTCATCGGCACGCTGAATATTCGCCACCGCCTCAACTGGCACCTCGAAAAATGGGGCGGCCACATTAACTATATCATCCGCCCCTCGATGCGCGGCAAAGGCTTTGGCAAGAAAATCCTGCAAAAAGGTATGCCCTATGTCTCCCATTTCGGCATAGACCGGGCCCTGATTACCATTGACCCGAAAAACAAAGCCGGTCAGCGGATCGTTGAATTTTGCGGCGGTGTGTTTGATGATGAATGCCCTGCCACCGATAAATTTCCCGCCCGCCTGCGGTACTGGCTTGATTGTAGCTAAGCTAAATCAACCATATCCAGCGACTGCCTGGCTTTCTCGGCGTGCTCTTCAGCATCATAATATTGAAAATTTTCAGGAAATCTCTGAAAATTACCCTTGGGGTTTTTGGGATCAACTTTCGTCGCATCCATATACACCAGACTCTCTAACGGTGTGCCTTCCCAATTATACTCATCCCGCCCATAAGGATAGGATGATTTAGGCACAATAATCATATGCTCCGGCAATTTCGCCTGCCACGCCGAAGCGGCCAGGCGCGTATTATAAGCGTGCTGCATAACCATCACCGCCCCGGCTTTAAGAATTTCCTCTCTCAAGGTTTCATTACGAAGTAATTGTCCAACGCCATCGGCAACATTACTGGAGGTGGGCCGAACCCCTGCGTGCTGATTCTCAATGATAATGCGGTTTTCATCAAAATCAGGGATCTGCTTACGAATATGCTCCAGCGCAACTTTTTTCATATATTCGGCTTCCGTATAAAAATGCAGGATGGACTGCATCGCAAAACAATCTCGCGCCCGATCAAAAACCGCCCCAAGTTTTTGACCAAGACCCTTGTCCTTATCCACGATTGTCATCTGCGCCAAGCCACCAAATGTCAGAATATCCCGCACAACATTCCCGCCGGAGAATACCAATTTATCAACCTCACCCCGCAATAATGCATCCGCAGCAAATCTTGCCAGTTCCGCGCTTGCGCCACGACAACCATGCGCTACACCAAATTTTGTCTTAAGTGCTCGCCCGTCTTTTTTTACATCGTCAACAAATACATGCGTACGCACATAATCACCATCATATTGCGGCGGCGATGCACTCGTAATACTTGCTTTTGCAGACATACTCGTATACCTCTAGCGACTGAAAATCATAGGGACATTACCGTGTAACAATAAATTATGTCAAAGAAAAAAACCACCGCCAAAAAAGGTAAAAACACAAAAAGCGCGGAAACCCGTAAGCTTCTTCCATTCCTTCTGAAATGGACAATCGTCATCGGCCTGTGGTGCGGCATTTTCCTTGCTGGCCTTTGCGCATATTACGCCACTGAACTGCCAGACATCACCAAACAAGCCGCCTTCGACCGCAAAAATTCTATCATCGTCAAGGATTCGAGCGGAAAAATCGTTGCCCGCTATGGCGACGTCATCGGCACACAAGTGTCGGTTGACACCCTGCCGCCTCATCTCGTACAGGCCGTGCTCGCCATCGAAGACCGCCGTTTCTATTACCATTTCGGCCTCGACCCCATCGGCATCACCCGCGCCCTGTTCGTCAACATCAAGGATGGCGGCGCGACGCAAGGCGGCTCGACAATCACCCAGCAGCTGGCGAAAAACCTGTTCCTGTCGCGCGAGCGCAAACTTAAACGCAAAATCCAGGAAGCCATGCTCGCCATCTGGCTTGAATATGAACTGACCAAAGACGAAATCCTCAGTGCTTATCTCAACCGCGTCTATCTCGGCTCCGGCACATATGGCGTTGACGCCGCTGCGCGCCTGTATTTCGAAACGCCGGCCAGTGAAGTCAATCTGCGCCAATCCGCAACGCTGGCTGGCTTGCTGAAGGCGCCATCCAAATACGCCCCGAACCGCAACCCCAGCCTGTCCAAAAAGCGCACCGATCTAGTTCTCAGTGCCATGGTTGACGCAGGATATATTACGCAGGAAGAGGCCGATGGCGACCTCAAGGCACCGCCAAAACCAACCCAAAAACCCACCAATGAACTGGCTGACCGCTTTTACACAGACTGGATCGTCGATGAACTGAACGCCCTGATCGGCACCCCCACCGAAGATATCATCGTTGAAACAACCCTGAACTCAAATCTTCAAGGGGCCATTACCCAATCCATAAGCACTGTGCTGGGACAGGCGGGGCAGGAAAAAAATATCAGCGAAGGAGCGATGGTTCTGATGCGCCCGAATGGCGAAGTCGTCGCGCTTGTCGGCGGCAGAAATTATAACGCCAGCCAGTTCAACCGTGCAACGCAATCCTTGCGCCCGCCGGGCTCCAGCTTCAAACCCATCGTCTACCTCACCGCCCTCGAGCAAGGGTGGGGGCCATACGACATGATCCTTGATGCCCCGATCACGGACTCCCGCTATCGCCCAAAAAACTTCGGCAATAAGTATAGCGGTGAAGTCACATTGGAAGAAGCCCTCACCTTTTCGCTCAACACGGCGGCCGTGCGCTTGATGCGCGAAGTCGGGCCCAGCGCAGTGCTGAACACCGCGGCCCGCCTCGGCATCATATCGGAACTTCAACCCGACCTGTCCCTCGCACTGGGCAGCAGCGGCATCACCCTGCTCGAAATGGCAGGATCTTACGCGGTTCTGGCCAATGGCGGGCATGAAGTCAAACCTTATGGCATCACCAAAATCACCGCCAAAGAAAGCGGCGAGCTTTACTACCAACGCCCTGCAGACCGTGGCACCCGCCGTGTCTTCCGCGCCAGCGATATCCAGAACATCACCGCGATGATGAACAGCGTCATGCAATACGGCACGGGGCGCGGCGCACAAATCGGCGTTCCTGCCGCCGGAAAAACAGGGACATCCAACGAAAGCCGCGACGCCCTGTTCCTGGGCTTCACCCGTGAACTTGTCGGCGCAGTCTGGCTTGGCAATGATGATAATTCCCCCATGAAAAATGTTACAGGCGGCAGCCACCCCGCCCGCATCTGGCGCGAAGTCATGACCAAAGCCCGTGGCCGTTACGCCCCGATATATAACGCGGATTTCGAGGCCGTCTCGGGTTTCGAAGATATGCTTGGCAGATTATTCTTTAATGGTGGAAACACTGCCAAAGACCGGGGCAAAACTTCTTCACAATGGGGCAATCCCGATCGCCCGGCAGAAGGAACAAACTTCTTTCCCTCGCAGTCCGAAGATTCAAGTGGCGAAACATCCCTGCCAGAATCCCAGCGTTATAATAACTAAACCGCAAGTTCTTCTGAAATAAGCGGATACTCGCCGCGAAACGCCGCGAATTTATCATCGCCCACACTGTCCCAATGGCCTTTGAGCTGCAAAAGGCTCTCGCTCGGCCCGCCAACCTCCCAACGCTCGCGCATCAACGCTTGATCAGCATAGCGCAGAAAATCCGCAGGAAACGCCATACGCGGTGCCCGCAGCCCCATCTCAACCAGAACCTTCGCTACATGCGCGTCACTGAAATCCAGCATATCGGCTGTAAACTGCAAGGCCGAAAGGACTTTAATTTCGGGGCGCGAGTTCGGAACATGCCGCAAATGCCGCATAAACCGCGCATAGATTTCCATTTCGACATCATAACTGCTGTTATCAATCGCCTGCGGGGGCAGCGGAAGCATCATCCCCTTCGCATCCATCTCCGCCTGACAAGAAACATGGTCTAATGCGCGTGTAATCATCATTTTAACCTCCCGGGCTATTTCGAAGTTTTGCAAGCCGCTAAAACCTGCATAATTTAAGCCTGAGGTGATTCCGTTAATAGAATCTTAACAGCGCAAAAAAGCCGCTATATAACGCAGAAAACCTTGTGGATAAGAATAAAACCCCGTCATTGCAACCCCTTACTTGATACGGGGGAAGCAATCAACGAAGATTGCCACGTCGAGCCTGCAGCTCTCCTCGCAATGACTTATTTTGGTATACCCGCAACGGCCAGCGCATCCGCCCGCTCATTCTCAGGATGCCCCGCATGCCCCTTCACCCAATGAAACGTGATGTCATGCTTCGAAACAAGCGCGTCCATCTCCTGCCACAGATCTACATTCTTAACGGGCTTTTTGCCCGCCGTCTTCCACCCGCGGGCTTTCCAACCCGAAATCCACTCTGTTATGCCCTGCATCACATACTTGCTATCTGTATAAACCTCGATTTTCGGACGGCCCTTAATCGCCTCAATCGCCCGAATAACCGCCATCATCTCCATACGGTTATTGGTCGTATCGGCTTCCCCGCCGCTCAATTCCTTTTCATGGCCATTCCAATGCATCACCGCGCCCCAACCGCCCGGCCCGGGGTTTCCGCTGCATGCTCCATCGGTATAAATTTTCACGACCTTAGACATCATCCACTCTATAAACAGATTGCTTCGCTGCGCTCGCAATGACGATTTGGCTTTATTGTCATTGCGAGGAGCGCAGCGACGAAGCAATCCCCGTAAACACTCACAACCCTAAACATTAGATATTAAAACTCTGCTGCGCATCCAACGCCTCAGCAATCGCCTGCAAAAACGCATCCTCAGATTGAAAATCAAGCGTATGCGACGCCAGAACCACCCCGTATTTTTCTGCCAAAGCGCGATATTTCGGCAACCGCGCCTCAAACAAATGCGGGAAAATCCAGCGCAAAAACTCATCCGGATCCACCTCATCCACCCCGATCAAATCAAACTTCTCGTAATACGCCGCCAAACGCTCCGCCAAAAATGCCGGCGGAAAATAAAGCGGCTTGGGCGCACTGCTTGCACGCTCCAAAATCTCGCCATGTCCCTCTTGCCGCACCTTCAAATACACAAACACAGATTTGCGCCCCAAAGCCTCCAGCAGGCTCGCATCCTCGACCTCACACAAACTCCCTGACGAGTCGATAACAATATTCCCCTGCTCGGCCTCAATCGCCGCAACCGCATCATCAATCACATCACACTCGGCGTTATAATACAGCCTCTGCCGAAGCTTGAACTCCGTCAAAGAAATCCCGCCCAAATCCCCATTCCCGAGGCACCCTACAAAATCCGACAGCCACGCAATATCCTCCGCCGTCCTGTCCCGTCCCTCGGGGATAAGCCGCTTCAGATATTTCGTCCCGATCAAATAATCACAGGAATAATTATGCCACCCCCACTGCGCCAACTTAGCAGACAAATGGCTCTTGCCCACGCCTGACATCCCGATCAACGTAATCACCTTCTTGGGCTGCGCTAAAAACTGTTCGCCTGATAATTTCATCCTTAAATCCCTATCCAACAAAGAAAACAAACAAAACGCAAAGTACGCAACGTTACGCAAAGAAAAAATAATTAAAAAAAACTTCGCGCACTTAGCGTCCTTCGCGTTTAAAAAACCTCTTAAGCCGCATCCTTGGTTAACACTTTCGGAATTTTAAAATTCACATCCTCCTTGGTAATGGCCACTTCGCGAATGGTGACATCAAAGCGCGACCGCGCCGCCTCTATCACCTCGTCAACCAAAACTTCCGGAGCACTCGCCCCCGCCGTAATCCCAAGAGTGCGCACGCCCTCAAACCACGCCCAGTCAATCTCCGCCGCCCGCTGCACCAGCATCGCCTTATCGCAGCCGTGTATCCGCGCAACCTCAACCAATCTGTTAGAATTCGAAGAATTCGGCGCGCCCAAAACAATCATGGCATCCGCCTCCACCGCAATCTCCTTCACCGCCGCCTGACGGTTCGTCGTCGCATAACAGATATCCTCCTTATGCGGCCCATGAATATGCGGAAAACGCACCTTAAGCGCCTCAACAATCTCCGCCGTATCATCCACAGAAAGCGTCGTCTGCGTGCAATACGCAAGCCTCTCATCCACAGCAACCATCAAACCCTCCACATCCTCAAGCGTTTCAACCAGCATCACCGCCCCATCAGGCAACTGCCCCATCGTGCCGATCACCTCGGGATGCCCCGCATGGCCAATCAAAACAATTCTATGCCCTTCCTTAAAATGCCGCTCCGCCTCGCGGTGCACTTTGCTCACCAACGGACATGTCGCATCAATATAGAACATATTCCACTCTTTGGCGTTATCGGGAACACTCTTGGGAACACCATGTGCGCTGAAAATTACCGGCTGCCCCCGAGAAAATGTATCTTCGGGAATCTCATCCAGCTCCTTTACAAACACCGCGCCTTTATCCCGCAAGCCATTGACCACATATTTATTGTGCACAATCTCGTGCCGCACATAAACGGGCGCGCCATATTTCTCCAGCGCCAGCTCGACGATTTTAATTGCACGGTCAACCCCCGCGCAAAATCCTCGCGGCGCGGCCAACAAAATCGTTAATGATGGTCGATCACTCATTCCGGTCTCTTGCTTTTCGTTTCCAGCTTACTTAATCTCAGTTGCAGGCTTTTCTATCATAAGGACACCATAAAATGAAAGAGCTAAGGTTTCTCGCCCTCGCCCTCTGTATATCCCTCGTTTCAGGCTGTCAGGCCATGGATGGCCTCAAGCAGGATATCAGCGCGCTCGATCTGCCATCCTTGTCCCTCGATAACACACCGACCGCAGAATTAACCTACGAAGGCACCTGCCCCAGAGTTGAGGCCGTCGAAGATTTAAGTTCCCTCAGTGATTTTACAGATCATGAACGGATGTCGGATGCCAATCTGATCTCGCGCGCAAAAATTGCCAAAATCGACACATCATGTTCATATGATGAACGCGCCGTCACCATCGACCTGAAAATGGTGTTCACAGGACTACTCGGCCCCAATGGCCGCATCCGCGCTGGTGATAAGCCTTATTTCTCCTATCCGTTCTTTGTTGCCGTCGCTTCGCCGGGCGGAGAAATTCTTGCCAAGGAAGTTTTCGCAGCAAGCATGACCTTCCCACCGGGGGAAGATTTGCAAACATATTACGAAAATATGCGCCAGATTATCCCCATCGAAAGTCAGGATCGCGGCGCACGCTATAAAATTCTTGTCGGCTTCCAGCTGAACCCCGATCAGCTGGCCTTCAACCGCAAATACATGAAACAACAGAAGCTGCTCGAAGAGGCGGCGGCCAACACACCAACGATGTTCGAAAAAACCACACAAGACGCGGCTCAGGAAGCGGCGCGCGCCACCTATAACCGTGGCAACCCCATCGATATCACAGGACAATAAATGGTTGATAAATGGTAGACCTTAAAACTAAAAAAGCCGAATTCCACAAACCGAAGGGCGAAGTCAGCGCTCTGGATTACTGGAATAAAACCCGCGACGCGCACCTGAAAATCGCCGAAGAAATGTTCGCCACCCAATTTGACGCCTTCGATAAATGGGTCGAATCCGCGACCGCCGCCATTAAAAAAGGCAACAAAATCATCATGTTCGGAAATGGCGGCTCCGCCGCAGACAGCCAGCATATCGTCGCCGAAATGTCGATCAAACTGCATAAAGAACGCTCCCCCATCGCCGCGCTCTCGCTCTCGCTTGATGCCTCCGCCATAACCGCCTGCGCCAATGATTTCGGCTTTGATGAAATCTTCTCCCGCCAGATCAGGACACTGGGCTATGAAGGCGACATCGCCGTCGGGCTCTCCACCTCCGGCAATTCCGAAAACGTTATCAAAGGGCTAAAAAAAGCGCGGCGCATGGGTATGGTCACCGTTGGTCTTACGGGCGCAACAGGCGGTAAAATAAACCCCCATTGCGATATCCTGATTCACGTTCCCGCCAAAGACCCGGGCCGCATCCAGGAAATGCACATCACCCTCGGCCACATGTTCGTCGGCGTTTTGGAACAAAAACTCGGATTGGTTTAAACCGTCCTTGCGAGGATTGAAATGACGAAGCAATCCAGCGACTAAAAAGAAAACCACAACGCACACAAAGATCACAAAGCTTTACTTATAATCCTTTTCTTTTTGAACGTCGTGATCGTTGTGGTTCATTTAAAATGCCCCAAACAAAAATCATCGTACCTGAATAAACCGCACATCCGCACCTTCAAACACCCCCGCCGTCAGCGCGCCGCCGTCATACATCCCCGTATCCACATTCACGCGATGCGGCAAAACCTCCGGCTCGCGCACCATCGTATGCCCATGCACCACCCGCTTCTCCAAAGGCTTATACTTCGGATCCTTATGCCACGATAAAAACGGCTCCCGCATCCGCGTAAGCGCCCATTGGCTCTGCTGTGTCATCGGCACCGCCGGATCAACCCCTGCATGCACAAACATATAATCCCCAATCTCGAGGCTTAAATCCAAACCCCGATAAAACTCAAAATGCTGCCCCGAAATTGCTGCCGCCATTTGCTCTGGCGCGGCTTCAATCTCCGCAGGCAAAGGCACGCCCCCCTCAAACGCCATGCCATAACTGGCCAGCGTCTGCACGCCGCCATATCGCAACCAGTCATGCCCCACAGGATCCTTCATAAAATCAAACAGCGCATATTCGTGATTCCCTGCCAAAAACGTCTTCGCAATTCCATCGCCGCGGCCTTTCCGCTCGATCAAATAATCAATCACCCCGCGGCTATCAGGCCCCCGATCAATATAATCCCCGAGATAAACCATATGCACTTCGTCGACTGGCCGCTTGATCAAATCCGCCGAAATCTCTTCATGCAACCGCTCAAGCGCGTCTAAATGCCCGTGCACATCGCCAATCGCATAAACGCGCATACCGTCTGGAATTGAATATTTTTGTGCCATAGATTGATTCATGTCTTGAGGAAAACCCCGCTCTCGCATACACTCTAGCCCCATGAGCAAAGCAAAATCAATTGAAACCCTGAACTTTGAGGAAGCCCTCGGCGAATTGGAATCCATCGTCCGCACCCTCGAAACCGGACAAACCGCATTGGAAGATTCCATTGGCGCCTATGAACGCGGCATTACGCTGAAAAAACACTGCGAAACCAAACTCCGCGAAGCCCAGGCCAAAATCGAAAAAATCACCGTCGCCAAGGATGGCGCTGTCACAACAACACCCCTGGACGCGGAATAATGGAACCACAGATAAACACAGATGAACACAGATTGAATGAACTTTCGTTCCAGATCAACGGCTGTGCTATGGACGTTCTAAACACTGTCGGACACGGCTTTCATGAAAAAATATACGAAAACGCTCTGGCCGTCGCTTTTCAAAAAAGAAATATCTATTTCGAACAACAAAAACAATACGAAATTTTTTATGAAAATCAAAATGTGGGTCTATTCATCCCTGATTTTGTAATCAGCAACCAAGTTATAGTCGAAATAAAAACAATAGATAGAATTACAAACAATGAAAAAGGACAGGTCTTAAACTATTTACGCGCAAGCGGTTTAAGGCTCGGCCTCATTTTAAATTTTAAAAACTCAAAACTGGATTGGCAAAGAGTAGCACTTTAAATATCTGTGTTAATCTGTGTTCATCTGTGGTTAAAAATTAAATAGGAAAAGAAAATGCCATCACCACGCAGTGCAAGCCCCAAACTCCAATCCGCAATGGACGAAGTCGCCAAGGCCGTGAACCTGACAATCGAACGCCTGCTCCCTGAATCCAAGCTGACAGAAGCCCCGCTCTACGAAGCCATGCGCCACGGAACCCTCGGCGGTGGAAAACGTCTGCGCCCCTTCCTGTGTATGCAGGCCGCCAGCCTGTTCAACGTCCCAACCTCTCGCTCGCGCCGCGTTGCCGCCGCGATCGAATTCGTGCATTGCTATTCCCTCATTCACGACGACCTTCCCGCAATGGATAATGCGTCGCTGCGCCGCGGCCAGCCCACCGTGCATAAACAATATGATGAGGCCACGGCCATTCTCGCGGGCGATGCCCTGCTCACCCTGGCCTTCGAAGTCCTCGCCGATCCCGAAACCCATCCCGACCCGCATGTGCAGGTTGAGCTTGTGCGCGCTTTGGCTTTTGCCTCTGGCGGGCATGGCATGGTTGGCGGGCAGATGCTCGATCTGATCGCCGAGCGTGATGATGTAGATTTTGATATCGGTGAAGTTTCCCGCCTGCAACGCATGAAAACCGGAAAGCTGATGGCGTTTGCCTGCGAAGCGGGGGCAATTTTGGGCAAGGCGGGGGATGGCCATAGAAAGGCGCTCTGCAACTATGCCCACGACCTTGGTCTGGCCTTTCAGGTCACGGATGATGTTCTGGACGTCGAGGCCGACCCCCAAGACACCGGCAAAGATACCCGTAAAGACGAAGCCGCAGGCAAGGCCACCTTCGTTTCCGCGCTGGGTAAAGACGCCGCGAAAGCGAGAGCCGACATGATCATCGCCCAAGCCAAACGCCACCTCAAAATTTTTGAAGGCCGCGCCGAACTCCTCGCCGACCTCGCCGATTACGTGCTGGAGCGGCGGGCTTAAACCTAAGCCGCTCTGGGCGTTAAATCCTGTATTTCAAAACTTTCTGGTGTAAGAGCATCTGAAGCTTCGGTGGTGGGTAGTGCAGCAATTTCATTAAGCAACCTTACTCTTGCCTCATGGTTCAGTTCAGTTTCAAACCCATCATGAACCGCTCTGAAAACTTTGGCCAGGCGCTGCATGTCTACTTTTAAAAAATATTGCCAAATAGCCCTTTTGATTCCGCCTTCTTTGACTTCACGCAATTCTTGTTGGGTTCGATCTATGATCTGGATAGAATCACCGTATCTATTAAATACGAAGATAGTATCACTCACGGACCCCTCAAATTCAAACGACAACGATTTTCTGGGCATCGCCACTATCACATGGGCTTGAGTGGCCACCGTAAAAACACTCGTTAAACTCGCTACAGAAGAGTTGCAAGCGTCCAGGCCTTGATAGGCAAACTGGGCTTGAAGATCTACTCCCCATTTTGGATAAGCATCTGAACCCAAAACGTCTGTATAGATTTGCAAACGCCGGGTGTCGCCACGATTTTTTTTCAGCCCCTCGATCGCAAAACGTTTTTGCTCCTCAGGCTCCCATTTATTATTATACTCATCAGAAAGCAGGACGGTATTATAGGCTGACACGCGCAGATCAAGATCATCAATTTTATCCAGCCCATCGATCGAGAATTCTAATTGATCATGAGGCTCGGCGTTCTTATAAGCATCAGAATTGATTCCAGTTCGATAGGCCTCTAACCTCTGATCAGAAACAGGAAATATGTCCAGTGCCTCAAAGGCAATATTCAATCTAGTACTATTGTCCACTCGATCGTTAAAATCAGGCCCCAAAAATCTTTTATATTCCGCAAGAGCATCTTTTGCAGCCAGACGCTTAAGCCCCTCGATCGCAAAATCCCTCTTCAAATCTCTTTGCCAGCCCTTGTAAGCATCAGAATTCACTACAGCTTGATAGACTTGCAAAAGCTGAGGCTGCCCATCAAAGGAACTCAGCGCTGAAACCGCAAGCTCTTGTTGGTTTTGTGGTTCCCAGCCTACAAAATAACCCGATGTTAAAATGTTCTTAAAAGCACTTAGAGCGTCATCTGCATCTAAAGAGCCAAGCGTCAGCGACAAAAAGTCTCCTTGATTAGCCTTACTCCATTTTTTTAAAAACTCCTCTGAGGACAGAACAGCTTCATAACCGTTTTTAACCTCTTGTGGAGTCATTCCAGTAAGTATATTATCCGCTAGAAAACTTTGAGTCCCCGCTTCTAGGGATTTATATTCAGGTGATTTTAGATAATTCATAAAAACTTCCAGTGATTTTACTAGAGTGTTGCTGCTATTATCGCCATCTACATTAGTCATATTATGCCTCCTTGCTACGGGAGGACGTTAAAACAATTTTTTATAATATGTCAAGAATAATGTTGTGCACGTTTGATGACGCGCCGGAAAGACGGGCTTAGCTATTATCAACGCGGTACAAGAGGCCTTGGGGTCGGTGCAGGATCGGTTATCAAAGCACCGGGCGGCTGGAAAATCTCTGCCACAACCAGTCCTTCAGGGATGGCAGACGGAGCCACTGCCTGCACGCCGCATAAAAATTCCTAAGCATATTGCCGGGCGAATGGATCGCCCCTGAATGAATCATCGGTGTAAAGTTCCCGAACTGTCTTGTACATCTCTTGCGGACCAAGGGGGTAGTTGTTTGTGATATATTCATCTACGTAATTAACCTCCTTGTCCTTAAATCTTGCTCTAAGGCCTTCGGATATTGCGGACGGGAAAGGAAAAGGGGTTCTATCTTTATCAATAATATCGTTTAGATAGTCTCTATCTGAATCACTATCCATCATGGTTAATCCGCGTCTTAATTCTCTCGCAATTTCGCTGTAGCCAGAGGCTTGCAATGAATCCTTAGACACCTTGAAGTAAATCTCTTGAATCACCATACCCCTGCCTTTAATAAATGCTGGTGTATCGCCTGATGGAGCCTCACCTTCGCCGGGCATTTCTATGGCGGCGCTGGTAATATGCGTGTTCGGCGTTTGTGTAAGCGCACCAATTGCACGAATATGTTGATATTGCACATAGGCTGTACGCAAATCATCAATATTATACTCTGCGCTCAATGCAGCCCGGTTAAACTCCTCAGTTGGGCTTGAAATTCTCTCCCAGGCATCGCGATCCGCAAATATTTCTTGCAAAAGAATATCACCTCTCGGAAGATTGGGTGCTACTGTATGCCCTAATTCGTGCAAAATCTTTATTGCCGACCAGTGTTTTAGGTCTGCCGAGGTTTGTTCAAATATTTCTGCGCTCCAGCCCGTAACGCTGCTTGCAAACTGCGATTGTGTTTCTTGAGGGACGTTGAGAAAAAGTACTTTTATCTCCTGATCTCCTTCTTGACCAATGCGGTCTTCATACATCTGGGTTTTATTTGACAATATAATATAGGTCAGAAAATCAACTTCTTCAGGACGTAATTCGGCGTTTAAATCAGGAAAATGCTTTTCTAAAAGTGCCCTTACTGATTTTGCATAGTTAATAAAATCTTCTTCTTGTGCTGTTATAAAAAAATTTGGGGCTGTACCAGATAACTAGCCCATATAATGTTTAACCCATTGTTTAATTT
>CAYGJS010000005.1:0-92758 GCA_964350435.1 uncultured Micavibrio sp.
GCGGGACGGATCAATATTACACCAGCGGCGTGCGGGCAACCTATTTCAACGTGAACACCGATGTGCCGCCGATTATGGACGAGCTCGCGGATGCTATCCCGACATTTGATCTCAATGAAACCACCAGTACGTTTTTTACGCTGGGGCAGAATATATTTACGCCCCAAGATATCACGCTGCGCGGTAATCAGGATCGTGACCGTCCCTGGGCGGCCTGGCTATACGGGTCTGTGGGACTGGCTACGCTATCGCAAAATCATATTGATGAGATGGAAGTGACGATCGGCGTTGTCGGGCCGGAAGCCCTGGGGGAGCAGACGCAAAAGCTTGTCCACAAGCATGTGACGGACTCCCCTACTCCACGAGGATGGGACAACCAAATCGGCTTCGAGCCGGGGGTTATTATATCGGGGCAGCGGCGTTGGTTTGATTTTTGGGATGCGCGGGTGGCGGGGCTGGAGATGAAAGCGGTGCCGAATGTGAATGTATCGCTGGGCAATATTTACACCTATGCGGGCACAGGTATGACCTTCACTATCGGCCCGTATCAGGATATTTTGCAAGATACGCCGCCGCGGGTGCGCCCCGCCATGCCGGGATCAGGATATTTCGAGACGCCGGATCAGGGGTGGAGCTGGCACGGGTTTGCCAGCATAGACGGGCGGGCGGTTGCGCGGGATATATTCCTCGATGGCAATACGTTTCGCGACAGCCATAGTGTTGACAAGAACGTTCTGGTCGGCGATGTGAGCGCAGGGATTGCGATGACGATTGATCGCTACCGCTTGTCCTATGCCGTGAATGCACGCAGCAAGGAATTTGACGGGCAAGACGGCAGCAGTATTTTCGGGTCGCTCACTTTCTCTACACGTTTCTAATGACAATGTCGCTCTTGGCCTGTAGCATTTGAATCATGAAATATGATCTTCTCCATATCCAAGGCAAGCCTTATGTCCTTATTCCTTTGCATGATTATCGCGGCATGATGAGCGAAGGCGCGTCCGAAAATTTACCGAATGATATTCTTGACGCCCTGACGGCGCGGGAGCAAAGCCCCGTCAAAATCCTTCGTAAACATCGCGGGATGACGCAGGTGGATCTGGCGCGGCAAGCCGGGATTTCCCGCCCCTATCTGACCGAGATTGAAACAGGGAAGAAGGATGGGTCACTTCGCGCAATGAAGGCCTTGGCGGAAGTGCTGGGCGTAAACGTGGGCGTTTTGGCTTAAGAAGCTTTTAATACTTCTCTGATGCACAAAATATTTTTATAGATCCAAAGCTTCAAATGGCCAACGCCCAGTATGAAATTTGACAAATCTCGAATTATGGTTTAGGTGCTTTCATAATTAAACTGCGTGTGACCAAGGACTATAATAAAATGAGTTTCAAAACCCGCCCATATATTGCCTTTGGTTTAGGCAGCAACCCCCTCAAAAGCTACAGAATTGAAAATAAAGAAGCTTCAATTTCCGCTGTTGCGGGTATGGATGGGACTCTCCCCCTTACGAGTAATGGCGTTAATGTAGAGATAGACCGGGGTAAACTCCCTCGAAGTTGGGCGCGCGCTGTTTTGGGATTGGGGAATGTTACAGTATCAAACCCAAACGGCTCATTACTATTTGAAAAAGTCATTAACACAAGTGCGTTTAAACGTGCAGTAGAGCTTGAAGCGTCATTGCCAACTGTCGCTGAAAGAGACGCGCAAGAGCAGGAAAGAATCCGTAAAGCGCCCCTCTCAAATGTTTTGGTCTATTTTCCCCAAATTCCAAAATCAGTGGAAAGGCTTTTACAAGCTAATGGTCGGGGCACAGGCTATATCCAAATGGTTACCGAAGGAGACTATGTTAAAAAAGGACAAATCATCGGAAATTTTGGTGACACAGACATTACCGCACCTGTCGATGGTCGTATTGAGATGCTGGGTTATCCATCAGCCTGTGACTACGAATGGAATTACGGTTCTTACATTAGAGATTATATCCAAATAGAAAAAAAGAGTGCGACCGCGGCGTTAGCATCAAGAAGTGACAATCCAGAAATGCTTGTTTTTGGTAAACCTGATATCAGCGATCCGAAAGCAAAATATTCATTCGGTATTAGACCATTAGCCGATGTTGACGACAAAGACTTTTTAAGGCTTCGTTACGCATTCGATAATGGTAAAGGGATAGACGATAAAGGAAAGTCGCTCTATAAATTAGTTTATAGTTATTGGAGTGGTAAGCAATTCCCACCTAGTTTACAAAATGATGAGAAGTTGAAAGCAGAAATTATTTATGGCTTTTGGCCAATGATTGACTCGGGAAAGACAGTTATTGAAAATCGTCCTTTAAGGTTCACACCAAAACCTGAAGACCCGAGTTACCCTTAACACCTAATGGGCAAAGCACACAAAGTCCAGCCATTCACTTGAATTACTTATTTCGTAGATTAGGGATGGGCGGCATTATTTGCCTTGGAACCGCGAAGCTTTCTCACATATTATTGAATCAGATTTATCAATATAGTTTTTTATATAAGCTCATCCTCGGCAGAGTTTGACAAATTATTAAAGAGACTATAATTTCCCTGCATGCCGATATGTCAAGTCATACAGCCTTGGGAATATGAAGAAATTGCGGAGCTAACTTGGCTTCCGCAGCCTGTGCGCGATGCTTTTGCGCGGTTCAGCCAGCGCCCGCAAGATGCGGTGGCCTTTAAATGCGCGCATGAAGGCGCGATCGAAGGCGTTTGCATCGGAAAATTTGTAGAGAATGATTTGGGGCGGCATTTGGTGATTGGCTATTTGAACGTCAAAGATGGCTGTAGAAACAAAGGGATAGGCAGCGCGCTGCTCAATCGCTTTATACAGATTTCCACACAAAATCAGGTGGCGTGCCGCCTTCAGGTTACGCGCTTTAACCGCAAGGCCAAGCGCCTTTATAGCCGGTTTAATTTTGCGCCTATCCCCTACTGCAAAAACCCGGAAACGCTCTGGATGGCGCGGGGGATGGCGCGGGGGATGGCGCGGGGGATGGCGCGGAGCGCTTAACGCTTCAAACTTCCCATTAAACCGCGCATGACCTCGCGGGCGATTGTGCGGCCTACGGATGAGCTGAGTGAACGCACCACAGATTTCACGGCGGCCTCGCCGATGCTTTGGCGGTTGGAGCTGCGCTTTTTGGGGGCGGCTTTTTCGGCGGCTTCTTGAGCGGCTTCAGCTTGTTTGGTGGCGACTTCGGCGCGTTTCTTGAGGACTTCGAATGCGCTTTCACGATCCACCGTTGTGTCGTATTTCGCGCCCAAACCGCTGGCTTTCATTTGCATGGCTTTGGCGTCTGCGCTGGCGACGCCGAGTTTGGAGCTTGGCGGGCGGATCAAGGTGCGCTGGACGATTGAGGGCTGGCCTTTGCCTTCAAGGGTGGACACGAGCGCTTCCCCTACGCCCATGTCGGTGATGACTTCGGCGACATTAAACTCAGGGTTTTCGCGATAGGTTTCGGCGGCTTGCTTGATGCCTTTTTGCTGTTTCGGTGTGAAGGCGCGGAGCGCGTGCTGGACGCGGTTGCCGAGCTGGCCGAGGATGCTATCGGGGACATCGGCGGGGTTTTGTGTGATGAAGAACACGCCCACGCCTTTGGAGCGGATCAGGCGCACGACTTGTTCAACCTTTTCCAGCAAAGCCTTGGGCGCGTCATCGAACAGCAAATGGGCCTCATCGAAGAAGAACACGAGTTTCGGGCGGTCAGCATCGCCGGCTTCGGGGAGTTCCTCGAAGAGTTCGGAGAGCATCCAGAGCAGAAATGTGCCGTAAAGACGCGGGCTGAGCATGAGTTTATCGGCGGCGAGGATATTGATGTGGCCTCTGCCGTCCAGATCGGTGCGCATGAAATCCTTGAGGTCGAGTGCGGGTTCGCCGAAGAAATTGGCCGCGCCTTGGTCTTCGAGGCGGAGCAAATTGCGCTGAATAGAGGCCACGGATGCGGGGGATACGTTGCCGTAAGTTGCGCTGATTTCTGCGCGCTGCTCATGAACGGTGTTGAGCAGAGCGCGAAGGTCTTTGAGGTCTAGCAGCAAAAGCCCCTGCTCGTCCGCGACGCGGAAAGCGATGTTCAGCACGCCCTCTTGGGTGTCGTTCAGTTCGAGAATACGAGCAAGCAGAAGCGGCCCCATTTCGGATACGGTGGTGCGGACGGGGTGGCCTTGCTCGCCGAATAAATCCCAGAAGACAGCCGGATAGGCTCTGGCTTTATACTCATCGGTAAAGCCGATATCGGCGGCGCGTTTGGTGAGGAAGTCCTGCATCTCAGAGGGTTGGCAGATGCCGGAGAGATCGCCTTTTACATCCGCCATAAAAACCGGCACGCCCGCGTCACTAAAGCCTTCGGCCAGACATTGGAGGGTTACGGTTTTGCCCGTTCCCGTTGCACCCGCGATTAGACCGTGGCGGTTGCCCCATTTAAGGGGTAGATACTGCGAGGGTTTGTCTTTGCCAACGCTTTGACCAACGTAAATGGCGTCATCTCTTAAATTCGTCATTGTGCTTCTCCTTTAGTCATTGCGAGCGTAGCGAAGCAATCCCGTATAGACAAGTAGATTGCTTCGCCAGCTTTAAGCTTCCTCGCAATGACGGTTAAACGCTTCGAAGGCGGTTTCGAGGTTATCAATCAAATCCTGAGTATCTTCTAACCCGATTTGCAGGCGGAGCATAGCCCCTTGATGCGCCCAGCCCGTCGCTGTGCGGCAGTTTTTAAGATATTGCGGCTGGGTGAGGCTTTCATATCCGCCCCAGCTGGAGCCGATGGGGAAGAGCGTCAACGCATCGGTGAAGGCGACAACAGCCGCGCGGGGGGCGGGTTTCAAAAGGATACTGAGAATTCCGTTTGCGCCTTTGAAATCGCGTTTCAAAAGCGCGTGGTTAGGGTCGTTTTCAAGGGCGGGATAAAATACGCGCTCCACTTCGGGGCGGCCTTCCAGATATTGCGCGATTTTGAGGGCGCGCTCGCCGGCTTCCTTGATGCGGATATGCAAGGTTTTGAGGCCGCGAAGACCGAGATTGGTCTCTTCCGTACCCGCGCACACGCCCAGATCCACGGCTGCTTTTTTGAGCTTGGCGTAGGTGGTTTCGTCGCGGGCGACGGCGGCGCCGAGCATGCCATCGGAATGGCCGTTAATGTATTTGGTGCAGGACAGGATCGAAACATCCACGCCGTGGCTTAAGGGTTTAAACAGCACGCCGCTGGCGTAGGAATTATCGCAGATGGAGATGATGCCGGGGTTTTTGGCTTTGGCGGCCTTGAGTATAGCAGGGACATCCTGAATTTCGAAGGTCGCGCTGCCCGGGCTTTCCATGTACACCACGGCGGTGTTGTCTTTGATTTTATCGGCAATATTTGCGCCAATCAGCGGGTCATAATATTCAACCTCTATGCCCATTTTGGTCAGAACATTGTCGCAGAAAAACCGCGCAGGCGGATAGGCGGTATCGACCATCAGGAGGTGATCGCCGCTTTCGAGGAAAGCCAGCAGCGCGGTGGTGATCGCCGATTGCCCGGAGGGCGCGGCGATAGCGTTAAAACCGCCCTCGAGTTCGGTAATGCTGTCGGTGAAGGCGCATGTTAATGGCGTGCCGTATCGGCCATAGCGGTATTTGGTGTTCGGGTCTTCATAGGCATCGAGATTTTCGTACAGAATGGTCGAAGCGCGGGTGATCGGCGGGTTTACGATGCCGTGGTAAGATTTGGGGTCATGGCCAGAATGGATCAGGCGGGTTGTGTCGGCTTGGTTTTTATTTTTGCTCATGTTTTTAAATCGTAATCCCTGTCATGTGTGAGGGCGGGAATGGCGGTTCTTGCCTTTTCAACCTCATCCAAATTGATTTCAGCGGTTATTATACCGACTTCGCCGCCCATTTCAGCCAGAATTTCGCCCCATGGGCTTATAATCATGGAATGGCCATAGGTTTGGCGACCGCCTTCGTGCTCGCCGCACTGCGCGGGGGCAATGACGTAGCAGCCTGTTTCGATGGCGCGGGCGCGCAGGAGAACTTCCCAATGCGCTTTGCCTGTCGGTACCGTGAAGGCCGCGGGGATGGAGAGGATTTGCGCGCCAGCCTTGGCGAGATCGCGCCAGTAATGCGGGAAGCGCACATCATAGCACACGCCCATGCCGAGTTTTGCGCCGTCCATTTCGGCGAGCATGCCTTGAGAGCCTGCTTCGAATTCACTGCTTTCGCGGTAGAACTCTGTGCGGGAGAGCGTGACATCGAACATGTGGATTTTATCGTATGTGTTTGTGAGATTCCCTTGCGGGGAAAACAGCAGCGAACGGTTGGCGAGTTTTTCGCCGACGCGCACGCCGATGGAACCGATCAGCAGCCAAACGCCGAGGTCTCTGGCAAGAGTGGCGAAGAATGGAATGGCGATGTGCGTATCCATATCGCCGGAGCTGGCGACGCGGTCTTTCACATAGCGGCGCATCTGGTCGGTGTTTTCAGGCGTGGTGATAAAAGTCGCCCCCTCCCCTGCCGCCTTGCGGATCAGGCTCTCGGCTTGTACCAAATTTTCCTGCATATCCGCCGTCACGGAAAGTTGAATGGCGGCGATTTTATAGGTTTCAGGCATTTAAAAGCTTATCCAATTCACCTTTACCATCCAGCGCGTGAAGATCATCGCAGCCACCGATATGTTTATCATTGATAAAAATCTGCGGCACGGATTTGGGGCCGCCTGTGCGTTTGATCATCTTTTGGCGGGCTTCGTCATCGCCTGTGATGTCGTATCCTTCGTATTTCACACCTTTTTTATCGAGCAGAGCGCGGGCGCGGGTGCAATACGGGCAGGTTGTCCAATAATAAATCTCAACTTTCGCCATTGATTTTGTCTCCTGTATCAATCATTTCAATGTCATCCCGAAGCGTTTACGCTGAAGGATCGAAGATTCTTCAATGCAAGCATTTCAGAATGACGATAAGGTGAAATAGTGAAAAAGCAAATAAATACCGGAGCAGATATTATTATCCTCGGCGGCGGGGCGGCGGGTTTGACGCTGGCGATTTTGCTCGGGCAGGCGGGATTGAGTGTGAGTATCGTTGATCCGCACAAGCCCGAGGCATTCAAAGATACCGCGCTTTCAGGGCGGACGGTGGCGTTGATGAACGCTTCGCTGAATATCATCAGGGCCGCGGGGGTTTGGGATGTTTTATCACCGCATTGCTGCCCGATGGAGAAAATGCGGATTTTTGATGACAGTGATGGCGGGCGGGCTCCGATAGAAGTTGAGTTTCCTGCGCAGGAGATTGGCGCGCAGCAATTCGGCTATAACATCCCCAATGGATTATTGCGGGCGGCCTTGTTCGAGCAAGCAGTGAAAACGCCGAATGTGAGATTTATCGAAGCTGCGTTCGAGCGTTTCGAGGTGGGGGCAAACAATATCGAAGTTACGCTGGGCTCTGGTGAGGTGATCTGCGGGGCAATAATCGTGGGGGCGGATGGGCGGATGTCGGCGGTGCGGGAATTTGCGGGGATCGCTGCGAAAGTAAAGAAATATAATCAGGTGGCCATGACATGCGTGATAAATCATTCCTGCAGCCATAACAATACATCCACAGAGTTTCACCGCGAGAACGGGCCAATGGCGCTGGTGCCCCTGCCCGGCAATCAATCCAGCGTGGTGTGGGTGGAAAGTCCGGAGCGCGCCGAAGCGCTTTTGAAACTTCGTAAATCAGAATTTGAACAAGCGTTGCAGGATAGATCGCATAATATTCTCGGCGGGGTGACGCTGGAGGTCGGGCCGGAGAGCTGGCCGCTCTGCACAATCAAGGCGGAAAGCCTGACTGCGCCGCGGCTTGCCTTGATGGCGGAGGCCGCGCACGTGATGTCGCCGATTACGGCGCAAGGATTAAACCTGTCGCTGCGGGATGTGGCTGCGCTGGCGGAGGTGATTGTGGACGCGGCGCGGGTGGGCTTGGATATCGGTAGTCATGCGGTCTTACGGGCTTACGAAAAACGCAGGATAACGGATATTGAAACCCGCGTATTTGGCGTAGACGCGATGAACCGTTTGGTCAGCACCCCTGCGCTGGGGCTTAAACGCCTGCGCCGCGCGGGGCTGAAATCTCTGGACAGCTTGCCGTTGGTGAAAATGATGGCGATGGAGGTTGGCCTTGCGCCGCAAATGGATCAAGGGCGGCTGGCCAAGGGTGATGTCCTCTAAAGTCATTGCGAGCGAAGCGAAGCAATCTGCTAACGGATTGCCGCGTCGCTTGTGCTCCTCGCAATGACGAGATGGCTAAAATTACGCAATGACGGTTAGGAAAATTCTTCGCGGACAACGCGGGCGAGGGTCAGGATATGGACTTTGGCCGCGCCGCCTTTTAGGAGGGTTTTCGTGCATTCTTTTGCCGTGGCTCCGGTTGTGAATACATCATCGATCAAGATAATGGTTTTGCCTTTGATATCGGCTTTGGGATTGAGGGCGAAGGCGGCTTTGACGTTTTTATGACGCTCGGCGGCTTTCATGAATCCTTGCACTTTGGTGGCGCGGATGCGTTTGATGGCATCGACATCTGCGGGTATGCCGCTGACCTTCGACAAGCTTTGGGCGATGATGGCGGATTGGTTATAGCGGCGCGCAATCATGCGGCGGTAATGCAGCGGCACGGGGACGAGGAGATCAGCTTCTTCCAGCATCTCCTCCCCTGCCCGCATCAACCATGGGATAAAGGCGCGCACGGCGAAGGTTTTATCGCCGTGTTTGAAGCCCAGGATGATATCGCGGCTATGTTCATCGTATTTCAGGGCGGCGCGGGCAGTATCATAGGGGGGCGTACGATCAAGGCAAATTGTGCATTTGACGCCGCTTTCGACCTCGAAATCAAAGGGGATACCACATTGGGCGCAGAGCGGAGGGGCGATGAAACCGAGCTTGGCCCATGCGCTTCCCGCGATCATGCCTTGTTTATCGACCATTTCGCCCGAAACCACGCAGCGCGGCGGCAGAACCGTATCTACGCACTGGATAACAATTTTTCGCGCTGTATTGATGAAGGGCTGCATGGCATTGTTATAGTCGAGCTTCACAATTTAGGCTATAAACTTTGATGTTTATGCGTAAAAACCCTATATTATAACAAATGTCAGACACCCAAATACTTACAGACGCACAGAGCGAAGCCCAAGGGTATATCGATAAGCGCAACCTGCTGCTGAGGGACGTCAGTCCTGTGATGATCCGCAAGGCGTGGTTCACGCTGTCGCATCTTCTTTTGGAGGAAGGGGCGCGGGTGGTGGATATGGGCTGTGATGACGGCGAGATGACTTACGCGATGGCGGTTTTGAACCCCAAGGTGAAGTTTGTCGGGCTTGATAAATCGAAGCGGCAAATCAACAAGGCCAAAGAGAAATACAAGCTGTTCAATCTTGACTTTAAAATCGGGGATGCCAGCGCGGAAATTTTTGATCCTGAATCGCTGGATGCGATTATCAATTCTTATATCCTGCACGAGGTGTTTTCGGGCTCGCGGTATAACGAGCGCATGGTCAGCGATACGCTGCGCAAACAATTCGGAATGCTGAAAAAAGGCGGGATGATGTTTATCCGCGATTATGCGCGCCCGCCGCCGGAAGAATTTGTGTTGCTGGAAATGCCGGACGAGAAAAGCACGAAGACGGATCTGGCGCATCTATCGGATGCGGATTTGCTGGTGTGGTATGCGGAGCATGCGCGGCCAAAGCAAGACGCGGGGTGCGGCGGATTTTTTCTTGAGGAACTTCCTGAGCGTTTTCCACGGACGCGGCTTTTCCGCCTGCCGTATAAATGGGCGTATGAGTTCATTATGCGCAAAGATGACCGCAAGAAATGGGAAGAAGAACTGCCCATGGAATATACATTTTTTACGCAGCGTGAGTTTCGCAAGGAGCTGCGCGCGCTGGGGACGCGGGTGCAATATTCAGGGCCGTATTATGATGATGATATCATCACCGAAAAATTCGAAGGCCGCTTTCGGCTTTATGATGATGAGGGCACTGCGCTGGGCAATCCGCCAACCTGCTTCATTGCTGTTGCAACCAAAATGGCGGAGCGCAAGAGTTTGATGATCGAGGAGCGCAGGCCGTCGGCCTCGCCTGCCGCGTCATCGCTTAAGGTCAATGCGATGCGCAACACCGAAACCGGCAAGATCATGGATGTGGTCAGCCGCGACAGCGCGATTGGTGAAGTGATTCCTTACCGCGTTGATGAGGATGGGCGTTTGAAAATTTACCTGCATGACGGGGTGGCGCGCAGCATTGCCAACGCGGTGCCGCGCGGCGGGATGAACATTGACGGGCGCAGATGGTCGGGGCATATGGTTGAAGCCATAAGCGTCGAGATGGGGTCTTTGCCGCCGCCGACGGAGATTGATATTAAATCCTCTGTGTTTTTTGCGCGGGATCATTTGGGATTGAAGCCGCAAGACGGGAAAATGCTGGAGCCCGGGCAGGCGCATTATCCTGACCCGACTTATATTGATGAGCGGATACAGACCTTTTATTTGGCGGTGAACCCGCATAAGGGCGGGATTATTCCGAAAAACATTGCAGGGTCGACGGATAAGTTTCAGGCCAAGGGTCAAATCCGCGAGATGGACGCGCAGCAAGTTTTGAACGCGATTACGGTGGGGATGATTCCGAACGGGCGTTTGGAGATGCAAATTCTGACGCTGTTTCACCATGTGAATATCAAGCCTGAAACATGGATTGATAAGACGCTTAATCTTCAGGTCACCAAGATCAATAAGAAGGCCGATATCAAGACCATTCTTGATAAAATGGGCGAGCAAGATACGCGATTTAAGGACGTAAAAGGCACGACGGGGGAGCTGCGCCCTGTGCATTCTATTTTCGTTGAGGAAGGGCAAAGCCGCGGGGCGATGTCGGGGCTTTCATCCGAGGGTGTCGATTTCGTTGTGCATGATGGTAAGACGGTGAATACGGCGGTGGTTTTGCCTTTGACGAAGGATCATAAAAACACTATTCATGCCGGTATTGATATCCAGCACTTGCCCGTGCCGCAGCGGCATGAGGGCAATGGCCTGACGATTTCCGCGCCGAGTTTTAATATTCCGCCGGAGGTGACGAATTTGAAGCTGATGAAGAAGTTTATTGCCGATCAGTTTGGTTCTACGCCGAATAAAGTTATTCCGCTGGGGCCGAGTTACTTTACCCATATCGGCATTACACCGCACAGGATTTATCCGTTTGCGATTGCCTCGCCGCCCGAGGCCGGCAAGGGGCCGGGCAGTCGCTTCATTCCCTTTTATCAGATGATGCTGTTGCAGCGTGCTCTTTCAAAGCAACCGCATTTCATGCTGGTGATTGCGCGGGCGTATCGGTTCTTCCATGAGGAGTTGAGGCTGGATGCGAAGCGGCAGGTCAAGGCTATTGTTGCCCAGCGTTTTGAGCATAAGCGTCCTGATTGGGCGATTCCGCTGAGTTATGAATCTATTGAGGCCTTGCGGGTTCATAAGGAAGTGGAACTTACCCCTGATCAGCAGATCGAAATTGCCAATCAAAAGGCCAAAGCGAAAATTGATTTAAAAGAGCAGACCAAAAAGATGCGTTCCTTTCATGAATTGGAGCGGCCTTTTGTGCCAGAAGAAGCTCCCGCGCCGAAGCCAGTGATAAATTACGCCGAGGATGAGGTGACTCCTGAGCAGGAGGCGGAGTTCGAGGCCGAGCTGGAGGAATTTATGAATGCGCTTGAGGGGCTTCCCGACGAGCCACGACTGGAAAAATGGTAAGCAGTTCGGACATACGGGTTTTTGATCGCGGGCTTCTGCCCATGCGGCGCGCCCGTTTCGCGGACAAGGCCGAGCATTATGGGTTTTTAAAAAATTACGCGCAGACCCAACTGGATGAGCGGCTGGAGGTTGTAAAGCGGGAATTTCATCACTGCGCCGATTTGGCTCATGAAGATATTGAAGGGGAAATTGAAGCCCTGCCCTATGCCCCCGAAAGTTATGATCTGATCCGCAGCGCGCTTGTACTGCATAGCGTCAATGATTTGCCAGGGGTATTGCTCCAAATCAAAAGGGCACTTAAGGCCGATGGATTATTTATAGGTGCGATGCTGGGCGGGGAGACTTTGCATGAGCTGCGCGAGAGTTTAATGCAGACCGAAATGAGGCTAAAGGGAGGAGCATCACCGCGGGTGTTTCCGTTTGCGGATAAGCAACAAATGGGGGCGCTCATGCAGCGCGCAGGGTTTGCGCTGCCGGTGATTGATTCCGAGATTGTTACGGTGAGTTACGAGAATATGTTCAAACTGATGGAGGATTTGCGGGGGATGGGCGAGAATAATGTTATTACCGCCCGCAGTAGAACCAATCCCGGCAGGGCGTTTTTTGCTGAAGCCGCCCGATATTATGCGGAGCATTACGGCGAAGACGATGGGCGGATTGTCGCGCGTTTTGAGATTCTTTATATGCTGGGTTGGGCGCCGCATGAGAGCCAGCAAAAACCGCTTCAGCCCGGCAGCGCGAAGGCTCGGCTCGCGGACGCACTGGGGGCGGAAGAAGAGACGCTATAATTTCATCGTCATTGCGAGGCGTGACTAAGACAAAGTAATTCATCTCCGGCTATCAATTCAGCATGCTGGATTGCTTCGCTTTGCTCGCAATGACATTATATCTTTATGATTACGGTCGACATCATTCCGATTATCCCGCAAATGCAGAATTATGCGTATATTTTGCAGGCCGAGAACGGCGAAGTGGCGGTGGTTGACCCCGGCGATGCGGGGCCTATACTTGCGGCTTTGGAGGCGCGGGGGCTGAAGCCCGATATGATTTTGATTACGCATCATCACTGGGATCATGTGGATGGCTTGCCTGAAATGATCGGCTGGAATCCCTGCCCCGTTTATGGCCCTGCGAAGGAAGCGGATAAGATTAAGGGGCTTGATGTTTTGCTGGATGAAAACTCTTCGCTCTCCTTTGGCGGGGAGGATGTTCACATCATCGAAACGCCCGGTCACACCTTAGGGCATATTGTTTTTTATTTTGGGCAGAGCCGCATATTGATGGCGGGGGATACGCTTTTTTCCATGGGCTGCGGCCGGTTGGCCGAGGGCAGCCCTGGGGATATGTGGGGCAGTTTGGAGAAGCTTGCGGCCTTGCCTGATGAAACGCAAATCTATTGCGGTCATGAATATACACTGAATAACGGGGCGTTCGCGCTCTCGATTGAGCCGGAAAATTCAGAGCTTGCGGCGCGAATGGATGATGTGCGCAGGCTTCGTGAAAATGACCGCCCGACCCTGCCCGTGTCTTTAAAGACCGAAAAAGACACGAATGTTTTCTTGCGCGCGGGATCGGCGGAGCAGTTTGCAGAGCTGCGTGCGCTTAAAGATCATTTCTAATTAATCGTCAGATTTTGGTTTGTGCGGACGCGGACGTGTGCGCTGGGGTTTTTGCTGGGGGGCGTCCCCTTCGGCACGGTTGCCTTTGTCATCATCGGCGTTTTGGTGGCGGCCTCTGGCGTCGCGGTGCGGCGGGATCGGAATCGGCTTCGAAGCCATGATATCGCGCTCATGCACTGCGAGTTCAATTTCCAGACGGGATGCGACTTTACGGACTTCGTGAACGGCATCCTGGAGAGCTTCCCGCGCATCCGCGTTCTTCTTGTCACCCACCCAGGATTCATAACGCTTTATGCAGTTAGCTGTGGTTTCCTGAAGGCGGTTTTTGATTTCATCACTCATAGGTCGAGTTCTCCCAGTTGAAATTTACAAAGCATCCAACACACTACGCAGAGGATACGCAAGGCGCAAGCCTGTTTTACGATTTGTGACTTAACTTTGGCCGAAGACGTTGTTGATCTGCTGGCCGACGCGGATGAAGGTTGTGCATTTGGATAGATCCTTTAAACGCCGCGCCCCGACATAGGTGCAGGTAGAGCGCACGCCGCCGAGTATATCCTGCAGAGTCCCCTCGATGCTTCCGCGATAAGGAATCTTGACCGTCTTCCCTTCGGAGGCGCGATATTCGGCCACGCCGCCTTTATGTTTTTTCATGGCTGTATCGCTGCTCATTCCATAGAATTGCAGAAATTTTTCACCGCCGATTTCCACGACTTCTTGTTCGGATTGTTGATGCCCCGCCAGCATGCCGCCGAGCATCACGAAATCCGCACCGCCGCCAAAGGCTTTGGCGATATCGCCCGGCACCGTGCAACCGCCATCGGCGCAGATCAATCCGCCAAGGCCATGCGCCGCATCCGCACATTCAATAGTGGCGGATAGCTGGGGGTAGCCAACACCTGTCATCTTGCGGGTTGTGCAGACGCTGCCCGGGCCGATACCGACCTTGACCACATCCACGCCTGAGAGAATAAGCTCTTCGACCATTTCGCCCGTGACGACATTGCCCGCCATGATGGTGACATCGGGCATTTTTTCGCGCATGGATTTGACGAAAGATAGGAAATGTTCGCTGTAACCATTGGCAACATCAACACAGATTTTGTCCGGTTTGCCCCCTGCCTTCACGAAAGCGGCGAGTTTTTCTTCATCATCCTTGACCATACCGATGGAATACCAGACGGATTTATGGCTGTTCTTTTTGTAAAACGCCTGAAGCCCGACGAGGTCATAATGTTTATGCAGGGCGACGGTCAGGCCATTGCCCTCTTTGATAAAGGCTTTGGCCATCTCAAACGTCCCTACGCCGTCCATATTGGCGGCGATGATCGGCACGCCTTTGAATTTCTTGCCGCTCCATTTGAAGGTAAATTCACGCGTGATATCAACGTCCTTGCGA
The DNA here is from genome assembly GCA_964350435.1 of uncultured Micavibrio sp. Classification (GTDB taxonomy): domain Bacteria; phylum Pseudomonadota; class Alphaproteobacteria; order Micavibrionales; family Micavibrionaceae; genus TMED27. The sequence continues at coordinate 14,776 of CAYGJS010000005.1, forward strand.
CTTTTGAGGGTTGAGCGTTTCGGGCGGATCAAGACGTCTTTGAAGTCCAGCTTGGGTTCGTTTTCTATGCGCATTTACGGGGCTTTCTTAGTTACTTAAGATTTAAAAAAATTGGCGGCGGCGTCTTGGGAGGCTTTTTTCTTGGCAATGTCGGCTTCGGCTTTTTGAATTTCGGTCTTTAATTCGTCGATATACTCAGTCAGTTCGTGAATGGAGAGCGCGTCCATATTGCGCAGAAATTCTTTGGTCTTTGGCTTTGGGCGTTCGTCATCAAACATTTGCTTACGATAATTGGCACGCGGGTAAAAATCAATCTTGCATTTTTTCACAAACCCCCTTATGTATGAGGCGTTCCCTTAACACTTAGTCTTTATGGCTGGCCCTTTTTAGGAACGGGGCGAGAAGAATTTTGACGTATTGCATACGAAATCTTTAAAGGAGATAGAACCATGTCCACCGCATTAAATATTTCAGGTCAGCTTTTGATGCCGAAAGCCACCGCTGTTTGGCTGATTGATAACTCTACGCTTTCTTTTATTCAGATCGCCGAGTTTACAGGCCTGAGCGAGATTGAAATTGAAGCTTTGGCGGATGGTGATATCGGCAAGGGGATTGTTGGGCGCAACCCGATTGATAATAAAGAATTGACGAAAGAGGAGTTGGAGCGGTGTCAGAATGATCCATCGGCCAAGCTTGTGATTTTAAAAAGCACATTGCCGGCGGTGAAATCACGCGCCAAGGGTCCGCGCTATACACCGGTTTCCAAGCGTGGGGACAAGCCCGATGCGATTGCATATACTTTGAAGCATAACCCAGAGATCAGCGATGCGCAGATTGTGAAGTTGGTGGGCACGACCAAGCCCACCATCCAGTCGGTGCGTGACCGCAGCCATGTAAACACACCCAATTTGAAGCCGCGCCACCCTGCGGAGCTTGGGCTTTGTACGTGGGCGGAGTATGAGAAGGCTGTTGAAAAAGGCCTGAAAGCGCAAGGAAAAGACCCGGAAGCCGTGAAGGCGCAGCGTCTGGCGGAGCAGCAGGCTAAGCTTAACCAGGGTCAGGAAGACGATATCGCCAGCGGCGGCACTGGCGGGTTTGACTTCTCGAATTTCCTCGGGACATCCGACAGCGGATCGCACTCGCTCGACGATTAACCCCTTTCATAAGATCACGAAAAAGCGGCTGGAGAATGAAATCAACCAGCCGCATCTTCATGTTCCCAACTTTGAAGCCGGGATCTCGGGGTCTTCGTCCTTTTATCTCTTCAGACGAAGGCTCTAAAACGCAAACGGACGTTAGGCCGATTTACGAATACCTTCTATTTCATCCTTCAGAACAAGCTTTTGCTTTTTTAACTGCTGGACAAAAAAATCGTTTATTGAGGGGTTTTTACGCGCTTCCTCTATACGCGAGGATAAGATCGAGTGACGTTTTTTAAGTGCATCTAACCGTGCATCTTGTGAAGAGAGTATTCCAAATGCTGACATTTGTGGCCTCCTTTGGCAGAGTTTGGTTCATGTGTGAATGTCTCATCATACCCATATTTTCATGCAAAACGCAAAATTGTTATAAAACAGCACTTTCTAATGGAAATTATATTTCTTTTAGTTGAAGGCTTTAGGGTGAAATTTTAAATCGACTTTCTGCGTCTGATGATTTTTGCGATTCTGGCAAAATCGATTCGGGATTGCGTGTTATTCATAGTTTATTATCTCAGGATTGGCCTAATAACCGGTTAAATATAGATTCGAATTGAGATAATTTAGTGCAGATTACAGATCGAATTTTACGCCTTGGGCCAGAGGCAGTTCAGTTGAGAAATTGATCGTTTGCGTCTGACGGCGCATATAGATTTTCCAGCTGTCAGAACCGCTTTCACGGCCGCCGCCGGTTTGTTTTTCGCCGCCGAATGCGCCGCCGATTTCCGCGCCAGACGTGCCGATATTCACATTGGCAATGCCGCAATCGCTGCCGGTTGCGGAGAGGAAACGCTCCGCCTCACGCATATCATTGGTGAAAATGGCGGAGGACAGCCCTTGCGGCACTTCGTTTTGCATGGCGATGGCTTCGTCAAGACTTTGGTATTTCATCACATAGAGTATGGGTGCGAAGGTTTCATGATGAACCCCTTCGGTTTGTTTGGGCATCTCGACAAGAGCGGGCAGGACATAGGCACCGCCGAGTTTGGTGGAAGCCTTGCCAGCACCCGCGATAATTTTTCCGCCCTGCTTGGTTGCTTTTTGCAGTGCCGATTCCATGGCTTTTTTGGCTTCCTGATCAATCAAAGGGCCGACCAGAACGCCCTCCTCAAGCGGATTGCCTATGCGAATTTGACCATAGGCCTTCACGAGTTTAGGGATCAGTGTTTTGTATATGTCTTTGTGGACAATCAGGCGGCGGGTTGTCGTGCAACGCTGACCGCATGTGCCGACCGCGCCGAATAGAATAGCGCGCAGTGCCATATCAAGATCGGCGCTGGGGGCAATGACGAGAGCATTATTGCCGCCGAGCTCTAGCAGGCTGCGTCCGAAACGATCGGCGACAGTTCTACCAACGGCTTGCCCCATGGCCGTGCTGCCGGTTGCGCTGATGAGCGGGAAGGCCTCATGCGCCACCATGGCGGCGCCGATATCACCGCCGCCGATCAAGATTTGGGAGAGGTGATCGGGAATTTCATGTCCGGATTTGCGGAATTTCTTTACGGCGCGTTCAAAGATATTTTGGCAGGCCAGCGCAGTGAGCGGGGTTTTTTCCGATGGTTTCCAAACCACAGAATCACCGCAAACAAAAGCGATGGCCGCATTCCAAGACCATACGGCCACGGGAAAGTTAAAAGCCGAGATAACGCCGACGGGTCCGAGGGGGTGCCAAAGCTCGCGCATATGGTGGTTGGGCCGCTCTGAGCCCATTGTCAGGCCATAAAGCTGGCGGGACAATCCTACGGCATAGTCGCAGATATCAATCATTTCCTGCACTTCGCCTAGACCTTCGGAGAGGATCTTGCCGCATTCGATGGTCACAAGTCTGCCGAGATCGTCCTTGGCGGCGCGAAGTTCTTCGCCCAGCAAGCGCACAAATTCACCGCGCACGGGGGCTGGAATCTTGCGCCATTGCTCATAGGCGGATTTGGCGTTATTGGCGATTATGTCTACGTCCTTGGCTTTATGCTCTTTCAGCTTGCCGAGGCTGGAACCATCGATCGGTGAGAAGACCTCCAATGTGCCTTTGGAAGATGTTTTCACATTCAACAGACTTAGAACATCTTGATAATTTGGCATTTCATCCTCTTTTCAAATAAATATTAAACCGCGAAGAACACAAAGAACGCTAAGGTTTATATAAATTCTTAGCGGGCTTTGTGTCCGTAGCGGTATAAAATCATAAAAACCCCTTATGTGTTTTCAGGAATTCAATTTCTTCTTCCGTGCTCTCACGCCCCAGAACCGCGTTACGGTGGGGAAAGCGTCCGAATTTTTCAATCGGCACCAGATGCCGGCGGGCGTACATATCTCCGGCCGGATTATCATGGGCCATGGCTCCGAAAAGCTCGACGGATTTTTTCTGGTCGCTTAAGGTTTCGCTGTGCTGGAACGGCAGATAGAGAAATCCCCGTTTTACAGGTTCCAGAACCTGATCGAAACCTTTATGGATGGCCTGTTTGGCGATCAAAAGGGCGCGTTCGTCGCTGGCGAAGGCTTTTGGGGAGCCGCGATACATGTGGCGCGGGAATTGATCCAGGACAAGAATCAGCGCAAGCGAGCCTTCGGCGTCTACCGCCCAGTGATTGCACAGGCCGTCTGCGGCCATTTCATGGGTTACGGCGAAGCGCTCCTTGATTTCTGCGTCAACGCTATCGCTTTGCTGGAACCATTGCTGGGGCTGGAGCTCCTCAAACCAAAAATGTATAATTTCGCTCTGGGTATCGCGCATGGACAATATTATTACACTTTATCGGCGGAATATAAATCGGTTCTTTTTTTGTTCATTTCTCCGGAGGCTTCTGCCTCTTTGAGAATCTTTATGGCTTTGCTGCGACGCATTTTAGACATGAGGGCAAATACATAGGCGGGCACAAACGGAAAAAGAACCATGCCTATCAGGAAAGGGTTTTTGACAAAGGCCATGAAACCGGCTTTGGCGAACATGGCATAGAATACCGCGAAAATCAGAAAAGCAATCCCCAGAAAAGCGAATGCTATCATTCTGTATAGTTTTGATCTGAGCAGCAGTTCTCGTACTTCTTTTCTTTGGGATTCGGAATATGACATTGTGTCCCTTTCAAAGGGGGGTATATCTTGCGCTGTTTATGATCAAAAAAACTTCACATTAGAGATTGGTCATGCTGGAGATTAATGGTGAATTTTTGACCATATCTTCTTTTTGTAAGCATACATTATTCCTGCAAAAATCGCGAGATAGAATAAAACGTTTATGCCTTTTGCCTTGCGCTCTTCCATTTCCGGTTCGGCGGCCCAGGTCAGGAATTCGGACACATCTTTTGAGTATTGCTCAAGTGTTTCAGGCGCGCCATCCGTATAGGAAACCTGACCGTCACTTAAGGGCGGAGCCATGGCGATAATGTGACCGGGCATATATTTGTTGTAGTACTGCCCCTGGTGCAGCTCATGGCCTGCGGGCGGTTCTTCATAGCCGATGAGAATGCCGTAAATATAGTCAGCACCGCCATGACGCGCCTTGGTGATTAATGACAGGTCAGGGGGGATGGCTCCATTAGCGGCCGCAGCGGCCTTATCATTTGCGTATGGGGATGGGAATGGGTCGCTGGGGCGGCCGGGACGCTCAAACATTTCACCGTCATCGTTCGGGCCATCGGTGACCGTGTATTCAGACGCTACGCTCTTGATCTGGTTTTCGTTATACCCCAGTGCCTCAAGATTTCGGAAAGACACCCGTTTCATCGAGTGACAGGCGGCGCAGACTTCGCGATATACCTTATATCCACGTTGAAGGGCGGCGCGATCAAAGGTCCCAAAGGGGCCATCGAAATGCCATTCCATCTTCGGGGGATGCACGACCTCTCCGGCGGCTTTGCCAGATGTTGAAAATGCGGCAAAGGTTAAAAACACGCTGAGGCCAATAAGAATTTTTTTCATGTTTAATATCCAGAGTTTCTTAAGTCGGGTTTTTCGCCAATACAGCGTCGTTAATACTCACCGGCAGATCCAGCACTTTTTCTTTTTTACTGAGCCAGGGGAGAATCGCAAGGAAATAGACAAAGTAATATGATGTCGCGAGGAGACCCCAGATACTCATTGGCTGGCCGAGCAGTGTTGCGTCCGCGCTCTGGGAACCGAGATAGCCCAGAAAGATAAAATTCGCAAGCAGGAGCAGCAGGAAACGGCGATAGATCGGCCGAAAACGCGCGGAACGCACGGGATGGCTGTCAAGCCAGGGCAACACGAACCAGAGAAGAATTGAGCCGAACATTGCAATCACGCCGCCGAGTTTGGCCGGGATGATGACGATATCGGTAAAAGGAATACCGACATCAAAGGTGATCGCACGCAAAATTGCATAGAACGGCAGGAAATACCATTCAGGCACGATATGCGCAGGCGTGACAAGCGGGTTGGCCGGAATATAGTTATCAGGATGGCCGAGCGCATTGGGCAGGAAGAACACGAACAGCGCGTATATGATCAAGAACACAACTGTGCCAAAGGTATCCTTGATGGTGTAATACGGATGAAAAGGCAGCGTGTCTTGCGGCCCTTTTGTATCAATGCCCAGCGGGTTGTTAGACCCCGTGACGTGCAGAGCCCAGATGTGCAGAAACACGACCGCGAAGATCACGAACGGCAGAAGAAAGTGCAGCGCGAAGAAACGCGTCAGCGTCGGGTTATCGACGCTGTAACCGCCCCAAAGCAGGGTGACGATGCTGTCGCCGACCAGTGGCACAGCCGAGAACAAATTGGTAATCACGGTTGCTCCCCACAAGGACATCTGCCCCCATGGCAGAACATAGCCGATGAAAGCTGTGGCCATCATCAGCAGGAAAATCGTAACGCCGAGCATCCAGAGCAGTTCACGCGGGCGTTTGTAAGAGCCGTAATACATGCCGCGGAAGATGTGGATATAGACCGCAACGAAAAAGAATGATGCGCCGTTGGAATGCATATAGCGCAGCAGCCAGCCGCCATTTACATCGCGCATGATGCGCTCAACCGAATCAAAGGCCTGGTTCGTGTCGGCGGTGTAGTGCATCGCCAAAACAATCCCCGTAATCAGCATTGTCATCAGCATGACCATGGCAATCGCGCCGAAGTTCCAGAAATAGTTGAAATTTTTAGGTGTCGGGAAAACACCGTATTCTTTTTGCAACATTGTGAAGATCGGCAGACGGGAGTCCACCCATTCAATGACCGGATTGTCGAAGCTTACGCGCTTACCATGTCCCATATTTTTAGTCTTTCTTCTTATCCAATTTTAATCACTGTGTCGCTGATGAAGGTGTAAGGCGGCACGGCCAGATTCTTGGGTGCGGGGCCTTTGCGAATGCGGCCAGAAGTATCATAGTGCGAACCATGACACGGGCAGAACCAGCCCCCGTACTCCCCCCGATTTTCTGTCATTTTCTGGCCTGAGGGTACGCAACCCAGATGCGTACATACACCCACGGTCACCAGCCATTCAGGTTTTTGCACGCGCTGATCGTCTGGTTCCTTGTCAATCAGAGCGGCAACATCAACCAGTTTAGCTTCTTCAATTTCTTCGGCTGTGCGGTGGCGCACGAAGACAGGCTTCCCTCTCCACATTACGGTGCGCGCCTCTCCGGCGGGAATGGAGCTGACATCGACTTCGGTTGTCGCCAGAGCAAGCGTGTCCTTTGCGGGGTTCAGAGAATTGATGAGCGGCGCGGCGAAAGCGACAACGCCGACGGCGCCGAACGCGCCAGCCGTAAGTGCAAGAAAATCGCGCTTGGTTTCATCATGTGTGGTTTCAGGTGCTTTAGCCATTTTTATCGGTCACGTTTTGTTGAAAATCATTAAGACGAGGTTTTACATTTGTATTTATAAACGATCAAGTTCTTTAAATCTACATTTCAGGCTTTATTTTCTTAACTTTATATAGGATTTATACACATGAAATCCAATAGTGCCGTTTTTTAAATGGAAAAATCAGCCCATGACCCGCATTGCCCTGTATCAACCCGAGATCGCGCCGAATGTCGGTGCGATGATTCGTGTATGCGCCTGTATGGAGGTTGGACTGGATATCATCGAGCCCTGCGGCTTCCCTTGGGATGAGCGAAAAATTCGTAAATCCGCCATGGACTATATGACGAAAGTCAATTACAGGCTGCATGGTTCATGGGAAAAATTTCTGGAATGTTACAATGACAGACGGATCATTTTGATGACAACAAAAGCTTCCAGTGCCTATACAGCGTTTAAATATCAGGACAATGATATTTTGCTGGCGGGACGTGAAAGCGCCGGCGTTCCCCAAAACGTGCATGATTTTGTGCAGGGGCGCGTATGTATTCCCATGAGCGGGGATGCACGTTCGATGAATATCGTCAATGCGACATCAATGATTTTGGGTGAAACTCTTAGACAAGTGAGACAATTATGAATTGGGATGAGAAAAAGGATCTGGCGGCTGCGTGGTTTAAGGATTTGCGCAATCAGATTTGCGCCGAGTTTGAGGCGATTGAGGATGAGCTATCAGGTGGGAATAAGTCTGCGCTGGCGGCGGGGCGTTTTGAGCGCACGCCTTGGAGACGCGAAAATAGCGACAAACCAAACGAATCAGGAAGCGTTCTAAAAGGCGGCGGCGAGATGTCCGTGATGCGGGGGCGCGTGTTTGAAAAAGTGGGCGTGAACATCTCCACCGTGCACGGTACGTTTTCCCCCGAATTTGCGGCGAAGATTCCGGGGGCGGAAGACAGCGATGGCGCGTTCTGGGCGGCGGGTGTGTCTTTGGTGGCGCATATGCAAAACCCGAAAGTGCCGGCCGTGCATATGAATACGCGGATGATTGTGACCTCCAAGGCGTGGTTCGGGGGCGGGGCGGATTTGACGCCGATGGTTGAAAACCCCGATGACACCAAAATTTTCCATGCGGCTTTCAAGGCGTGCTGTGATGCGCATGATCCGGCCTATTACAAGGCGCATAAAGAATGGTGCGACCGGTATTTCTTCTTGCCGCACAGGAACGAACCGCGCGGGGTGGGCGGAATTTTTTATGATTATCTTGATTCATCGGATGATGGCGGGGACTGGTCTTCGGATCTTGACTATACGCAGGATGTCGGGCGGACGTTTTTATCCGTCTATCCGAAGATCGTGCGGGCGCATATGAACGAAAGCTGGAGCGAGGCCGAGCGCGAGCATCAGCTTATCCGCCGCGGGCGGTATGTGGAATATAATCTGCTGTATGATCGCGGGACGCAGTTTGGCCTTAAGACCGGAGGCAATACCGAGGCGATCCTGATGTCGATGCCGCCGGAAGTGAAATGGCCGTAATTGATTAATTTATGGCTTTTGATGCTTTTTTATTGACTTTTTATTGAAAAACTTTATAAATCGTCCTCATATCAAAAATCGGAGATTGAATATGAAAAAACTAGAATCAGGACAAGTTTTAACTGATGACGATTCAGGTGCAAAGCTTACAGTTGTGGCCGTGTCTGAGTCTGGGAAGAATGCTCTGCTTATAAGGGAAAATGGTTCCGGAAGCATAGCAGGTTCATTTAATAATGTTGCTCTTAATTTGACAGGTGCTGGGGCAGAGGTCTCACTGACGGGTTTATCGGCAGCTTCGGGGAAACTGGGTCTAGGACGCGAGTTTGTGCTTGTGTCCGATTGGAAACCTTGGTCAAGTGATAATACTCCTGGTTCTCAGGCGAGCCAAGATGATGAAGTCAATGAACTTGTTGAAATTGCTCGAGGATGGACGCCTCCAGAGGCGCATACCTAATTTTTAAACCCGTTTTCAATCCACTGACTTTCCAGACGCTCAAGCTCGGCGCCGAGATCAGGGCCGGGCTTGAAGCCCTTTATCAAGAGATCCTGCCCGCTTACGGGAAAATCGGGAACGTCCCAATTCTGGATGATATCGAGGGCGGATTTGGCCTGCACGGCATTCACGCGGTCAGTGGCCAGTTCGATCATGAGCGCATAGGCGGTGGGCGTGCGCCCCTGTTTATAGACCGCAACTTTGACGGGGTGGGGCTGGTTTAAGTCCTGCATATCAAGAACGGCGGTGATGGATTTCATATCGCGCTGGAAGACTTTGGGGATCAGCAGATATTTGCTAAGGCCGCGCGCCCCTGCCCCTTCAAAACCGCTCAGGACTAATAGCCGCGAGGAGATCGAAGCGAGGCCGAAACGGCTCTCAAAATGGCAAAGGGCAGAGAGGATTTTCGGATCATACTGCGCGCCCGCAAGATCAGGCACCACGCCGCATTCAAACATCATTTGTAGCCCCGATACGGGGTTTTCAAAACTCAGAATTTTGAAGATTTCCTGCGTGATGCGCTCTTTCGACAGGGAAATGATTTTATCTGCGCCCGCTTTGCAGGCTTCAAGCGCAGCCTTGTCGGGTTCACCGCCGCCATACAGCGCATGGAAACGGAAGAAACGCAAGATGCGCAGATGGTCTTCGGCGATGCGCGCATCTGGATTGCCGACAAAAACCACGCGGCGCGAATTAAGGTCTGCCATGCCCTGTCCGAGCGGGTCGAAGATGTTGCCGCTTTGGTCGGCGAGCAATGTGTTCATGGTGAAATCCCGGCGCATCGCATCGTGCCGCCAATCATCGGTGAAGGCTACGAGCGCTCTGCGGCCATCGGTTTCAATGTCTTTGCGCAAGGTGGTGATTTCGATGCTCTGCCCTTCACTGACGGCGGTAATGGTGCCGTGTTCGATCCCTGTGGGGATGGCTTTTAACCCTGCGCTTTCAAGTGCTTTGATCGTGGTTTTGGGCTTATGAAGCGTAGCGAGGTCGATGTCGTTGACCTCCTCACCCAGCAATGCATTGCGGACGCAGCCGCCGACAAAGAGCGCGTTCTCCTGTCCCAAAGCGGCGAAAACCTTGTCGATGAATGCGCCTTGCATGGCGGGGGGAAGGGGAATGGTTTTTACTGCTTTCATGCCCCCTCCCCCAATGGAAAGTTTTGTCCATCACACTTAATCGCTGCGCCGTGTTCTTCGATCAGATTATAGAGGATGGAACGACCAATGCGCGCGAACAGGCCTTTACGGACCTCCACATAGGGGATGCCTTCGCGCAGTTCCCACGCTGTGTCTTTATTGATCGTGATGTCTTCGTGCATATTGGTTTTCATGGTTATTATGTCCCCTGCTCTATCATAATCGATAATTATGAAGGGCACATCCTCAACCTCGACGGGGTATTTTTCGTACGGGGTTTGCAACCAGTAATCCCCGTTTTCATCAATAACGAGCGCGCGGTCAGCGAAGAGCTTGGCCAGAGCCGCGCGTTTAATCTGCGCGCCGTCATGCCACCATGCGCCGTCGCGGGCAATCTTGAAATCGGGGGGCGTATCGGCTTCGTTATCCATAGGTTTTGTTTATCACAAAAAGAATGCAGGCAGAAACCCGATCGCTTACGCGGCTTGTTGCTGATGCATATTCGAAAGGACCTCGACCAGAATTTTGCCCAAATCATCCTTTTTTACGGGCTTGCGGATAATCGCCTTGATGGCCTCATGCTCGCCCATCAATTCGGTCAGTTTCTCCTCACTATAGCCGGAGAGCAGAACAAAAGGCAGGTCGGGGAAGTCCATATGTGCCTGATAGACAAGCTCCAGCCCTGTCATTTTCGGCATGTTATAATCAGTGATCACCAGATCGAAACTGCCGGGATTTTCGCGCAAGGCATCCAGCGCATAGAGGCCGTTTTCCGCCGTATCGACGGTATGACCCAAGCGCGTGAGGGCTTTAACGGTCATGTTGCGGACATCGGCCTGGTCTTCTACAAGCAGGATATGCGCCGTGATGTTTTCAAGGCTTTGTGTTTGCGGTGCTTCCGTGACATGTGATTGCTGGCTGGCGATTGGAAAGTAAAGATCAAAGCGCGTGCCCTGCCCTATGACGGAGGTAACAATCATTGCGCCGCGATGCGCGGTTACGACGCCATGCACCGTTGAGAGCCCAAGGCCTGTACCCTTGTCTACGGGCTTGGTTGTAAAAAACGGCTCGAACATTTTTTGCATGATTTGTTTGGGGATGCCGGTTCCCGTGTCTTCGACGCTGAGACATATATACTCGGAGTCTTGCCCCAGAGTGCCAAGATACAGAATTGTGGTTCGTTCATCCTGTTCTTCGATCAGGATCGCCGGATTGTCTTTTGGATCGGGCAAAGTATTGCTGATCATGCCTAAGGGTGTTTTCTCCATATCATAGGGCTGCATGGAGATTTTCAAAACGCCATTTTGTTTTTCCATTGCGTCTTTTGCATTTACGCAGAGATTCATCAGCACTTGCGCGATTTGGGTCGCGTTGCCATTGATGATTGTGTCATTGTCGGCCACATCCACCACGACTTCGAGTGACTTTGGAAGGCTGGCCTTGAGCATCGAAAGTGTTTCTTGCAAAGGTGTGTTCAGGTCAATATGTTCGAATTCGTTGCTGGTTGTGCGCGAGAATGCCAGCATTTGATCCACAAGAGAGCGGGCTTGATTTCCCGCTTGCAGGATGTTCACAGCAAATCCCTTTTGCGCAGAACCCTCCTCCAGATCTTCAATCAGAAACTCGGCATAGCCGTTCATCGCAGCAAGGATATTGTTAAAATCATGGGCGATCCCGCCGGCAAGGCGGCCTACGGCCTCCATCTTTTGCGCCTGAAAGAGTTGATCTTGTACCTTTTCTTTTTCCTTATTGGCGTTGACGGTGCCTGAAACGTCATGCGCCGTGCCGATGAAACCTCCATCGGGAAGGCGGGTTAAAGAGAACTCTGTGTGAATGATTTTTCCGTCTGCACGAACAATTTTTGATTGCCCTTGCCAGCTTCCGTGCTCTTTTACGTGAGGCAAAACGCTCTCTTCGATCTCCTTCCGCCCTTTCTCTGTATACAAATTAACCCAAGGCTTGCCGAGATGCTCATCCATTTTTTTATCATCAATGCCATGGAGGTGAAGCAGGGATTTGTTCATGTAGGTTAGATTGCCATGCGGGTCTACGATGCCGATGCCGTCCATCGTGGCCTCCATCGCGGCAAGGCGGTTTTCGAGAAGTTTTAAGGTTTGTAATTTTTCCTGGTTAATAACCGCGAGGCTGCGAACCTTATCCGCGTTGAGGAGAAAGAGCAGAAAACCGGAAAGGCCGATGGCGATGACAGACCAGTACAACCATGTTTCATGTTCATCAATGCGCTCTTGCTGCGCTTTTATCTTTATGAATTGCGGCGAATTTTCGTCATAGGCGTCGGGCGCGGCCTGAAGCAACAGCATCTGGTATTGAGATTCAAAAATATCATTTTGCGCGTTTAGTGACACCGAAGCCTCAAGAGCCAGCATGCCAAAGATCAGAATAAAAAGGGCGGGAATATAATGAAGGAGATGCTTAAACACTTTTTTAAAAAACCAAATCTTTGCCGATTAACGCCGCCTGCGTGCGATTTTTTGCACCGAGTTTGCGGCAAATTCCGCGCACGTGGAGCTTTACCGTTACAATCTGAAGCCCCAGGGCATTGGCAATATTTTTGTTTGACTCCCCTTTGATGAGATAAGACAGCACGTCTGTTTCCCGAGGTGTAAGGTTATAAATATTGTCATTTGCCAGTTGCTCTTGCGCTTCGGCCATTCCGCCGTAGGGTGCTGGCTGAGGTTTTTCATCGGCGAAATAGGACGGCATCGGGTTATTATTCCGATCTATGGGTTTGAAAATTTCACCGCCTACAACTTTTTGTAGAGCTTGAAGCAACGCTTTGCCAGACAGCGTTTTGGGGAAATAGGCGACCGCGCCAAGCGCAAAAGCCTTATCAACATCTCCTTGCTCGGCGACGCCGGACATCAAGGCTATGCGCTGATCAGGATATAGATCCCGCATTTGTTTTAAACCTTCCAGACCGTTCATTCCCGGCATACGCAGATCCAAAAGCACCAGATCGTGATCCGCATTTGCGGTCATAATATCGAGGGCTTCGTGCAAATCTTTTGCGAGGGTGATTACGGATTCAGGTTGAGCGCGCTCTATGTATTGAACAAGCGCATCACGGAATAATGTGTGATCGTCAGCTATTAACAGCTTCATTAAAATCATCCCATACGGTCAGAGACTAGCCACAACCTATACTTTAGCTTACGACGAGAAAAAGTCACTATAATAAAGGCAAACGAACGCGCCTGTGTTCAGTGTTATTCTTTTTTGTTTTTTACTTATAGGCCACATGCAGCGCAGACTTTGAGGCGGCTTGCTGGCCTTTCAACCTCAGGCGGTAGATATGGGTGGCTTCTAATACGCGCTGGACATAGTTTCTGGTTTCGTAGATCGGGATGAGTTCGATCCAGTCGATCAAATCGACTTCGCCGGTTCTGGGGTCGCCGAAAATTTCAAGCCATTTATCGGTTCTGCCCGGCCCCGCGTTATAGGCGGAAATGGCGAGCGGGTATGAACCGCCATAACGCTGGATGAGCCGCCCCAGATATTCGCTGCCCAAACGGATATTGTGGTTGGGGTCGCTGACCAGTTGTCCTGTGGTATGGCTGAGGCCGATTTTGCGGGCAGTTTCTTTGGCGGTGGCGGGCATAAGCTGCATCAGGCCGAGCGCGCCCGCGGGGCTTTGGGCTTCGAAGTCGAACTGGCTCTCCTGACGGATGATGCCGTGGACGAGGGCCCATTCGAGATTTATCCCTTGCAAGCGATTGGTGATGAGCGGGTAGGCTTGGGCGGTCAGGAACATGCCTTCTTGGGTGGCGTCTTTGGAAATTTTGAGCGCGGTGTCAATCTGCCCCATATCGGCGGCCAGTTCGGCGGCGAAACGATAGGCTTTCGGGCTTTTTTCGGCCTCGACAAGGGCGTGCAGGAAACGGTTGGCGTCTCGAGTCATGCCCGCCTTATGAAGCAGGTTTGCGGCCTGTACCAATTCGCGGCGGTCGAAGCCTTGTTTATCCGATCCGCTTAACGATGGCGGCGCGCCTGCGGGGAGCTGCCCGCTTTTGCCGACTTTTTCTGCCGCGAGTTGGCCGTAAAATACAGTCGGGAACAGGGCGGCGATTTCGTAGGATTGGGCGCTGACGGTTTTGTCTTTATAGGTTTCGGCGGCGCGGCCCGCCCAATATGCGGCGCGGGATTTACTCATCGGGCTGTTTACGTTGCGGTACAGGTTCGAGAACCGCCCATAGGCTTCTTTCGGATTATCCATGAAGCGCAGCGCGAGCCAGCCCGCCAGCCATTCGGCCTGGGCAAAGGCGAGGCCTTGTTTTTGCTGATGCTGGGCGGCGAGAAGATAGGCACTTTTATAGCGTTTGTTTTCCAGCATGCGGCGGATCAAAATATGGCGTTCTCTCCACCAATCTTCGAGGTTTAGAATTTTATTTGCGGGCGGCATTTTATGCAGGATTTCGACCGCGCCCATATCCAGCCCTGCGCGCCTGCGCCAGCGAAGGCGTTCATAGAGCAAGCCTGCATCGTTTTGAAGTTTGCCGGGCACGGCGTTGATATAGGTTTCGACGTTTTGGGATTCACCGGCGAGCGCGATTCGGGCCTCGGCAAGTTGTGGATAGCCCTCGCCGAGCACTTCTGCGATGGCGCGGGCGTTGGAATATGCGCCTTTATAAAGCATGGAATCAAAACGGTTAATATGGGCTTGGCGGGTGAGCATGGATTGGTATTTGCGGAAAATCTCGCGCTGCGCGTCGCGGGACATTGTGGTTTCGCCCCACCAGCCGGTGAGGAAGGTTTTGGCTTTGGCTTGTTGGCCGCTGCCGATTAAAGCGGTGAGGTAGCGATCCAGCCCTTGCGCGGTTTTCGGCGGATAATCCGCGAACCATGCCAGAACCTCGGCGTTATTGAGCGAAGGCGGCAGGTCTTCTTCGGCTTTTTTGAGCAGCGCGCTGCGGCCCGGCCAATCGGGGTTATTGCGGATAAACTGCGCGAGGGCACTGTAGTTGCGGACTTCGGAGCGGCGGGAGAATTCCAGCCATTCGTATAATTTGGCGGCCAGGGGGTCTCTGGTGGAGGCGATGATGCTGCGCCCTGTGTCCCAGCTGCCTTTATTTATCGCCTTTAAGGCGCGGATGATTTCATCTCTGGTGTTTGCGTTTTGGAGGGTGGCGGAAGCGGTTTCTTTGGCGTAGGCCAGGGGCATACTCAATGACGCGCAGATGAGGATTGCAAGAATCTTGCAACTTGGGCGCGCTGCATATAAAGTGCGGGGACTTTTTAAGGCAAGACACAAGAAAGAATACATATGTTTAAGGGATCTATTCCTGCGCTGATTACCCCGTTCAAAAATGGCGGCATTGATTGGAGCGCGTTTGAGAATCTGGTCGAATGGCAGATTGAGCAAGGCAGCCACGCGGTGGTGCCATGCGGCACTACGGGGGAGTCTCCGACTTTGTCGCATGATGAACATATGGATATAGTCAGCGCTTGCGTAAGCGTGGTCAAGGGGAGAATTCCGGTTATTGCGGGGACGGGTTCGAATTCGACTTCGGAGGCGATTGAACTCACGCGCGCAGCGAAAGCGGCGGGCGCAGATGGGGCGTTGATTGTGACGCCGTATTACAACAAACCTACGCAAGCAGGCATGATTGCGCATTTTACCGCGATTCATGATGCGGTGGATATTCCGATTATTTTGTACAATATCCCCGGGCGGTGCGTTGTGGATATGCTGGATGAAACGATTGCGAAGCTGGCGGAGCTGCCGCGAATTGTGGGGGTAAAAGATGCGACAGGGGATCTCCGCCGTCCGGCGAAACTGGCGAAGATGGTTGGCGCGGATTTTTGCCAGCTATCTGGGAATGATGATTCTGTGGGTGAGTTTTTGCAGCAAGGCGGGGACGGTATTATTTCCGTTGTCGCCAACATTGCGCCGAAGATGAACGCGGAGATGGTGGAGGCCTTTGCGAGCGGCGATGTGGCGACGTTTACGCGCATTCGTGATTTGCTGGCGCCGCTGGGCAATGATTTGTTCTGCGAGAGCAATCCTGCGCCTGTTAAGTATGTGGCGGAGAAATTGGGGCTTTGCGGGCGCGAGGTGCGGTTGCCGCTTCTGCCCTTAAGCGCGGCGAACCAGCCTTTGGTGGATGCGGCGATGGCGCATGCGGGTTTGAAATAGGCCGTAAGCGAATGTCAGGCGAAACCAATCTCAGTACGCTTTTAAAAACTATGCAGCCGGTCCTGCGAGATGGCGTGTATGTTTTTCATTCTTCGGAGATTTCATTTGAAGACGCGGCGAGCCTGCGTTCTGTTCTGATTTTCAGAGAGGAGGAGGGCACGGCCTTGATATTGCGCAAGGAGATTGCAGAGACTGCCGGGCTTTCATACACCTACCCTTCCCGCATGATTACTTTGAATGTTCACTCCTCGCTTGAGGCTGTAGGGTTTTTGGCGGCGATTACGGAGCGGCTCGCCAAAGGGGGAATCAGCGTAAATCCGGTTTCAGCGCATTTTCACGATCATCTTTTTGTTCCTGAAGACAAAGCAGCACAAACGATGGCCATTTTAGACACGTTTTCACACGGATAGATTGATATGGCCAAAAAGACCGATAAAAAAAAGGGCGGCATGATTTCCACCAATGCGACGGTGGCGGTGAACAAGCAGGCGCGATTTAATTATTTTATTGAGGAGACTTATGAGGCGGGGATTATGCTTGTCGGGACGGAGGTCAAATCGCTGCGCCTCGGGCATGCAAATATCGCTGAAGCCTACGTTGGGCCGAAGGATGGGAAGATCTGGATTTTTAATATGAACATCCCCGAATATCAGCAGGCGGGGCCGAAGATGCAGCATGAGCCGCAGCGGACGCGGCAGTTGTTATTGCATCAGCGCGAGATTGATAAATTATTGGGGAGCGTGAGCCGCGCAGGGTATACGATTGTGCCGGTGAGGCTGTATTTCAATGGGCGCGGGATGGCGAAGATTGAAATTGGTTTGGGCAAGGGTAAGCAGATGCATGATAAGCGCGAAACCGAGAAGAAGCGCGATTGGGACAAACAAAAGTCACGTATTATGCGGGATAAGGGTTAGAGAGGCCTGGCCGCACTCATTTTTTTATAATGGTTTGGTGGGGTATTGGATCCCCGCTTTCGCGGGGATGCTCTATCTCTGCATTTCTTTTAAGTCTTGGTCGTTCTCGGAACAGATCCCCGCTTTCGCGGGGATGCCCTCTATGTATTTTGCAGCCCTTCTAAAAATGAGTGGACCCGCTTTTCGGACTAAGTCCGGCCTTTTTTCAGCCCTTCTTCACAAAAGTTTACCTACATTTCGGACTAAGTTAGCAATTTATTCGTCCTTGGCGTTTTTATCGGCCTTGGTGTCGTCGTCGTTTTCAACCATGGTCAGGTCTGGGGCGGTGTCGTCATTGTCCGGCCCTGTCAGCATTTCATCGGCGATAAGGCCTGCATTGGCGCGGATTGATTTTTCCAGCTTATCGGCGAGATCGGGGTTTTCGCGCAAGAAATTCTTGGAGTTTTCACGTCCCTGCCCTATGCGCTGGCCGTCATAAGAGAACCAAGCGCCGGATTTTTCGACAAGATTGGCGGCGACGCCGAGATCAAGAAGTTCACCGAGCTTGGAAATTCCTTCGCCATACATGATATCGAATTCGATCTGGCGGAATGGCGGCGCCATTTTATTCTTCACGACTTTGACGCGGGTCTGATTGCCGACGACTTCGTCTTTATCCTTAATCGCGCCGATGCGGCGAATATCCAAGCGGACGGAGGAATAGAATTTAAGCGCATTTCCGCCTGTTGTTGTTTCTGGAGAGCCGAACATGACGCCGATTTTCATACGGATTTGGTTGATGAAAATGACGATGGTGTTGGAGCGGGAGATTGTTCCTGTTAATTTACGCAAGGCCTGTGACATCAGGCGAGCCTGAAGCCCCACATGGGTGTCACCCATTTCGCCTTCGAGTTCGGCGCGGGGCACGAGGGCGGCCACAGAGTCCACGACCAGAACATCGAGCGCGCCAGAGCGCACCAATGTATCGGTGATTTCGAGGGCTTGCTCACCCGCATCAGGCTGGGAGATCAGAAGTTCATCAACATTGACGCCGAGTTTTTTGGCGTAGCCGGGATCAAGCGCGTGCTCCGCATCCACAATGGCGCAGGTGCCGCCGAGCTTTTGCGCCTCAGCAATCACATGCAGGGCGAGCGTGGTCTTACCGGAACTTTCAGGGCCGTAAATTTCGATGATCCGTCCGCGCGGCAAGCCGCCAATACCCAGACCGATATCCAGTCCCAAAGACCCTGTCGAGATCGATTCGATATCGCGGGGGGAATGCTCGCCATTCAGCTTCATGATCGAGCCTTTTCCGAAGGCGCGCTCGATTTGCGATAGAGCGGCATCAAGAGCCTGTTGCTTTTCCTTGGAGTTTTGTTTCATTTCGTTGTCTTTTCTTAAGGGTGTAACGGCCATAATATAAGTCCTCTCTTGTTTCGCATAGATTCGGCGCTAGTGCAATTCATCGATACGGTTTGATATGTTCTGTCACAAAGATGTACCATGTTTGTTCTGCCGTCAATCAGAAAAAGAACAAAAGAGAACATTTTTTTGTTTTTGAAGGCTGAGGCTTGGAGAAGCGGAGTTTTTAAGTTTTTCTCAAAAAAAGTTCTTGCGTTTTTTTTGAATATGGTAATTTACAACCTTCAAATAATAATGGAGATTAGAATGAGGAAGGCAAATTCTGCAGTTGCAGCAACAATGGCAGCAGCGCTCGCATCAGTTGCAGGCTGCACAGATTATGGGATGGAAACAGAAAGGGGCGGAAATAGCCACGCAGCATGCGCGGAAGCTCTAGGTGACAGAACACTTACCTCAGGCATGCTGACAATCTCAATACCTGATCAAAGAGCCTATATGGTTTCAAGGGCCGATGTGGTGGGTGCGAGTGGCACAGTGGCCGCTTTTGAAAGAAGTGTAACTCCATTAGGGCAACCTTTTGCTCAAGAAATAAGAGAATTTGCAATAACAAATGGCGGCGAAGTCCAAATAGTTGCAGTAAACGATCCAACATATAGAGTTCCTATTGTAGCGTATATCCAGCAAACTGGAGAGGATGGAAATACGACCTGCGTTATCGATACGAACCGCATAGATATGCCTCAAATCGATAATTTCTAATTTCAACTGATCCAAGCGAATAGGCCAAGCCCGCTGGTCGCTCGCAATGAGGGAATCTTCCTGAGCTTCTTGGTTTTCGTGATGAAATGACCAGACCCCCGCCTTCGCGGGGGTGACACATAAGAGGTGTGGAACGGCCCGTAAACATTAAAATTTTTCAGTGCACGTGGCTGAGGAATAAAAAAAACACCGCGGATGAACGCTGATAAACGCGGATTTTTTAGATTGTCGCGTCGGCCCAGAAACAATAAGGGTCTCTTCGCAATGACGGTTGGAAACTTCGTGATCTCCGAGCCTCCGAAGTTAAATTTTAAAAGCCCCCTCATCCTTCCCTCATCCTTCCCTCGCCCCCCAGAGGGCACAACAATTTATCAGATCCTTCGACTTAGCCCCTTCGGGGCTTCACTCAGGATGACAAGAGAGAAAAGCCTACCCTCCCAGAACGTCTTTGACCTTTTCGGCGAGTTGTTTGAGGGTGAAGGGTTTGGGGAGGAAGAAGATATTATCGCCCATATGGTCTTTGAGTTTGTCTTCGGTGTAGCCCGACATAAAAATGATCTTGAGTTTCGGGGAAGTTTGACGGAGGCGCTGCGCCAGTGTGGGGCCGTCCATGCCGGGCATGACGACATCGGTGACGAGGAGGTCGATGTTGCTTAAGTCCTCTTTTTCCATCAGAGCCATGGCGGAATCACCGCTGTCAGCGGTGAGAACTTCATAGCCTTTGTTTGACAATGCCCTTTGCGAGAACGTGCGCACGGCGTCTTCGTCCTCAACCAGCAAGATGCGCTCCGAGCCTGTGAGGTCTTTGGTTTCGGTTGGGGCGTGGATGGCGGGTTCTTCCTCTTCGGCTTCTTCTTCGGATGAGCGCGGGAGATAAATCAGGAAGGTGGTGCCCACGCCCTGCTCGCTTTCGACGTCCAAGAAACCGCCGGTCTGGCGGATGATGCCGTATACGGTGGCGAGGCCAAGGCCTGTGCCTTCGCCGACGGCTTTGGTAGTGAAGAAGGGTTCAAAAATCCGCACGAGGTTTTCTTTAGGGATTCCTGTGCCGGTATCGGTGACTTTAATCAGCGTCCAATGGCCGGGAGGGAGGTCTTCAGAGACCAGCTTTTTGACCTTGCGGTTGGTGAAGTTCAGGGTTTCGATGGTGAGCTGGCCGCCGCTTTTGCCTTTTGCATCCATGGCGTCGCGGGCATTGACGGCGAGGTTGATCAGGACTTGTTCCATCTGGCCCTCGTCAACTTTCACAAGGCCGAGCTCCGGGCCGTGGATCAGCTCAAGTTCGATATTCGCGCCAATCAGCCGGCGCATGAGGTGAGAGAGTTCGGTGAGAATGTCGGAAACATCGTGGACTTTGGGGCGCAGGGTTTGCTGGCGGGAGAAGGCCAGAAGCTGTCGCACGAGATTGGCGGCGCGGTTGGAGTTTTGCTTGATCTGCATAATGTCGCCGAAAGACGGGTCGCCCGGTTTGTGGCGCAAAAGCAGGAGATCACAAAAACCGATCATGGCGGTGAGCAAATTATTAAAGTCATGGGCGATGCCGCCTGCGAGCTGACCGACGGCTTGCATTTTCTGGCTCTGGGCGAACTGGGCTTCGAGGGCTTTTTTCTCTGACAGATCAATGAAATGCAAGACGATGTTTCCGCCTTGCCTGAAACGGCGGGCATACATCTGCACCTCGGTTGGCCCGGATTCGGTGAAGAGAGAAACTTCGATCGGCGCATCGAGGTGCTGCCCCTGTTCGATCTTGTTAATCGTGGATAGAACGGCGGCGCGGTCATCCTCAGCGATTAAATCTTCGAATTTGCGGCCTTCAATCGTTTGGGTGTCGGCTTTGAGCATACCGGCAAAGGCAATATTGCAATCGGCGATCCGCCCCTCATGATCAACCATAACGATGCCGAGCGGTGCTTCTTCGAAGAAGCGTTCGAAGCGGTCTTCGGAGGCTTTTAAAGCTTGGCGCATTTCGCGTTCTGAGGTCAGGTCGTGCACCACGGCGCGGGTACGGACGCGGCCACCCGGCTCGTTTACCACCACCTGATTGATGGAGGCGAGAAAGGTTTTGCCGCCCGTGCCTTTCATTTGCATTTCGACGACCTGACGCTGCTTGCCGTCGAGGATCAAATCATAGGGGGCTGCTCCTTCGGGCGGCTCGACCAGATAGGTGTGCAGCTTCCCATAGGCCAGAAGCGTGCGGAGATCCTCACCCAGCCAGCGGGCAAAGGTGGCGTTGGCAAAGACGAAGCGGCCTTCCTCGTTGACGGAGAAAAATCCCACAGGGGCGTTGTCGGTGAAGTCGATCAGTTTTTCGCGCTCATCGCGCAGAGCGACATCGGCGGAGTGTTTTTCGGTGACATCATCGATGCGCCAATGGACATGCCCTGCGCGTCCGGCGATGGGCTGCGCGGTGACCATAAGCCAGCGGTCGTAATCTTCGAATTTCGAGAACAGCTCCAGACTGTCTGTCAGGCCTCGATGGGCTTGATCGGCGAGCATGTTAAAATGGGCGACAACTTCGTCGCTGTGCTCAAAGAGTCTGACCAGCGTATTATAATTGGGTGGACCGACGCCGCGGCACAGGAGATCAAATTTCTGGTTGGAATAGAGCGTATTATCAGCACTGTCGGTAATCAGGCGCGCGCCTCTGGAGCCTTCAATCACCTCACGGATCAACTCCAGCTCTTTAAGCTGGCTTTTTTGAATGCGGTGAGAGCGGAAAAGGATGACGCCGACGAGGCTGAAGATCACGAAGGCAAAGCCTGTGAAAATTTTAGTGATGTCCGCCATATGCGTATCCGTCAAGATAAAAACCAGAAAGCCGATAAACATGGAAAGCACAAGCAGGGCAATGATCCCGTCATTGGTTTTTTGTTGTGGCGTTATGCTCGCGCTGGTTTGCGCGGTTTTGTGATGGCGGGCGATAAATTCCTTATGGTCTATGTCCATAGGGTTAACCTGCCATAATCCACAAGTTCTTCACAAGCTTATCCCTTGGTGTATAACAATTTTATCCCGATATGATTGGGCGGGTTATTTAAATTTGCCCTGTTTTTTGAAAACATAGGAGATGACTTCCGCCACGGCCTGAAACTGTTCCGTGGGGATGGTTTCATCAATCTCAACCGTATCGTAAAGGGCGCGTGCCAAGGGTTTGTTTTCGTACAAAATAATGTTGTGCTCCTTGGCAACTTCGCGGATGCGCAGAGCAACTTCATCTATACCTTTGGCGACGCATTTCGGTGCCTCCATTTCATCGGGATTATATTTGAGGGCGATCGAATAGTGAGTCGGGTTGGTGATGACGACATCGGCGGAAGGGACGGCCTGCATCATACGCTGGCGGGCTTTTTCGCCGCGAAGCTGGCGGAGTTTTGCTTTGATATGCGGGTCGCCTTCGGTTTGTTTGAATTCATCCTTAATTTCCTGACGGGACATTTTCATCTTTTTTTGGTGATCGTAGCGTTGATAGGAAATATCTATTACCGCGACAACCACCAAAACGATGAGTACGCCGATCATCAGGCGCACGACCAGAGCCTGTATTTCATCGAGCAAGAGCAGCATCGGCAGGCCAATTAAATGTTCGAATTTATCAAAATACGGATAGAGCAGCACTACACCGACGACCGAGACAATCGCCAGTTTGAGGATGCCTTTGCCGAATTCCACCAGCGAACGCATGGAAAACAGGCGGCCGAACCCTTTGATCGGCGAAATTTTGCTGAGTTTCGGTTGAATCGATTCAGGGGCCCATAAGGGGCCGACCTGAAGGAACGGCCCAAAAAAGGCGGCCAGCATAAAAATCAAAAAGGGAAATGCCAGGAGTTTGAGCGATTCTATTGTGCCGCCGCCCAATGCAAGGCTTACTCCGCCGGCTCCATCAGGAAATTGCTCCGGCGCGGCGATATAGACGGTGAGCAGTTTAAGAAGGCCGGAAAACAAAGTCGGGGCGAAGCCAGCGATCAGCATTGTTCCTGCCAGAAGCATCAACCAATTATTGACCTCACGCGACATGGCGATCTGGCCTTTTTTCCGCGACTCATCCAGCTTTTTCTGGGTGGGGTCTTCGGTCTTCTGGGAATCGTCGGTGTTCTCATCGCCTGCCATTAATTATGCCCTTTATATATGCGAACAAAACTTCGTTTTGCTTCGCGGGTCTTCTGGGAATCGTCGGTGTTCTCATCGCCTGCCATTAATTATGCCCTTTATATATGCGAACAAAACTTCGTTTTGCTTCGCGGGTCTTCTGGGAATCGTCGGTGTTCTCATCGCCTGCCATGAAATTTACGCTCCCGAAGCGCGCAGGAAAAAGACCATCGCACTTTCGAATTCTTTCATCCAGAACAAGGCGGCAGCGGAGAAAACAATCATCAGCAGCGTGATCGCAAGGAGAATCTGGATCGGCAAGGCGAGGATGAATACCTGAATTTGCGGCATCAGGCGGGCAAGCACACCCATTCCGGTATAGACCATCAAGCTGAGCACTAGAAACGGTGCGCCGATCATAACGCCGATGGCGAAGCTGTGGGTGACGGCTCTGGCGACGAGATCAGCCATAGAGCCACTGTCGGGCACTGCGCCTATAGGGAAGAAATCATAGCTTTCGAATATCCCCATAAACAGGAGGTGGTGGAGGTTGGCGGCGAAGAGCAGCGCTATGCCCGTGACGGATAAAAATGCGCCGACCAGAGAGCCTTGGGCGGCCAGAGAGGGGTTGAAAATCTGGGCGTTGGCCAGGCCGGAAGACATAGAAATAATCATCCCTGTGGTATCAAGGGCGGTCATGAAAATGCGGGCGATTGTGCCGAAGAACAGGCCGATGACGGCCTCCATGACAACAAGAACCAGAAGGCCAAACCCGGCGGGAAGCGGATTGGGGATAAAGGGCATAATCATTGGAAACAATATAAAAGTCAGGGCGACGGCAAAGTGCAGGCGCACTCTGTTTGAGACAAAAGAATCGCCAACGCCCGGCATAATCATCACGGCGGTGCCGATTCGGGTGAAGGTCAGGATGAAAGCGAAGACACTGGCGCCGAGAAATTCTTGGAGGACGCTTTCCATTCGCTTGCCGCCCTACCCTAGGCCGATCATACGATCAGCAAGGCTTTCGGTGAAGACAACCAGTGTTTTCATCATGGAAGGGAGAAAGACAAACATCGCCAAAAGAATGGCGAGAATTTTGGGGACAAAAACGAGGGTCATTTCCTGTATCTGGGTTAAAGCCTGAACGAGGGCGATGGTCACGCCTACAATCAGGCCGATCAGCAGGATGGGCGCACCGATCTGGATGGTGATCAGGAGCGCTTGACGCGCGGTTTCTATGACTTCTGTTTCGTTCATGATTCCAGCGTAGCGGATTCTCTATGGATTTGCCAAGGGTTTGGCTTTTTGCCGTTAAATCGGCATACGCATAATTTCCTGATAGGCGCTGATGACGCGGTCACGCACAGCAACGACGGTTTGCAAAGTGATTTCAGCGTTGCCGACGGCTTGAACGACATCGACGATATCGGCTTCGCCTGTTACGGCCTTGGCGGACATTTGTTCGGAAGCGCGCAGGGCGTCAACGGATTGTTCGGTTTTGGCTTTGAGGAAATCGGAAAAGGTTACCCCGCCGCCTTCGCCTGAACCGCCAGATGCGCTTTCGGTTTCGCCTGAAGACGCCTTGGTGATCATATCCGCAGTGCGGTTATACGCATTCAGGGCGAAATTTGAATCGATGGGTGATGCCATTTTAATTTTCCTTACTCATTACAGTTTATCAGACATTCTATAATTTCGCTATTGGTTGCGAAGCAAATCGATGGTGCGCATCATCATTGTTCGGGATTGTTCGATCATACCGAGATTGGCCTCGTAGGATCTTTGCGCTTCGCGGACATCCATGGTTTCGATCAATGTGTTGACATTGGGCATTTTGACATAGCCGTCTTCGTTGGCGGCGGGGTGATCGGGCATGAATTTCAGGATAAAATCAGATTCGAAATCCTCGCCGATTTCATCGACCTGCACCAGTTTTACGCCTTTTTCTTTGTCGAGTTCGTTTTTGAAACTGATGGTCTGGCGGCGGTATGGGTCTGCGCCGGGGGTCTGGCCTGTGGTGGCACTGTTGGCGATGTTTTCTGTGATGACTCGCACGCGCGTTCCTTGCGTGCGCATACCGCTGGCGGAGATGGTCATTGCGTTTAAGAGTTCAGATCCCATTGTTCATACCTCCTTTATCTCTATTGTCCACCGAGGGACATTCTGATCATGCCGATGTTTTTCTGGATCAAATTGGTCATCAGGTTGTAGTCCATCATGGTCTGATTGGAACTAATCAACTGTTCTTCCATAATGACGGAGTTGCCGGCAGGGGCGACCTCATAGGTGTGTTTTTGCTTGCGGGCGCGGCCTGCATCGACTTCACCGGGTGTGGGCATATGGCCGGGGCTGGTGACATCCAGTTTGACGGGCGCAACGCCGTTTGATTTGCCGACAACATCTTTCAAAACCGTGGAAAAATCCGCATCAACAATATCTTGCGGGCGGAAGCCGGGGGTGTCGGCGTTGGAGATATTCTGGGCGATCACGCGCTGACGCTGGTTCAGATAATCCATCTTGGCGCCGATGCCTCTGAAAAGTGCGATATTGTCTAAAGTCATAGCTGTGTTACCTTACTTTTTCGTCCTGTTTTGACCTGTTGATCGGTCTTTACGGGATTCACTATGCGAAAGCCGTGCCAAATGGTTGATATTTATGATGACGGGCGGAGGAATGCCCGCGATGAGGCTTTAAAGCCTTCAAATATAATAAAAAAATCGAAACGTCAGACGGCCGTTGCGTTGACGGAAGGCGAGGAGCTGGGGGATGCGCCAACCATCAGCGCGGCGGGGCGGGGAATTCTTGCCGAGAAGATTCTTCAACTCGCGTTTGAAAATGGAATAAAAGTGAGGCAAGACAGTGCGCTGGCGGAAATGCTGGCGCAAATTGAACTGGACTCCCCTATTCCATCCGAAGCCTTTATGGCGGTGGCGGAAATTTTAGCCTATGTTTATCGGGCGAATGGGAAACCCAACCCGTATAATGTGCAATTAGAAGATGATCAGGACTAGAGACCCATGGATGATGTAGGCGGTTTTACAAATATATTCAGAGCCTTGGCGGCCTTGGTATTCGTTTTGGGGCTTATGGGGGGACTTAGCTATATTTTGCGGCGGATGGGGCTTTCGGGGCCGCATGTGGAAAAGACGGGCGAGAAGCGTTTGAAGGTCATCGAGAGCACGCCGATTGATCCGCGGCGGAAAATGGTTTTGATTCAGCGGGATAATGTTCAGCACCTGGTCATTCTTGGGGTTAATGAACAAACAGTCGTTGAAACCGGCATCAAGCCGAAAGATAATTAAGCCATGCATTTCCGATTCTTTAATCTCTCGTTATTGCGCGCGCAAGCGAAACAATCCCGAATATGGATTGCCGCGTCGGTCTTCGCCCTTCTCGCAATGACAATTTCTCCGGAAGCGATGGCGCAGAATATCTCGATTGATCTGGGGCAAGACAGTGACGGAACGGTGACGGGGCGCGTGGTGCAGATGATTGCGCTGCTGACGGTCTTATCGCTTGCGCCGTCGATCCTGATTATGATGACCAGTTTTACGCGGATTGTGGTCGTGCTTTCGTTTATGCGGACAGCGATTGGTTTGCAGCAGACGCCGCCGAACACGGTGATGATTTCGCTGGCGATGTTTTTGACGTTTTTCATTATGGCACCGACGATAGAGGCGGTTTACGAGAATGCGGTTGCGCCCCTGATCGCGCAGGATATTGATGAGGTCACGGCTTTTGAGCGCGGCGTGGAGCCGTTTCAGGTGTTTATGCTGCAACATGTGCGGGAGAAGGATCTGGAGCTGTTTTTGGAGATGGGGAAGACTGAAATGCCACAGGACAGGCTGGAAATTCCGCTGCAGGTTCTGATCCCTTCTTTTATGATTTCCGAACTGCGGCGGGCGTTTGAGATTGGGTTTATGCTGTTTTTGCCGTTTTTGATTATAGATCTGGTGACGGCCTCGATCCTGATGTCCATGGGGATGATGATGTTACCGCCGATCACAATTTCATTGCCGTTTAAGGTGATTTTCTTTGTGCTGGTGGATGGGTGGTATTTGATTACGGGATCGTTGGTGCGGGGATTTGATGCCGAGTTGGTGTCGAGCGCGGCCACGGCAGCGGGCGGCGGTTAAGCCGCATTAAAACTCCATGCTCTATTGAGCAGCGTCTTTGTAATTATTCAGAAAATCTGAAAAGAGTTCGATCTCCGACACCACGGACATCAGGGTTTCGCGGTCGGCCAGCGCGGCGGTCTGACGGGCGCGGGTGATGACCTCGAAGACTTTGGCTTTGGGGGTCTGGCTCATGGCATCGGTGTATTTTTCGCGCATATTGGCGAGAGCGACGCGGTCGCTGGCGAGATTAAGCGCAACGGCGCGGCGCAGAATGAGGTCGGCATTGGCGGCGTCCAGTGGCCGCGTCAGGGATATATTCTGGTCCAGAATCACATCGCCCAGAGCCTCTGCGGCGTCATCCCAGTAATTGGCTTCCCATGCGATATCGGCGCGCAGGCGATTTATTTCGGCTGAGTTTTCAAGCTGGCCGAGCATGGCGAGGGATTGATCGGGGCGGCCTTCGAGGGACAGGGCGCGGGCGCGCAGCAAGGATATGGCTTTGTAGCGCGCGGGGGTGCGAAGTTCCTCGGGGAGTTCTTCAAGTTTGGTTGCGGCTCGGTTCAAAGCCGCAAGCGCGCCCGGTGCATCTTTATCGAGCAAGCGAATGGCCGCGAGGCGGGTGCCCAGGCGCACGGCTTCTTCGCCGCCGTCGATGCGGTTGACTTCGCCGCCCAGAAGATCGGCGGCGCGGGTAAACATATCGGCGTTGGCAAGGTGTTCGGAGAGTTTTTCGACCACGCGGCGCCCCGTATCATCGGCGGGG
Organism: uncultured Micavibrio sp.; assembly: GCA_964350435.1. Classification (GTDB taxonomy): domain Bacteria; phylum Pseudomonadota; class Alphaproteobacteria; order Micavibrionales; family Micavibrionaceae; genus TMED27. The sequence continues at coordinate 43,029 of CAYGJS010000005.1, forward strand.
AGCAGTTCGGAGAATTGATCATAGAGCGCGGCGGCGTCAGGGGGCGTAACCTTGGAAAGTTTTTCCTGATCCAGAAAAAGCCCGACGAATGTGGCACTCATGTTATCGGCGATGCGCTGTGACAGGCCGGTATTGGGCACAAACCCCGCGGCGTCGCGCATGATTTTAAGACCCTTGATATGCTGGCCGCTGTCGAAATAGGTTTTGCCGAGCCAGAAGCTGACCTGTGCCTCCAGTTCGTCGCCGCGCCAGGCGTAGCGCAGACGCTCCAGCCTATCAATCGCCTTGCCGTTGGGCAGTTTTTCCTGCTCCATCATCAGCCGGGTGAGCGCAAGGCCGGCCTTGACGCGGTAGAGGTCGTCCTTGCCTTTGGAGAGCGGCTCCCAGTATTTTTTGGTTTCTTCGAAATTTCCTTTTTGACGGAAGGCTTCACCTTTCAGGTAGCGCAAGGCGGCTTTTTGCGGCGCAGGAAGGGATTTATTGTCTTTTTCAACCAGATCAAGAAGGGTTTTGCCGAGCGGCACTTCGGCGTTTCTGAGCGCGATTTCGGCCAAAACGAGCGCGAGAGGATCGCGCAGACGCTGCGGGTAATCGTATAGAGCCGCGAGGCTTTGCGGTTTAGTCTTTGCGGCCTGTTCCCAGTCTCCCAGTGCCGCCAGAACATAAGCGCGCCATATTTGAATTTCAGATATGTCCTTGAGTTTGGGGTGGGATAAATCCCGGAAAGCATCTTCGTTATGGCCGCTGAGGGCATCCGCCGCGCCGCGCAAGGACAGGAATTCTGGAGAGTCGACGAGGCTCGGCAGCTCCATTTGCGCGAATTGAATGACGCCGAGGGCTTCAGGGCCCATGCCATTGGCGAGATAGGCTTTGGCGAGGGTCAGGAGGTTTTCGATTTTTGCCCCGTCGCTTGCGTCTTTGAGGCCGCTGAGCACTTCGTTGCGGTTTTCCTGTATGGCTTTGGGGCCGCCGAGTTGCCATTTGCCGAAGTCATAGATGCGGCGATCGGAGGTTTCGGCGAGCGAAGCGTCCACGGGTTTTTGCAGGCGTTCTTTTTCACGGGCTGCGGCATCGGCTTTGTCTTGCGATAGCAGTGCAAGACCTGAGGGTGCGCCGATTTCCACGCCGCCGCGAACAATTTTAATTTCAAGGTTATCGGTTTTGGGGACGATGGCCAGACCAATAGCGGAGGGCAGGACATCGAAATCGACGAAGCTGCGCGCGGGGCCCGCGAACTCACCAGAGTCTTCAACTGTGACGGCGTAGACGGTTTCTCCTGTGTAAGGATCAACCGATTTTACAACTTCACGTGCGGATTCCAGCGGCCACATCAGTTTACCACTGCGCGGTTGGTCGGGCTGGACGGCATTGCGGATCGGTTCAATCGGATCTTTGGTTTTTTGGTCGGCAGAGAGCATGATACGCCAGAGAACGCCACCACCCTGCCCTTTTATGACCGCGCCTTTAGGCAGCGGCGCGTGGTAGATTTTGGCATTATCGGCGAAGGTTTCCTTGAAAGTTTTAAGGGTGTCGGCATTCGGGCCTGTCACTTGGGGGCTAAGGAGAATGTCGGTTTTGTCATTGACAATCCAGAGACGGCCTGCGTTTTCGAAGGCACTCATGCCGAAGGACTGGGTCGAGGAGATGGCGATTGTGGTGGCTTTTTCTCCCGGTTTAAGCTGGATGATTTCGGCTTGCAGCTCCGCCTGAGGGGGCTGTTTCGGGGCGAGAGCGATTTGCGAAGGTGCCTCATTTGCCGCGACTTCAGGTTTGGTTTCGGTTTTTGTTTCGGGGGTTTTTAAGGCGAAGGTTTCAAATTTTTGCGCGCCGCCCGACGGGTTATAAATATCGATGATCACTTTATTGCCGACTTTGAGATCACGAGAAGCGGCCCCTTCTGCCGCCTTAATCAAAAGCGAGAGCGGGGTTTCGGACAGAACATCCAGCCCCGCGATATTGGGGACTGGGGTTTTCGCATCTGCGGCGTTTAGGGTGGCGGCTGAGGAGAATGTGAGTTTCAGACCCCCCGCCTGTTTTTCCAATGTATAGGTGACGGGGGTTTTCCAGTCAAAAACAAGGCGGGAATATTCGGCGTGCTGCCCTGTCCGCACAGCGACTTCAGCAGCAAAGCTCCTTGCAGCCATAAGCGGCGCGGCGGCCACAAGAGTTATAAAAAATGCTTTAAAAACAAAGACCCGCATCGGAATAAACTGCCACATATAGGGGCAAAGGACAAGCAAGGACAGCGGGCGTTCGGGCTTATCCCGAGGGCATATTTTGTGAAGCTGCGGGGTTATTCGATGCCCATAAGCGTACGAAGGGCACCATCGTCTTTCATGATGATGATGTCCACGCGGCGAGCGAAGGCGAGGCGTTCGTCTTCGGTCATTTCGCCTTCGAGTTCATCATAACGGGCACTGGACAGCCCGTGGACATCGATTTCACGTTTATACCCTGCATTACGGAGGATGAAGGCAACCTGGGTGGCGCGGGCGAGCGAGAGTTCCCAGTTATTGAGGAAGGTTTCGCCGGTTGGCGGGCGCGGGTCGGCATGGCCGGAGATTTCGATACGGTTTTTAATGCGTGCCATGACGCCGCCGAGCTTGAAGAGAGCCTGTTTTCCTTGCGGTGAAACTTCGGCCCGCCCGCTTTCAAACAATAGATCTTGCGGCAGGGATACAATCAGATGATCGGTTTGTGGAATCAGTTTTACGTTCTTGAGGGTTTGATCTTCACTGATAATATCGGCGATGACGGAGCGGAGATAACCGAGATTGAGGGCTTCGGTGAAGTCGAGTTTTTCGATGCTGATCGTATCTTGTGTGGCACTGTACCATTGCGGGCTGAATTCTCTCTGGAATTGGCGACTGATGGCGTTTGTCATTTCATCCCAGTCTTCTTCGACGGGGACGCTCATGGAATAGAGCAGCACGAAGAAGGTGAGCATCAGTGCCATAACGTCGGTAAAGGTGATAAGCCAGAGATAGCTGGCGGGAGGGTCTTCGGGGGTCATGGGTTTGCGCTCCATGATCCGTTCATAAATAACTTCGGGCGAATCGTCTGATTCGGTCTGTGTGCTGTCCGACATTTACGTGCCCTCTCTGATTTTATTCAGCAACGGATTGAAGGGTTCATAACGGAGGAAGAATAGATCGACCATACCGTCATCGCCGCCTTTTAGCCCCGTTTCGAGGAGCTTTTTTTCGAGGCCGGCCTGTTCGAGGACCCCTGCTATGCGGGAGATGCGGCGGGAAATATCGGGGAGCTGGCTATCGTTATTGGCCAGTGCCAGAGCCGGAGCACTCCGCAAATTCACCATCATTTTCATTTTTGTCATTGTGCCGTTTTCTTTTGCATCGAGCAGCGAAATCAGTGTTGGGACAAAGATGCTCTGGCGGGGTTCGCCCGTATTTGACTTTACAAGGCCGGTGGTGGTTTGTTTTTCGAACTCCTCAAAGCTCATGCGAATATGCATCACGGTGCCAAGGCGGTTTTGCGTCGCTTCTATACCGGTGATTTCAGTTTCGAACAGGCCTTGGAGTTTATCCATCGTCGTGCCTTTACGCAGGGCTTCTGTAGTTTGCGCGGCTTTAGACGGGGCGTCGCGATCTTCGCGATCTTCGGTCGAAAAGGCGAGAGACAGAGAGTTCAAAATCGGGCTGGATTTCTTTATTTCAAAGTTAGACAGGCTGTTGAGGACGATAAAGAACGACAGCAGCATAATAAACATCGACAGACCGAGAAATTGATTGGCCATAGGCTTAGATCCTTACCCTTTTATAGTAACAGGGTTGGGCGCGGATGGAAAAAAGTTTTTGAGGACCGAAGCAAAACGAAGTCTTTTAGAAATCTTCGAGAAGTTTATCGATGTCTTCCTGAGAGATTGCGTTGGACGGCAACTGTGGGCCGTTGAGAAGAGCCGCGTCACCGGTTTTTTCTTCTCTGACGGGGCCTGCCCCTCCCTCTCCGGTACCTTTTTCCGAGAGTATGCCGACAAGCATGTGGACCTTTTCCTCAATCGTTTTAAGGGTGGTCACTACCTTTGTGATGCGTTGCCCCGTTATGTCCTGAAATGAACAGGCTTCGTAGACTTTTGTCACTTCGTTGTTGATGGCATCACCATGGGCGCCGCCTACGGCCATGGCATTTTCCATGATGATGTCGCAGGCATCCATAATCGAATTCGTTGCCTCGGCCGTAGAGGCCACGACGGCGTCAAGTTCATCCGTTGCGGTGGGGATATGGGTCTCATTGATATCGGCAGGACGCATTGCGCCAAGTTCGGCGCGGGCTTCTTCGATAATTTTTTGCAGTTCTTTTATTTCTCTGGCAATGCTTTGACGGCTTTCGTCCTCGGCGTGCTCAACCTTTGAAAGAACAGAGTTTATCAGCTTTATGACCTTGTCACGACCATATTCAGGAGAAGGATTGCCCATTGTTTTTTTTCCTTAATCTTATTTAAAACTCACCCAGAACAGCGGTCATTTTTGTCTTCAGGGTTTCGGCGTTAAAGGGCTTGACGATGTAGTTGTTTACGCCCGATTTTTTAGCCTCAATCACGTTTTCGGTTTTTGACTCTGCGGTTACCATTATAAAGGGGGTTCTCTGGTAAGAGGCCCCTTCCGCGCCGCGAATATTGCGAAGAAACTCGATGCCCGTTACAGGCTCCATATTCCAGTCAGAAATTATTAAACCGTATTTTTTCTGTTTAACCATGTCAAAAGCCATACCGCCGTCTGTCGCTTCGTCAATATTGTTGAAGCCCAGTTGTTTCAAAAGGTTCTTAATAATCCGGAGCATCGTATTGTAATCATCGACGATCAGGATACTCATATTCTTATCAACGGCCACTTTGGTTTCTCCTTTTGCTGCCTGTTTTGATCCGGGTTGCCCTTGGGAGAGGGCGCGAAGTTCTTATTTTAAACATGAAAGCGTTAACGCTTCGTAAGCAAATCAAGTTTAGGGTAAAACGCAGAAAAATAATATTCATACAGTAGCGGAATACACGCGAATGCGGAAGACTCTATCGACAGAAAGCCGTTAATTGCCCGGAAGAGGTGGCAAAGTCTTTTCTTCGGCAAGCATTATGGTTACGGTGCGGGCGCGCTCCGGGTTCATATTCGCCAAAATCGGAGACATTTTTCGCTCGCTCATCCGTGACATGACGGACACCAGAACATCGAGATCGAGGGTATCAAAAATGCGGGCTGCGTCTTTGGGTTTCATGCCCTCATAGACTTTCACGAGGCTGGCGATGCGGTTCATTTCTTCTTCGGATTGTTTGCCGAGGAGGCCTTCGATTTCATCGCGGAGTTTTTTCATTTCCTGGTACTTGCGATCGAGCTCCTGTTCCGCGGCCTTGAGAAGGGCTTCACGGGTGGTGAGCGCTTTTTCTTTTTCGTCCATTTCCAAGCGGCGTTTGGTCATATCGTCGAACATTTCCTGACGCACGGATGAATATTCGAATTCTTCGTCGCTGGCGTCGCGCCATTCGATCGCCGGTTTATCGGGGTCTTTTTTCTCTGTCTCTTCTTTTGCTTCGCCTGTCATTTCGCCTTTAACCTCTTCACCCTCTTTCATTTCAGACTCTGGCGGTATCGGCGGAGTATCATCGGCAACGATGAGGTCATCTTTACCAAGGCCATCTGTAAATATTTCGGTTTTGCGGGGGTCTTTTTCGGGAACGGCCTCTTCGCCTTCGGCAGTGTCACCGTGATCGTCTTTTTTTGCTTCAGAGGCCGCGAAAGCCGCGCCGGAAATTTGTTTGACGCCGATTCCAAACTCCACAAGGCGGACGGAAAAAGCCATCATCGCAACGATGACCAAAATGGGTATCACTTTAATCTGCTGCATATTCATACTTATTTGCGCCCTCCGGAGGCTTTTTTGTTCTTCTGCAAGGCGTTATAGAGATCTTTTTCCGCCTGGCTGGAGAATGATTTTCCAGGGGCTGTGTCGTCGTCATCCGTATCGCGATCCTGAATAAAGAAGGACGGGGCTCTCATGCTGTCTTCGGGTTCTTCGTCTATCATTTCGTCGTCGTTATCATAATCGTTGTCTTCGCGGTGTGGCGCCGGCGCGGCGCGGCGCGAATTGGAAGCGAGTTTTTCGAGACGTCCGGCCATGGCGTTGCTGGCTTCGTTGATCATTTTCAATTCTTCGGCCATTTTGCGGGAGTCGTGCAGCACACCGTCCAGATTATCAGCCGCGGCGTTACTGGCGTTCTTTAGACCGGAGATGGCGTTTTGCGCCTTGTCTATATTCTGGCTTAACTGCACGATTAATTCCTTGAGTTCATTGCGGTTGTTGCGAAAGTTTTCCAGGCTTCGGGTCAGGCGCATCGCGTAAAGTATAGTTCCGGCCAATGCGGCCAAGACCACAAAATCCATTACAACATTTAAAATCGCAGCACTCATGATCACTCCTTTTAGTTACGCAAACGCAGTTCAATTATTGGTCGTCGTTTTCTTCGGGTTCCAGATATTCCTCGATTTGGACGGCGATATTATCCTGTTTTTGGCCGACAGGTCCGCGGAACATCGGGAAATGGCCGCAGCGCAGCTCAAGCTCCTGTTCCTTGCGGGTGCTGAACATTACAGTGGTGCCGATTTTCCAGTTCAGCATTTGGCCAAGGGGGATAATTTTTTCGCCCAGGATGGCCTGAAGCTGGATATCAGTTTTATAGAGTTCGTGTGTCAGGTGGTTTTCCCAGATTGAGTCGCGGCCGAATTTTTCGCCCATAAACATTTGCAGGAGAAGCTCGCGGATCGGCTCCAGTGTCGCGTATGGAATCAGGACTTCCGCACGCCCGCCGCGATCCCCCATATCGACGCGCAGGCGCGCAAGCACACAGGCATTGCCGCTTTGAGATATGGTGGCGAAGCGCGGGTTAGTTTCCATGCGATCGAGGTTAAAACTTACGGGGGAAAGCGGATCAAAGGCCGAGGACAAATCCCCCAGCGCCACGGCGACCATTTTTTCCACCAGTTTGGTTTCGATTGTGGTGTAGGGGCGTCCCTCGACGCGAATGGCAGGCGTACCTTTTCTGCCGCCCAGAAGAACATCAACGATAGAATAGATCAGGGCACTGTCGGTTACGAACAGGCCGTTATCGTCCCATTCTTCCGCCTTGAAAACCGAGAGCATCGCCGGCAAAGGAATCGAGTTCATATAATCGCCGAAGCGCACAGTGGAGACCTGATCGAGAGAAACCTCGACGTTATCGGAGGTGAGATTGCGCAAGGACGTGGACATCAGGCGAACAAGGCGGTCGAACACGATGTCGAGCATCGGCAGGCGTTCATAGTTGACCATGGCCGAGTTGATCAGCGCCATGACCCCCGAGGTTTCGCCCATATCATTGTCATCATCGAAACCGAGGAGCGAATCAATTTCATCCTGATTGAGGATGCGGGTGCCGCCCTCGTCCTCGTGCATATTTTCAAAAGCGGCATCGTCATCGTCTGCAACATCTGGCTGCTCGTCGGACATGGATTCCCATTGCTCCATCACAGCCTTTTCTTCGTCGCTCATTTTTTCGAGTTCTTCGGTGGTATCACTCATGTCTTGTTCACTATTACATTCGTTTTTAAACCATTATTCCCTGAACCTTCAGGAATGCAATTTTTATGCCTACAGACAGTATACCATTATTGAATCAAAATTTCCTGAAACAGTACGTCTTTGATTTTCGCTGGCGCGGCGGCCTGATTTACCCGCCAGAGGAGTTCCATCTGGAGGCGATAAATCCCCGCAGAGCCGCGCAGGTCACGGACGCGGAGTTCCCGAAGATAGGTCTGAAACTGGTCGATAACCTTGGGCACGGCCTCAGTGACTTTGGCATGGTCGGCGGGCGATTTCAGTTCAAGCTGGACGCTCAGGCGTAAGTAGCGCGGCGTGCCATCATCGGTGTTCAGATTAATAATCATGGTTGGAATAACAACAAATTTTCCGCCCTCTATGGGTTTGCCGTGACTGTCTACGGCGCCATGTCCATCATCTGCGGCCGCGCCATGATCGTCTCCGCCTTCTTCATGTTCGCCGTCCTCGTATTCATCACCGTGCTCACCGCCATCTTCACCGTGTCCTTCGCCATGCGCGTCGCCATGTTCGCCGTCCTTTTTTGCATCCTCGGCAGGTTTTTCAATCCCGAGAAGCGGATCGAGCAGCCCCATGAAATACGCACCCGCGCCGCCGCCAATCAACAGCAGGAGAACGCCGCCGATAATGATAAACAGCTTTTTCTTACTGCCGCCGCCTTCTTCCGCGCCGTCATGACCTTCGGTGTTTTCGTTTTCTTGGGCTTCTTCTTCATCGGACATGGTGATTTTCCTTAACGGATTGAATGACAAGAATAATATAGAGCAAAACTTGGGCTTCGTCTAATGCCTGTTGTGGATATGGGCCAAGCTATGCACACGGTAAAAACTGCCCTTGAGGCCGAAAGAGTCCCCGCAAAGCGTGACTGAGATTCAGTTTTGTGCCTTTGCCGCGTGGCTTCAACGCCTTGAAACAAAACAAATATTGAACTTGGCACGGCGCATGCAAAGGACATATCGGACAATGACGCGTTTAAACCGCGTTTTAAGATTTAAACAACGGGTAAGGAGTTTCCAGCGATGGAAAATAGTATTTATCTCGGACTTTCGAAACAAATGGTGCTGCGCACCGATATGAGCATAATCTCGAATAATATCGCGAATATGAACACGACGGGATATCGCGGGCAGAATACCCTGTTTGATGAATATGTTTCAAAGCCGCGCGGATATGACGATGCGCTGTCATTTGTTGAGGATCGCGGGCAGTACGAAATCACCGATCCCGGCCCTGTCAGCGTGACGGGGAATCCGTTGGATGTATCGCTTCATGGCCCCGGATTTATGGGCGTTCAAGGTCCTAACGGTCAGGTGATGTATACCCGCGCCGGAGATTTTCAACGCTCCGCCGAAGGCATTCTGACGACATCGGCGGGTTATCCTGTCGCCGATCCGGGCGGCGCAAATATTGTTATTCCCGCAGGCTCTACGGAAGTGAAAATTGACGAGCGCGGATTTGTTTCCAACCAGGACGGCACAATCGGGCAGATCCAGATTGCAGAATTTGCCGACTTACAAGACATTAAGCCTTTCGGGCATGGTCTATATACGACCGATCAAGCCCCCCTGCCCCCCGAAAATACACGGATGAAGCAAGGGCAGCTTGAGGGTTCAAACATCAAGCCCGTGATCGAGATGACACGGATGATTGAAACCCTGCGGGAGTTTCAGTCCGTTCAGAACGTTATCAAAAGTGAACATGACCGCCTGCGCGGAGCGATACAGAAGCTCACGGGCGGCGGCTAACCATTTGAATTCATAAAGGAGAAGACTCATGAGATCATTAGATATAGGCGCGACAGGGATGCTGGCTCAACAGCTCAATGTGGATGTGATATCGAACAACATCGCGAACATGACGACGACGGGATATAAGCGTCAGCGCGCCGCGTTTCAGGATTTGATTTATCAGAATATCGATCGCCCCGGTTCGACCAGTTCGGATGCGGGCACGACTGTGCCTTCAGGTTTGCAGCTAGGTTTAGGGGTTCGCGCCGGCGCGGTTTACCGTATGCATGGTCAGGGTGCGCTCAGGGTTACTGAGAACCCGCTTGATCTGGCGATTACAGGGGAGGGGTTCTTCCAGATTACCCTGCCGAGCGGCGATACGGCCTATACAAGGGACGGGACTTTTCAGGTGAATGAAAATGGCGAGCTTGTAACCGTACAAGGCTATGCGGTTGATCCGGGGATTACGATTCCTGCGGATGCGACCAGCGTGGACATTAATGCCTCGGGTGAAGTTTTGGTGACGCAACCCGGCCAGACAGCGGCTGCGAATTTAGGGCAGTTGCAGCTTGCGAATTTCATCAACCCTACGGGGCTGGATGCGATTGGTGACAACTTTTTCCTCGAGACCGATGCTTCGGGCGCGGCGATTACGGGCAATCCTGCTGAAGATGAGTTCGGCGCGATCCGTCAGGGCGCCTTGGAGCAATCGAATGTCAACGTGGTGGAAGAGATTACCGAGCTGATCGCGGCGCAGCGCGCGTATGAGATGAATTCGAACATCATTACGACATCGGATGAGATGCTGCAGACGGCCACGCAGCTTCGGTAAGACATAACGGGTAGCAAACGGGAGTAAGACTATGAAGACGAAACAGACAATCGACAGACCTCTTAAATTAAGAGAAAGCGTGATTGGGCTTTTGGCCTTGATCGCCCTTGCGATGGTGTTCATAGCTGTTCCCCAACATGCTTCTGCGGTGAGTTTGAAGCCGACCAGCGTGATTACCGACACCACGATTAAGCTTGGTGATGTGTTTGACGGGCTGGATCATAAAGAAGACCGCATTTTGGGCGCGGCTCCCCGCCCCGGCCAAGACATGGTTCTCAATGCGCGGACATTGATGCGAATTGCGATTGCGCTGGATCTCGACTGGCGTCCGTCTTCGGCGGAGGAGCAGATTGTGTTGACCCGCGCGGCGACTGTGATTGATGAAAACATGATTAAGGACGCGGTGAAGAATGCGCTTTCTGCGGAAGGGGTGAGCGGGTCTTATGATTTGTTAATCCCAAATGAGATGAGCGAGATGATTTTGCCGCATGATGCGGATGCGAGCGTTGAAATTATCAATGTGAGTTACCGCCCTGATCAGGATAAATTTGAAGCGACCGTCGTTGCGCCGAATAAAGAAAAGCCGCTGAGCCAGATGCGTGTGAGCGGATCGATTGAGCGTTTGGCGTCTGTGCCTGTGCTTCGTAACAACATGCAAGCGGGTGAAATTATCAGCCTCAGCGATATTGATATGAGCGAAATTCCCGCGAAGATGATTCAGGATGATATGGTTTTGAGCGCGGATGATTTGGTCGGTATGGCCCCGCGCCGGGTATTGTTTGGCGGTAAAACTATTAAATCCAACGAGATTGAAGCGCCGCGCATTGTTGGCCGCGGGGAAATTGTGACCATGCTTTTTGAAGCAGGCGGGCTTAGCCTGACCGCCGAGGGCAAGGCACTGGAATTCGGCGCCAAGGGGGATATTATCCGCGTGGTCAATACCTCCAGCAGCCAGCCTGTGCAGGCGCGAGTTACGGGCGTTAATCAAGTCAGTGTGACAAGTTTTTAAGCCTTAGAATGAGATAAGGGAGCGTAAAAAAATGGATAACAGCGTGATAAAATTAGGATTGGTTTTGATAACCTGCTCCGCGTTAACGGCGTGCAGCACTGCGGACCGGATTGCCAATATTGGCCAAGCCCCGGAGATGAGCAGGATTGAAAACCCGACAGCGCAGCGCGGCTATCAGCCCGTCAGCCTGCCTATGCCAAACCCGCAAAATGTAACGCCGCAGAAAAACTCTTTGTGGGCAGCAGATCGCACGACGTTCTTTAAGGATCAGCGGGCGGCGAATGTTGGTGACATCATCACGGTGATGATTGATATTAGCGACAAAGCGGAGCTGGACAATGAAAGCACCCGCACCCGCAGCAATGGCGAAAGCGCCGGACTGGATGCCCTGCTGGGGTATGAGCAAGCTTTGGGTCAAGTTCTGCCGGAGGCGATTGATAATACCAATTTGGTTGGTCTGGACTCCACATCGAACAGCGTTGGTTCGGGCACGGTTGACCGCGAGGAAAAGATCAATGTGCAGTTGGCCGCGCTGGTGACGCAGATTTTGCCGAATGGCAATATGGTGATTAATGGCCGTCAGGAGGTTCTGGTGAATTTCGAGAAACGGATTTTGCAGGTCGACGGCGTTATCCGCCCCGAGGATATTTCGGTTTCAAATTCTGTGTCGTATGAGCAGATCGCCGAAGCGCGGATTATTTATGGCGGTGAAGGACAGATCACAGATGTTCAACAGCCCAGATACGGGCAGCAGCTTTATGACATTGTGTTTCCGTTTTAAGGATATGGCCTGAGAAGATCCCTGCTTTCGCAGGGAAGACAAAAAGGTCGGGGAGGACAAAAAGGACGGGGAAGACAAGAAATTCGAGAATACAGAAAAGACCGTGTAGTTTTAGATTTTACCTTACCCACCCAACTCAAGCTCCGACCCTGCCCGATTGAATTCGGGAGGGTCGTTTTTTTATTGACACTTTTAATTTTTCATATTAATTTTAGTCTGAATTTTAGGAGTAATTATTAAATGTCACGCAGAGCCTCAATATTCTTAGCCACCGTTTTTACTGCAACTTTGTCTGCGTGCGGGGAACCCGAGCAACCACAAATAAGAGAGTTAAGGGAGGCTAGAGAATTTGCCCCGCCCCCCTCTTTTGCTCCATATCCGAGGAATGATGGTTCAGATAGAGAGATGCTGTGCGCTGAGCAAAACCTAGATAAAGAGACTTGCGCAAAAACACCTATGCTTGAACTCGTAGGTGGCGGAAAATATAGACTTGTTCGGCCAAGCTACATACAAGAAGAAGAAGCTAAACCTATTCAAGAGCCAAATTAATCGTCGCGCTGGGTTTTTTCCATGCGTTCGTGGCGTTCTTGCGCCTCGATCGTCATGGTGGCGATGGGGCGTGCCTTAAGACGGGCGATGCCGATTTCTTCACCGGTTTCTTCGCAATACCCATATTCACCATCATCAATCCGCTCCAGCGCGGAGTTGATTTTTTTCACCAGCTTGCGCTCGCGGTCGCGGGTGCGCAGTTCCAGCGCATGATCGGTTTCTTCGGAAGCGCGGTCGGTGAGATCAGGCTTTTGCAGCTCTGTGCCCTGAAGGGTTTTGGCAATCGTGTCCTGGGATTCGCGCAAGAGCTCGCTGCGCCATTTGATCAGTTCCTGACGGAAATATTCCAGCATCACGGGGTTCATATACGCGCCTTTATCCTTTTCAGGATCATAGTCTTGGGGAACGATTACGCTGCTTGGACCTGCCATAAATTTATCCTTTATAAAAACGCACTGAGTTCTAAGGTGAGGGAATATACGGCGAGTTTTGGATAAAAACAAGCAAAAGCATCATAGCGGTCTGTGATTTGCGAGGATAGCTGGGTTCAGGATTGAATTAGTCTTCGTATCGGGTTTGGAGGCCTTGCTGTGCGTCCAGTGCCATGCGGAGTTTGGCGAGTTCAACCTGCGCGCGCAGGTCAATCTCGTCCATAATCCCCGTCAAGCGGGGGTCAATAATTTTTTCGCGATGCGAGGCGACGACATCGGCGATATCGATCATATCGCCCACAGTGAGCTGCCCTTGGAGCATTTTCATGCGGATGGATTCGAGGCCATCGAGAAGCTTCATAGAGCGTTGACGCATGCGTTTTTTTGATGCGCCTGCGGTGGGGTCTTCTGCGCCCTGAACAGCCAGCAGCGCATCGACATGAGCGATATTCTGGGTGTTTTGCGCACTGACGGCGGAGCTTGGGCCTTTGGCAACCATAGAGCCAAAGCTGCCTGAGCTGCCTTGCGCTTTATCACTTTTTTTGGTTTTCGAGGGGCCTTGGGTCTGGCCAGGTCCTGAAATCTTCATGGGTACATCTCTTTTGTTACTCTTTCAGTATACATCGTTTTTTGGCCTATGCGGAAAGAATTGCCCGCCGATTTGATTAAAATTTTTGGGTTTTGCATTTTTTTCCTATGGGTTTACCCACCAGAAACCCTGAAATCCCTTATCAGAAGACACTTATAGCCAAGACAAAAACTGGCACGGCATTCGCATATATCTAAACGCGAGAAGTATTTTCTCCAAAACAAAAAAGAAAAGCAAGGACATGAGAGATGCGCCAGAACGCTATCGCTTATAACAAGAATAAAAATCTGAAAACAGGTTTACGCTTCGCGATGGTGATCGCGATGGCCAGCCTTTCTTTCTTTGCCGGCGTGTTTGATGCGCAGGCGAAAACTTCACGGATCAAGGACATCGTCGATATAGAGGGCGTGCGCGAAAACCAGCTTGTTGGTTATGGTCTGGTTGTCGGATTGAACGGCACTGGGGATGGTCTTAACAACTCCCCGTTCACTTCACAGAGTTTGACAGCGATGCTGGAGCGTCTTGGCGTTTCGGTGCGCGGGCAGAATTTGAATTCCAAAAACGTGGCCGCCGTTATGGTGACGGCGAATTTGCCGCCCTTTACCAATCAAGGATCAAAGATTGATGTCAGCATTTCCGCATTTGGCGATGCGTCTTCCTTGCAGGGCGGTACGCTTTTGGTGACGCCGATGCTGGCGGCGGATGGCGAGGTTTATGCCGTGGCGCAGGGCGAGATCAGCATTTCCGGATTTAGCGTCACGGGCGATGCAGGCACAGTCACTCAGAACATACCGACATCCGGACGGATTGCGAATGGCGCGATTGTCGAGCGGGAGATTAATTTCCAGCTTGAAGATTTGCAGCAAGTGCGCCTCGCGCTCAAGAATCCGGACTTTACGACTTCGCGCCGCATAGCGCAGGCAATTAACGGCTTTACTTCGGCGGCTTTAGCCAAGGCGGAAAACTCTGCCAGTGTCGTATTGCGCCGCCCGACAAATTATGACGGCACGATTGTGGATTTGATTACCGATATCGAGCAGCTGCCGATCCAGCCTGATCAGCCTGCGAAGGTTGTGATTTCCGAGCGCAGCGGCGTGATTGTGATGGGCGCGGATGTGCGGATTTCGAATGTGGCGATTGCGCAGAGCAATCTGACCGTGAAAGTGACGGAAACACCGCAGGTGTCGCAGGCCAACCCGTTTGCCGAAGCCGGCGAAACGGTTGTGGTTCCCCGGACAGAGCTGGACATTAACCAGGGTGAGGACGTGAAGCTGGCACTGCTTGAGAGCGGCGTGACCTTGCAGGATCTCGTCACAGGCCTGAACCGTTTAGGCATGAAGCCGCGCGATATTATTACGATCATTCAGGCCGTGAAAGCGGCGGGTGCCCTTCAAGCCGATATCGAGGTGATGTGATGGCGAACAATCTGACACCTGATACCAATCTGGCCCTCATGCAAGCCTCGCAAGGCGATGTGAGCGCGGTCGCCAAGGGCGCGAAAAGCTATAAGGATCTGGCGAAGATTGAAGACGCCGCGAAAGAATTCGAGGCGGTGTTTGTGGCCGAGATGATGAAGCCTATGTTCGAGGGGATTTCCACGGACGGGATGTTTGGCGGCGGCAAGGGCGAGGAAGTTTTCCGCGGCATGATGATTCAGGAATTCGGAAAAATTCTGGCGCAAACGGGAAGTATCGGCATTGCCGACAGCGTCAAGGAAGAAATGATCCGCATGCAGGAGCGGGCGGATAGCAAGGCTTTAGGGACAATCAACAACATAGGGACGATTGAATAATGGACAGATTTGAAATCATAGACAGTGTAGCGACACCAATTACGATTTTGCCGCAAGATCCGCGTCAGGCGATTTTGGAACTGATCAAGGTTACGCAGAAGCTGGTCGATATAGCCGAGCGTGAAGCGCAGGCTCTGGCGCAGGATGACATGCTGAGCTTTGCGATTTTACAAGATGAAAAAGCCTATATATCCGAACGCTATGTGAAGCTTTCTGAAGAATTCAGAGGAAGACTGAATGACTTCCGCGGCACGGATAAAACCATGCTGGACCGGCTTGATAAACTGCAAGTAACGCTGGGCAAAAAAAGCCGCGAGAACAATGCGATTGTCGGCGAGATGTATACCCGCTCCAAAACCCGCACGCAGCATACTTTGCTGGCGGCGCAGGAAATCGGTCGCAACGTACATATCACCTATCCAGAGAAGAGCGCAGGAGAGGACGCATGAACCAGACGCCACACACACGCAAAGCAGGCGAGCCGCTGTTAAGCCGCGATCCCAACCGGGCGATGCAGGACATGATGGACACAATCGATTCCCTTCGCGTTGTTTACGAGCAGGAAACCGAGGCTCTTTTGAATGCCGATACCAAAGGCTTTCTGGCTGTGCAGGACGAGAAGTTCCGCCGCGCCAAGGCTTATCAAACCGGCGTTGAGGAATTGCTCGCGCGGAAGGATGAGATGAAGGATGTGAATATCGAGCTTAAGAAAAAGCTTGAGAAAATGCAGAAGGATTTTTCAGAGCTTTCCCGCAGCAACATGATCGCGCTGGAGCGCATGCAGCGCACGATGGAGCGTCTGAACGGAACGATCCGTAGCGCCGTGAAAGAGGCCGTCAAGCAGGAGCGCGGCGTGAGCTATAACCAGATCGGACGCCTTGATGATGGCGGCCAGAGAAAAAGCATTTCAGGGAGCTTGAGCGAAACCGCTTAGGAAAAACTATATGAGCCTCGATATTTTCTTCACATCACAAAACCAGACAAGCGTTGCCGGCGCGGGAAAACCGACAGCGGCGAGCGCGGGGGCTGGCCTTGCCGGTGGAGCGGATCTCAACTTCATGGATATGATTCTGGGATTGCTGAAGCAGGAGATTCAGACGCTTGAGGTTCATAAACCTGCAGAAGAGAAGACTGAGGATAAAGACATTCAGGATGGTTTGACCGCCCTTTTGTCTTACGATAATCCGAGTCTGGATGAGGAGGCAGGTTTAGACATTGCGCGCATCCTTGCGGAGAACCCGGAGATTGAAGAGCAGGTCATGGCCCTGGTCGAGGATGCCGGGCTGGAGCCGATGGAGGCCCTGCAGCATACAATCGCTCTTAACAAAGAAGCTTTTGATAAGATTCTCAAGCCGTTAACGGGTGAAGTTCTGGCGGCGGAAGATGCCCAAGACGGCAAACCGCGCTTGCTCAATCTGCTGTGGCTCAAAGAGAAAAGCGAGATGAATCAAGATATGAGCAAGCTTGAGCAAACCCTTTTGAAAATTGAAGAATTAAAGGCTGCGAACGACCCTGCGCTGATCAATTTGAATTTGACACCAGAGCAACTGGCGACGCTTGAGCAAGCGCAAGGCGAGATTGCCGAATATGTTCATCTTAAGGATGTCAGCCCTGAGGAACTGAATTCTATTTTGTCCGGGTTTGCTGGTTTGATGCCGATTATTATCAACAAGGCACCGCAAGCCCCCGTCCTGGTGACGCCGCTGCAAATTGTCCAGAGCGCACAGGTGAATACCGCCGCGATGCCTGCTGAGGGCAAGGCAATGCAACAGATTGCTACGAAATTGAATGCGCTTGATGTCGGTGCGGGTGAAGCGGATGCGATTGAAAACATCGATGCGGATGCGGATGCGGATTTCAAAGACCTTCTGGATAAAGCGTTTGGCAAACCGCAGGGTGATGACAAGGCCATAATTCCGGCGAACAGCAATGCCCCCTCCTCCAAGGCTGCGCCGCAAGCAGGGGCCAACCCGACGAGTTTACAATTCCAAACCCTGCCTGCGACTTTTGAGGGTTCACAGCTTTTAAGCTTTGATCCGGCACAAGGGTTACCGGAGAGTTTCGCGCCGATTGCGACCAACAGCCTGCAAATGAATGTGCTGACGAATCTTGCCTCTCAGGCTCCGCATGCGGGGGCGATGAACCCTGTGATGCAGACCTTGGCAGCGCAAATCCAGCGCAATATGGGCAACGGGCAGACCACAGAATTCAGGCTGCAGCTTGACCCGCCCGAGCTGGGCCGCGTGGAAGTGCAGATGAGTTTCGGCAAGGATAAGAGCCTTAAGACCGGTATCGTAGTTGAAAAACCCGAAACTTACATGATGCTTCAACGCGACGCGCAGATGCTGGAGCGGACATTGCAGAATATGGGGCTGGACACCGAGGGCGGTATCAGTCTGGAGCTGGCCGAGCAAGGTTTTGATTTTGACCGCGACAACAGCCGCGGCGGCGGACATGACAAAGGTGGCACTGGCGCCGGCGGCGAAGATGAAACAGACATTATTGAAAGCACGATGACATGGCATGTCGACCCGAATACAGGTCACACACGCTATGACATTTGGGCATAACAGGAAGACAAGACCATGGTATCAGATGTCACGATTAACACCGCCCTGCAGCAGCAATCCAATACGGCGAATGCATCCGTTGGGCTGGCCGATGACTTTAGCCAGTTTCTGCAACTGCTGACCATTCAGCTGCAAAATCAGGACCCTTTGTCGCCGATGGATACCACAGAGTTTACCAATCAGCTGGTTGCGTTTTCCGGCGTTGAACAGCAGATCAACACCAATCAAAAACTGGACAGCCTTGTCGCGCTTCAGCTCGGCAATACGATGGGCAGCGCTTTGGGGTATGTGGGGCTGGATGCCAGCTATGTATCTTCCGAGTTCTATTTTGACGGATCGCAGGCGCAGACCATCAATTATGCGCTCGACGGTACGGCTGTGGAATCAACAATCCGTATTGTCAATGAATCCGGCGACACCGTGTTTGAAACTGATGGCTCCAGAAATGTCGGTAATAACGAGTTTGTCTGGGACGGAAAAGATAATTTCGGCAATCCTGTTGAGGCCGGAACCTATCAATTCCGCGTTGATGCGCTGGACATAAATGACGAGGCGATCGGGACAACATCGGTTGTGACCGGCAAGGTCAAGGGGATTGAAAACCAGAATGGTTTGATTTTCCTGCTGATCGGCGAGCGGGCTGTATCGCTGGGGAATATTTTGAATGTCAGCGAGCCTGATACAGACGAAGAAACAGAAACACCCGTAGAAGGCGAAGAAACGCCTTTGGAAGATGCGTAGATAAAAGGACGAAACGATGAGCTTATTTGGATCACTTTATACGGGAACGGCGGGGATGCTCGCTCAGGAACGCTCGACCTCCGTGATCAGCGAGAACATCGCCAATGTTACCACAACCGGTTACAAGCGTCAGGAAACCGCGTTTCAGGATATGCTTTCGACCAATAAATACACGACGCGCGAAAATGGAAGCGTTTTGAGCACGCGGATCAACAGGATCGATCATCAGGGCACGGTGCAGCAGACCGGATCGAAGACCGATATTGCGGTGATCGGCAATGGATTCTTTTCGGTTCGCGAACCGGGGGCTCTTGCTGATGATCGATTCCTCTATACAAGGAACGGGACATTTCAGCCTAATGAGAATGGCACCTTGCAGAACTCTGCCGGTTTCGAGCTATATGGATGGCCGATAGACCAGAACGGCACGGTATCCAGCGGGCCGGACACAACCTCTCTACAGCTTGTGGATGTTGATTTATTTGCAACACAAAGCACGCCGACAACCGCAGGCGTGTTATCGATCAATCTGGATTCACAGGAGAGTGCGATTGATCCGCATACTCTTAATCCTGCACAACTTCTGCCGGTCAGCAGCCAGGCTGCGCAGTTTGCGCGGAGCGTTGCCGTTTATGATACTGGCGGGACAGAGCGGCGCGTAACATTTGAGTTCCGCAAAATCGTGGGGCCGATGGCCCATTTTTCCAGTAACAATAATACCCCCTATCAGAGAACAGCGGATCTTATTGATCCCAATGGACCTACGCCCGGGATCAACGGCGGGGATGTTTTACAGATTAGTGACGGCGTCAATATGCTGGATGTGACGATGGTGGCTGCGCCCGCCAATACTGCGCTCGGAGAGGCGAGCAATATCAACGAGGTGATTTCGGTGATTAACAATTTTACGGACGGTGTCGGTGCGCCTGTGTTTACGGCCAGCCTGTCTGAAGCAGGCAGGCTTTTGGTGCAATCGAACAGCCTGACGGGGACGATGGATATTTCCGGATCCAGTGCCAGCGTTCTGGGGGCGGGCGGTTTTAATTTCATTGCCGACCCCTTCGATGGCGATTACGTTTATGCACCAGAAGCCGATATGAGCGTAGATGGGGTTGCCAACCCGAATCAGAGTGCTTTTCCGCCGCTGGCCAATACAACAACGGCCAATCCTTTCCATTGGTGGGAGGTCAGCATCACCACCATAGATCCCGCCACCCCGAGCGGAACGGCGACCACCGAGATTTCAAAGGGATTGATTAATTTTAACGGCGATGGATCACTGAATGCAACTGTGGACGGGAGTGGTCAGGCACTGATTGATCTGGGCACCATCAATTTTGATAGCGCAGATGCATCGGAGGATGTGGCGATGGTGTTCGATATCGCTGATTTCACACAATATGCGGGTGAATATAATGTTCTGATCGCAGAGCAAAACGGGACTCCGCTTGGCAGTTTTGTCGGTGTCGAGGTTACCCGCGACGGGATTGTGGAGGCTCTCTTTAATAATGGAGAGCGGGTTCCGTCATATCAAATTCCTTTGGCGCATTTCGTCAATGTGAACGGCCTTGAGAGGATCTCAGGGACGGCTTTTGCGGAGACAGAAGACTCGGGGATCGTCACCATGTTTGAGGCAGGACTGGGAGGAACGGGAACGCTCCAGAGTTCCAGTCTTGAGAACTCGAACGTGGATCTGGCCAATGAATTCAGCATGCTGATTGTCAATCAGCGGGCATTTTCACTGAATTCTCGCTTGATAAGTACGATAGATGAAATGACGCAGCTGACCAGCAGGCTGAAACAATAATGAATGAGAGAACTTTAATCGGCTGAACGCAGCCACAACCCTAGGAACCAATTTTTTTAAGAAGGAGACTACACTATGGGACTATTTGGATCACTTTTTACCGGCGTTTCGGCATTATTTGCCCAGAGCCAGAATACTGCGATTATTTCCAACAATATCGCCAATATCAGCACGACGGGCTTTAAGCGCTCGGAGGCTTCTTTCCAAAGTCTGGTGACATCGGAAAGCCGTTCTTCACGATATTCTCCCGGTACGGTTTCGGTGAACAGATTGCAGCGTGTGGACCAGCAGGGCTCTATTCAGCAAACAGCGTCCTCCACGGATGCGGCCGTTTCCGGGAATGGATTTTTTCCTGTTAAGCGCTCGACGCAAGCGGGACAGGAATTTTTATATACTCGCGCGGGGCAGTTCTCGGAGGACGCTACCGGATTGTTGCGGAATGCCTCGGGCTTCGTGCTTTATGCGTGGCCGATTGATTCAGCCGGAAACCTGCCTGCGAACCAGGGGGATCTGGTGTCTTTGGTGCCTGCGGACGTTGCCTTCCTTGGCGGTTTGACACGCCCGACCAACACAGCGGAGCTGGCGATTAACCTTGATGCGGATCAGGTTCAGTATAACACGGGGGATGCCGCCGGTAACGGCGAGCTTGCCCTGCCTCTTGATAAAGACGCCATATCGCCAAACTTTTCGCGGGGATTGACTGTTTTTGACCAGTTGGGAACGGCACAGACAGCCACTTTGGAATACCGTAAAATTACGGGGCCGATGGCCAACCTTACATCCGCAAGCACCACCACTATTCAGGCGGGAAGCGATGTGATTGCAGGTGGAGCCTTGGGAACCGGGATATTCGCCGGTATCAGCCCAAATGATGCGATGGATATTACGATCGGCGGTCAGACGCTGCGGCTTGAATTTGTTGCAGGAACAGGCGATCCGACAACAGTTGCCGCGCCTGGTGCGGGGTCGCTGGTCGGCGTTGCAACTGTTCAGGAGATGATCTCTGCGATTGACAGTTTCCTTGTTGGCGGTACGCAGGCTCTGGATGCGCGTTTGAACGCTTCGGGGCAGGTTATTATCAAAGCGATTGATCCGACGGATACGTTTACGATGTCAGATTTTGCAGGTACGCCGATGTCTATTGCAGGCGGGCTTAACTATGGCGCATCACCTGTGACAGCGGTACCCTTGGCCAACTTTATTGCCGGCGCAGCGAATGGGGGTGTTTATACAGCAAACGACCAGACAGGAACGAATCCAGTCTTTCCCGCTTTTAGCAACATTACCAACCCCAATACAGAGGGCTGGTGGGAACTTAAAATTCTGCACCCGGACGGCAGCGTTATTTCCGAAGGATTGTTGAATTTTAGTGGGGACGGTACCTTGAATGCAGCCCCTGACTCTACAGCCAATATTGATATCAACCTTCAGAATGTAAACTGGGGGAACGGTTCTGAACTTCAGGACTTCGATATTGACATTGAGAGGTTCTCTCAGTTTTCCGGTAACTATGACGTGATTTTCTCCGATCAGGACGGAGCGGAGCTTGGACTTCGAACAGGCGTTGAACTCACCCGTGAAGGTAAAATCGTAGCGCGGTTCTCGAACGGTGCCTCGGCAGACCTTTATCAAGTGCCGTTGATTACCTTTGCGAACCAGAACGGTCTGACGGAAGTTTCAGGGACAGCCTATACGGAGACAGATGAATCAGGTGAGGAAAACCTGCGCGAAGCCGGAGCCGGCGGTGCGGGCTTCATCGAGCCCTCTACTTTGGAGGCTTCGAACGTCGATCTGGCGGACGAGTTTGCACGATTGATCGTTTCGCAGCGGGCGTTTGGCGCCTCGACGCGGGTGATTACCACTGTTGACCAGATGACACAGGATCTTTTGAACCTGAGATAGGAATTAAGTTTGGGGTTATAACCTCTGGGATCATGCTACCCGGCACTCCCTAACCCCAGAGGTTAGCCCCGAAAATTCTTTGGGAAGCACTCCATCTAGAACAGGTGGGCATTTCAGAGAATTAAGGACGCATCGGGCAATGCCCTAAGACCCACACCCCTAACATGGGTCGAACCCTAACCGTTCTCGGTGCGTCCACCTTATTCATAGAAAACACCTCGCCGGGAAAGGCGGGGTGTTTTTTCTTTGGTAATTCCTGTAAATTTATTTTCGTGAAACCATGAAGGAGCAGATTATGAAAGCAGTTATTCTTGCAGGCGGATTAGGCACCAGACTGGCGGAGGAGACGGGGACGCGCCCCAAGCCGATGGTCGAGATCGGGGGGTATCCGATTTTGTGGCACATCATGAAGATTTATTCCGCCCATGGTGTCAACGAGTTCATTATCTGCCTTGGATATAAAGGGCATATGATCAAGGAGTATTTCGCGAATTATTTCCTGCATACTTCTGATGTCACCTTCGATATGAAGCATGGCGGGAATATGCAGATTCATGATAATAAATCCGAGCCGTGGAAAGTGACTTTGGTGGATACGGGCGCGGATACGATGACGGGCGGGCGATTGAAACGCGTTCGTGAGCATATCGGCGCGGATACGTTCTGTTTTACTTATGGCGATGGCGTTGGGAATGTGGATATTGCGGCGAGCATAGCGTTTCACAAGGAGCAAAAGCGCAAGGCAACGATGACGGTGGTGCAACCGCCGGGGCGTTTTGGCGCGGTGATGTTTAAAGACGGCAAGGTGAACGAATTTGTCGAGAAACCCGCAGGCGATCATAACTGGATCAATGGCGGGTTCTTTGTATTGGAGCCATCCGTGATTGATTATATCGATAGTGATGATCAAATGTGGGAGCATAAACCGCTGGAAACGCTCTATAAAGACGGGGAGCTTTCCGCGTTTCAACATGAGAGCTTCTGGCAGCCTATGGACGCGCTGCGTGACAAAATGAAGCTGGAAGACCTTTGGGCGAGCGGGAACGCGCCCTGGAAAATTTGGAAAGACTAGATGATAGATAGGCTTGTCAGTGCGAGGATGGCCTTTGGCCTGACGCGGCGATCTCTGGATTGCTTCGCACGGTTCGCAATGACGGGGTTTTGGATTGCTTCGTTGCTGGAAGGCTCCTCGCAATGACGGGTTTTTGGAATGGCAAGCGTGTTCTGATTACGGGACATACCGGCTTTAAGGGCGGGTGGCTTACGCTTTGGTTAAGATCTCTGGGCGCGGAGATTTGCGGGATTGGCCTTTCGCCTGATACCACCCCTTCCCTGTTTGATCTGGCGAATGTGGAAAGCGGCATTGAACATCATATTCAGGACATCCGCGACGCTACGGCAACGGCGGCGATCATCCAAAACTTTAATCCCGAGATTGTTTTTCATCTGGCGGCGCAGCCTCTGGTGCGGGCGAGTTACCGCGACCCTTTGGGCAATTTTGATACCAATGTGATGGGGACGGCTTATGTGCTGGATGCTTTGCGGGGCTGCGAGGCGGTGAAGTCTGTTGTTATTGTGACGACGGATAAGGTGTACGAGAATTTGGAAACGGGGCAAGCTTACCGCGAGAGTGACCATCTGGGCGGGCATGACCCGTATAGCGCCAGCAAGGCGGCGGCAGAGATTATAACGCAGTCCTATCGCAAGTCTTTCTTTGATGAGCGCGGCGTAAATGTTGCCAGTGCGCGCGCGGGCAATGTGATTGGCGGCGGGGATTGGTCGGAAGACCGGCTTATCCCCGATGCGATTAAAGCATGGAGCGCGGGCGCGTGCCTTGAGATACGCTCTCCCTCCTCTGTGCGGCCTTGGCAGCACGTGCTGGAGCCGCTGCATGGCTATATGGTTTTGGCGCAGAAGTTATGGGATAGCGCGGAGTATAATGAGGGGTGGAATTTTGGCCCATCGGCGAGCGGCGCGGTGGCGGTGAAAGATGTGATTGAAATTGCGCGCTCGGTTTACGGCGAATGCGATGTGAAATACGGGGTCAATGACGGGCCGCATGAGGCGGGTTTATTGATGCTGGATGTCTCAAAGTCGCAAGAAAGGCTGGGTGTGAAGCCGCTCTGGGATATTCGCACGAGCGTAGAAAAGACGTTTGAATGGTACCGCGCGGTGGCCGAGGGCGGCGATGCGCAGGCTCTCTGTTTAGCGCAGATCAAGGAGTATAGCGATGCGGTTTGATATTACGGACACACCGATTGCAGGGGTAAAGGTGATTACGCGCAAGCCGATTGGTGATGATCGCGGGTGGTTTGAGCGATTGTTTGCGATTGAGCATATGGTCGATCTGGGCTGGCCAAAAGACGGAATCGTCCATGTGAATCACACCTTCACGGCTGATAAAGGTACGGTGCGCGGGATGCATTACCAAAACCCGCCACATGCCGAGTATAAATTCGTGAGTTGTATCAGCGGGGAAATTTATGATGCGGTGTTGGATTTGCGGGCAGGGTCGCCGACATTTCTACAGTCCTTCGGCGTGCCTTTGAGCGAGGATAATCACAAGAGCCTGATACTGCCGCATGGTGTGGCGCATGGGTTTCAGTCGATGAGCGATAATGCGGTGATCATGTATTTGGTGTCCACGGCGTATAATTTTGACCATGAAGGCGTTGTGAACCCCAAAGATCCCAGAATTGGAATTGCGTGGCCGATCGACATTACGACACTGTCTGATAAAGATGGCGGCGCGCCTCACATCGACAACAGCTTTAAAGGGATTGTGCTATAAAGAGCGTCATTGCGAGAAGCCTCAGCGGCGAAGCAATCTCTGCCTCAAAAATAGATTGCTTCGCTACGCGCGCAATGACGGAAACTGTTAAGCGATTTTCTTGAGATACCCATCGGGGCAGCATGTGACCTGAAGTTTGGCTTCAAAATCTTTATCAATTTCAAAATCCTTGTTGCCTTTCATGAACGCATGAACGGCGGTTTTTGGGTTATTGCCGGGATCCCACGGGCGGTTTTCGAAGAACCCTTTGGGCATGTCTTCGACAAAGGTATCGAAGACCACACAGTAGCTGCCCTTTGACACCAGCGGAGCGTAGGCTTCCAGCTCCGCCAAGACGTGGTCATGTGTATGCATGGAATCAAGGAAGACCATGACTTTGTCGTGCTTCGCGGCGATAGCGTGGACCTTGTCGATTGTTGATTGATCGACGGAGGAGCCTTCGATCATTTCGATCAGATAGGAGAGCGGATGGTTTTCGATTTCTTTGCGGTTATGTTCGCGGATATCGATATCCAGCCCCAGAACTTTGCGGTTTTGGTTTTCGTATTTGCCGTCTTTGAGGTCGAGCAGCGCGAGCATGGACGCGCTGAGCACCAGTGATCCGCCATGGGCGATACCTGCTTCAATGATCAAATCCGGTTTGATATCCCAGACGAGTTCCTGTACCGCGACCATATCGGTGGGGTATTGGATAATCGGGCGGCCCATCCAGTTGTAGTTATAGGGGTAAAACCGCTTCATCGAATATTCGAGCCAGCCGAGCGAGAGCTTCGCGAATTCATCGTTATTTTTGAATTCCTCGATGCGCTTTGCTTTTTCTTGTTCGAATTGTTTGATCGGGTCCATGGTCGTGCCTTTTCTAGTTTTTGTATTGCTCTACAAGCTGCGGTAATTTCAGCGTAAAGCTTTGCGGGTTATAATCAAATTCCTGTCTGATCCTGTCCACATTTATCGGCGGAAAAGTCGAAAGCGGCGCGGCGGGGTCATATATTTTTTTGCATGCCAGAATATCGGCCAGCGTATCGACAATATCAGCAAAGCGGGTGTTTTCTCCGCTGGCGAGGTTATAAAGGCGATGCTCTCCCTTAGTTGCTATCTCGGCAAGAAGGGCGGCGACGTCTTCGACCATGATGAAGTCTTTATGGCTGTCGGGGCTGGCTTGGAGTTTGATCTCGCCTTTGATGCCGTCGCGGATGATGGCTTGGATGAAGTTTTCGGAGGTTTCGTCGTAGCCCGCGACATTGGACAGGCGAGCAACGCGGATGTTCGGATTATCGAGCGTCAGGCACAGGCTTTCACCTGCGAGCTTGGTGATGTTGTAAAGATCAGACGGGTCGTTCGGGTTGACCTGAAGGTTTGCGTCCTCCCTGCCCTCCTCTGCTCCTTGATAAACACGGGTGGAGGACAGATAGGTGAAACTGTCAAATTTTGTGTTTTTGAGGGTTTTTTCGAGCAGGCCTACATGTGCTTCGACGGTGGCGAAGGGGCGATGGCGGAAATCAGCCGTCAGGCCGATGCAGTAAATGACGTGACCGAGGCTAGCTTTGCCTTCAAGGAGCTGATCAGGTTCGGGGGTTGCGACGGTGTGACCTTGCTCGCTGAGAAATTTAACGCAGTTTCTGCCAATAAAGCCGCGCGCGCCCAGAACCGTGAACATCAGCTGCGCTCCCCGACGATTTCCAGCGGGCTGCCTGCGTATATTTTATAAGCCTCAAGCCGCCCGCGTATGACCGAGCCTGCGGCAATTACGCATCCCTTTTCGATATACGCGCCGTCGAGAATAACGCAATTTGCGCCGATCCAGACATCGTCTTCGATGATGATGCCGCCTTTGCTGGGTTTAAAGCGTTGTTCGACGATTTTTTTATCTTTGCTGGCGTATTCGTGGTTGGTCGGGGCGAGCGTACAATTAGCGGCGATCAGGACATCATTGCCGATGGTGATGCCGTTGCCCGTATACAGCACGCAGCCTGCGTTAATGTAACTGCCTTCGCCGATGATGACATCGCCGCTGCCGCCCGCCGGTTTGATCTTGACGAAGGAGTCGATGACTGCCCGCGCCTTGATTTCAATTTTAGTTCCATGCACAGACTCTTCGATATCTGCATATTTCGAAACCTTAGCATTTGAATTTATGATGAGCGCCATATAAGTTACCTTTTAACAAGTCAGAAAGAATGTTCTCATATGATTGAAGCAAAAGCCATAATCGGCGTGCCGTTTTTTAATGAAAAAAAATACCTGCAAGAAACGCTTGCGTGTCTTGAGGCGATTCCCAAAGACGTCGATGTAAGGTTTTTCCTGTGTGACAATGTTTCGAATGACGGCAGCAGCGAGATTGCCGCAGCGTTTGCAGAGCGCGATGATCGCTTTGTTTATCATCTGCAGGACAAGAATATCGGCGCAACCAATAATTTTAAATACGCGTTTAACAATTCTAAATCCGAGTATTTTATGTGGCTGGGCGCGCATGATTTGATTAATCCCGAATACCCGCAAGGGGCGATTGATGCGTTTGAGGCCAATGCCGAGATTTCTTATGCGGCAGCCATTCCGTACGCATTTAAAGATGATGTGAGCGGCGCGATAGAGCAGCCGAACGCGATGTATAAAGGTTTTAATGATGATCGTTTGGTACGGTATATGGAGTCTGTGGCCAAGCTGAATATCTGCACGATTTTGAATTCGTTCTTTCGGCGCAAATATCTTGATAACTTCACTTTGGCCGAAACGATTTCATGGGATCATGTGCTGATCAGCCATTTAATGTGGCACGGCCCTGTGAACTATGTTGAGGGCAGCCAATATCTGCGGCGATATTTCGAGAGCGAGATCAGCCGCGAGGAAAAAATGGCAGGAACCGAGCGTAAAACAACCAAATACCCGCGTATCCGGTTCCTTGAGTTTTATGTCGAGGATTTTCAAAAGCTTTACGGCGCGGAGAATGCGCTTTGCGATTATCTTTCCAATAAAATGCTGAATCTTCTTGAACAGCGTTTCGGCTTCTTGGCCTTTAACCCCTTAGATTTATACGACTAAAAAACAGGACTTAAACTTTATGGCGAAAATTATTCAGACAGAAATTCTTCTTGATGACGGCACCTATTTTCAATGCACGCCGACCGTGCAAGGGCGTTATGCGCATATGGCGGATCGCTTCAAGACGTGGGGGCAAACGATTTCTTTCGACAAAAATTACGACTTCAAGCAGATTTTTGACAAAATGATTGAATCACGCGGGGCGCGAATTACCGATCAAAATGTGCGGCTGGTTTCTTGGCGCGCGCATGTAGCGGCGTCACTGGCCAGCTTTGCGAAAGAGCGCGGAAGCACGATGGTGGAGTGCGGCGTACATTTGGGCATTTTATCGGGCGCAATATGCGGGCTTTTGGAAAAAACAGGCTTGGGGAAGCTGGAGAGTTTTTATCTCTTTGATACGTTTGAGGGCATTCCCAAAGACCAGATCGAAAAAGAAGGGATTGCCGATTTCCACAATGAGCACAGCTATACCGAGGATGTTTACAGCTTTGTTAAGGGCGAGTTCGAGAAATACCCCTATGTGAAGG
Source organism: uncultured Micavibrio sp. (assembly GCA_964350435.1). Lineage (GTDB taxonomy): Bacteria > Pseudomonadota > Alphaproteobacteria > Micavibrionales > Micavibrionaceae > TMED27. Next base: position 71,715 of record CAYGJS010000005.1, read on the forward strand.
TGGTGCAAGGCGCGGTTCCTGATGTTTTGGCAGATTATAAAGACATTAAGGATGTTTCGTATCTCTCGATTGATATGAATATTTTATACCCCGAGCAAAAGGCGATGGAGTTTTTCTGGGATCGGATGGTGCCGGGCGGGTATATTTTGCTTGATGATTATGGCTTTGCAGGGCATGAAAAGCAGCAAGCCTATTTCGACCACTTTTTTGCCGAGCGGAATTGCATGCCTGTGCAACTGCCGACCGGTCAGGGTTTGGTTTTCAAGATTTAGACTTTATTCTGGGCGACCATAGTGCCCTTGCCGACCATTTTTACGCCGATAACATTCAGATAGCCTTGCGTATGCCATTCGATCATACTGAGAATTTCAGTGTCACGGTATGAGTCATCGAGAAAGAAAAGCGTTTCTGCACCTGAATAGAGTTTTAAAATCGGAACAGTCAGCATCCGTGTAAACAGGTTTCCGCCCTCCTTACCGCCTGTTGGACCATCGATGATAATCATGTCGGGCATTTGCCCCCCGAGAGCTTCATGCAGAGCGTTCTCATCGAAGCCGTAACTTACGAGCTGTGATTGCCCCCAAAAGGGTTTTTCCAACGTGTAATTACATAGGGGGAAAATGAGGGGCTTTACGATATCGCTAGTGCCCGCCTTTTCCACCATAGCCATGGTTTCGGTTAAATAGGCGTCGGATTGGTCTATTGTTACGTAGCGCGGAGCACTGGATGTGGCGGCTACATGTTTCTTTTGGTGCGCCGACAATATGGGAGTGCTGATCCCCGATCCCAGTTCCAAGATGGTTTGAGGCTTATAATGCTCAATCACATCTTTCAGGAACAAAATACTGTCCGGCTCCATACTAAAATTATTATAGTTATAATCGTTCTTCACCTTTGCCATTACCGGGTCTTTGAGAAGGGTTTGGTAATGCTCTGGGGAATGCTCGTTTTCAGGGAAAATTGATTTGCGAATGCCTAGGCGCTGGATGAAGGAAACAAACTCCGAAAACGGACAGAGGCTTAATTGGAGCCGTCGATCTTGGGGTTTTTGTGGGGGAAGCCATTTTAAAGCGGCGGTTTTGGGCAGTTCTTTTTCTTGTAAAACACTCATTACGCCGATCCTGCAACGTGAATGGGCGCGAGCGCAACCATTATGCCATTGCCGGCAGCTTTCACGCCAATAATGTTCGCTACGCCGCTTTGCTGCCATTGATCCATGGCGAATATTTCGGGATCCATATATGCGCCTGTCATAAAATATACTGCCTTTTCAGACGCATAGAGTGACAGAATCGGTAAAGTCAGCGTTTTTGCGAGAGAGGCACCCGCAAGAGATTTTCCATCTATCGGGCCGTCAATAATGATCATGTCGGGGCGGATGCCTCCAAGAGCTTTATGGATGGTGGCTTCGTCAAAATCTAAACAGGGAATTGCCTTTTCATCCAATGTGAAGGCTTCGCTGATGTTATAGCGGGTCATTGGCAGGGTTATCACGTCCAGCGCACTCCCTATTTTTGCTTTTTCCGCAAGATCTTTTATTGTTTCGGCATGGTCTTCATCTTGTTCCAGTACAACGTATTTCGCAGAGTTTCCAACAACGCTCGCTTGATGGCTGGATAAAGACAAAGAGCTTATGCCTGCGCCCAGTTCCAGCACCACTTGCGGTTTGAACATGCTGATTGCTTCGCGCAAGAAGAGGATTGCTTCGGGTTCCATAGAATGGCTCGAGAAAATATGCTCGTCTTCCAGCGCGTGCATCACAGGGTCATTTTTGCGCAAAAATTCAAGAGGTTCTGGCGCGAAGTTTGTTTTCGGTTTGAATGAATTGCGCCCACCAATGCGCTTATGCATGGCGTGAAACTCCGAAAACGGCAGTATATCTGCGCTCAGCTCGCGCCCTTGCGGCAGATCAGGCTCTGTCCATTCGAGTTTCAAGCTCATTGGTAAGTCTTTTACATCTTCGCTCATTTCTTATCCTTTTTCTTGGTATTTTTCTTATCATAGGCGATTTTTTCATCGCACCAGTCTTTCCACATAAAGCGCAGGGCTTTTTCGAAGTTCTTTGCAAATTTGGGGCCATCGGTCAGCGGCGAATTCGCAACCTGTTCACGCAGTCCGGCGCGCAGTTTTGCAAGACCCTCAAGATCATTGGCCCATTTGACGGCAATATCAATATAATCCTGCTCATCCTTTGCGATCCAGTCAGGCAGGCCGGCATTGTGGAGGTGGGTTGCGGCATGGCGTCCGGCGAAGGTTTCACCGGGGAGCGTGACCACGGGAACTCCCATCCACAGAGCTTCACAGGTTGTGAGGCCGCCCGTGTAGGGGTGAGGATCAAGGGCGATGTCGCAGCGGCTATGGGCTTCCATGAAGTTTTTATGCGGCTCTCCGCCTTCCAGTACAAGGCGATCCACCCCTATGCCATTTTTTGCAAAGGCTTCCTCGATGTGCTTTTGCGCGTAAGGTGTGTCCAAATTCTGGACTTTCATCAGCAGGCGACTTTTGGGGACGGCCTTCAGGATTTTTGACCATAGATTAATAGTATATGTATTTGTTTTACATAGGTTATTCAGGTTTCCGAATGTTACATACCCATTTTTAAGTGCCGGGAGGGGTTGCACGTCCTCGACATATGAAGGAGGTGAATAGACGATATAATCATCAGGCATACGGTAGATGCGTTCGCTATACCATTTTTCATCACCTTTGGGGATTTGCACATCATCGGCGAGCAGCCAATCCATCTGCGGCAAGCCTGTTGTATCGAACAAACCGCCCACCCATTTTGTTTGGACGGGCGCCACGCGGGCGGCGGAAACAGACAATCTGCGCCCGCCTTCCGAATGCCCGGTCAGTTCCAGAAGAATGTCAATTTCATCTTCTCTAAGGCGTTTGATCAGTTCATCATTTGACAAGCCGTTGACTTCATGAACACTTTCACATGCATCATAGAAACGTTTTGTCATATCGTCTCTTTTTGTCAGCAATATGTCGGAATATATATAGACCTCGAATTTGTCTGTATTCAAATTCTCAAACGCGGCGATTGTCATCCATGTAACCGGATGGCGTTTGAAGGCATTGGAAATCATTCCAATTCTCAATTTCTTATGTTCATCGACTTTATTTTCAAAATCAGAGCGGGGTTTTTCAATGATTCTCTCGCAGGTCAGCTTGTACCAGTCGTCTATTGCCGTGCGGATTTTCTCTCTGGGAAAATTGGGAACATAATGGGTGTAGAATATGTAATTGCTTGAATAAATTATATAATTTGCGACATCTTTGATTTCTATAAGCCGATCAATGCCTTTTTTGAGCAAGCCCTCGTTTTCCTCCGAAAGGCCAAGATTACACAAAATACTGGCTTTGGCGGCCTGTGCGAGGCCTTGTTCGGGATCAATCTTCAATAGGCTCTCATAAAAATTCAGCGCCATTTCCGGCTGATGAATTTTCTCAAATGCACCCGCGACATTCAGCAAGGCTACGGCATGGTTCGGTTCAACGCGCAGAACTCGGATGAAATAGTTTATGGCTTCTCTATATTTTCCGGCTACGGATAATATCGCCCCCAAAGCATTGAGCGCTTCCGTGTTTTCAGGCTCTTTTTCTATAAATTCCTCGAGAGCAAGTGCCCCTTTTAAATAATTTTTTGGGCCGCACTTACTGGCTATACTGCCATAAGCTATGATCAACTCCCGATTTCCGGGATGAAGCTCAAGCGCTTTCTCTGCGGTTTCGATAGCCTCACCCGTTTTTCCGGCTGTAAAAATTCCATATATTTTGCGGACATGAAGCCCCATATTTTCGGGCTCTTTCTCTATGGCTTTATCCCACATGACGTCGGCTTGTTCGTGCTGACCTATCTGGGCATAGGCGGCAGCGCACACAGCGTAAGGCCCTATTTCTTTTGGATTATGCTGGATTAAGGCTTCCAGAATTTCCGCAGACTTTAAATATTCACCCGCTTCAAAAAGCTTGCAGCCCTCTTCAAACTTTCGTGAAAGTTCAAGCAGCATGATTTTGTCTTGTTTTTTCATAATTTTATAGGACGGGTTTCGAATTTTTGTGAAGAAACTCTATCATCACTCCCGCCATAAAACCAGAGAGATGGGGGTAAGGCAAAAATTAACTGCAATTTAACTGTTTTTCGTGTAAGGTGGTAAGAGGTCATAGGATTTGACCTGTTTTTTATCACTGAACGAAACCTAGGAAAGGAACTTTATTATGTCAGGTGATGTAGCACTAACGTCCGCTTTGCGGAACAACCTTCTCTCCCTTCAACAAACGCAACGCTCGATTGATACGACTCAGCTTCGTCTTTCGACAGGTAAGCGCGTGAACTCAGCACTAGATAATCCGCTGAACTTCTTCCGCGCCGAATCCTTCGGAAACCGTGCCGACGACCTCAACACGTTGCTAGACGGGATTGCCCTCTCTATCCGGACCATCGAAGAAGCCGATGCCGGGGTAACCGCGGTTCTGGCCCAGCTAGACTCCGCACAATCTCTTGCTGACCAGGCACAAAACGAAATCAATGCGAATGCTGGCTCAAAAGTCATTGCTGACCTTGATATCCGCACTGCCGGTGCTGCTGCGGCGGCGGGAGCTACGCTTATCAGTGCCCTTTTGGGGGATATTGAAGGCTTTGCTGCCGGTGACCGTATTACAGTTAAGCTGGATGCAGGTGACCTGAACACAGCAGGCGGCGTTTACACCGCAGGCGTTGCAGGTGCCGGGTCATTGACTGACTTGATCAATGCGATCACAGGTCTTGGCGGCGGTTCAGTTGGCGCAGTCTTGACTGCGGCGATTGTCGGCTCCTCCTTCCAGATCACATCGACAGATGGTCTGGCGATCGACTCATTCTCGATCGAAGTGACCGATGCAGCAACACCCAACACAAACGCTGAAATCACAGTCGACAACACTGTGATCGGTAACGGTAAAGATATCCGTATCTTTACAGGCAGCCGTACAACATTGAAGGACATCTCAGAGCGTTATAACAGAACGTTGAACGAGATTACTGCGATTGTTGGTGATGCAAGCTATCAGGGTATTAACCTGCTCGAAGGCGATGACTTGTTGACGATCTTCAACGAAGATGGTTCAAGCACATTGACCACACGTGGTGAGGACTTCCGTGCCAATGCCACAGGTCTTGGTCTGACATCGTTTACCGGTACAGGTTACTTCAATACTCAGGCAGAAGTGTCCTCGCGTGTGAACGAACTTGCAGACGCTATTCGTGATGTACGGAACTTCGGTTCTACGATCGCGAACGACTTGTCGATCATCCAGACACGGAGGGACTTTACTGAAAGTACAGTAAACACGCTTCGTGCGGGTGCTGACGACTTGACATTGGCCGATCTGAACGAAGAAGGTGCGAACTTGCTGGCTCTGCAGACCAGACAGCAGCTCGGTACGACATCGTTGTCATTGGCTTCTCAGTCACAGCAGTCAGTCCTTCGACTCTTCTAATTCTAATAATTGGGGCATTGCCCGAAAACACCAAAAGCCCTGGCAGAACGCCGGGGCTTTTTTTATGGTCCGTTTGGCGCTGCAAAATCTCTTTGCCACTCCGCCTCTCAGGATTTTGAGAAAGGGGGTTTTTTATTCCTTTATTAAGAAAAATTTGCTATAGTTAAATATACGTTGGCAGAACGCCGCTTCGAACGAAAGGAAGAATTCCATGGCTCTTGTTATCGATCTCAAACCCGGTGAAAAAATACTGATTGGCGAGGCAGTCATCACCAATGACAAGCAGCGCACGCGCCTTCATATTGCCGGCGACTCCCCGATATTGCGTGAAAAGGATGTGATGCAGGAGCATCAGGCCGATTCGCCGTGCAAAAAGATCTATTTCCTTGTCCAGTGCATGTATATCGCCAAAAATCCGGGGGATTATCATGAGCGGTATTTTTCCATGGTGGCGGATGTTCAAAAAGCGGCACCGTCTTGCACGATTTTTATTATGCAAATCAATGAACATATTATGTCTGGCAATTATTACAAAGCCATGAAACTGGCCAGAGAACTTATCGAGCACGAAGCGGAGCTGATTAGCCATGTCGTCAACAAATAATCCAGGCGGCGGAAATCCTTACGCGAAAGCGGCGAGCGCCTATGGCGACAACGCCCAGAAAAACACGCCCGACCAGCGCGAATTAGAGGCGCAGGTGCTGATGAAGTCGGCGCGGCGGCTGAAGGAGCTGCAGGAGCTTTGGGACCATGTGGGGCGCGAGGAAATCGAAGGCGCGCTTAAATATAACCGCATGATCTGGATGATGTTTTACGACACAGCGATCGAGAGCAAGGACAATGAACGCCCGAATGATTTGCGGAGCAATATCGTGAATTTGGCGAATTTCATTTTTAAGCGCGAGCTGGATATTCTGGCCGATCCGTCGAAAAACAAGCTGGATGTGCTTATTAATATTAATAAGGAGATCGCAGGTGGCCTTATGACAAAACCAAAGGCTGAGGGTTGATTGCTCCTTATTTTTCGTTCTGGAATAAAAAAATCGGCGCATTGCCGATATTGCGCTCCTCGAACAATCAAGATCTTTATGCGTTCACGTTTACGTTTGCTGTCGGGGTTGCCTGACCAGAGGATGCGCCAATGCTGAGTGCTGTAATCGCCGCTTGCGCCGTCGCTGCGCCCAAAGACTGAACCGGAGGGGTTGATTGCGCGACCGTGACGGTTTGAACCTTTTCCGAGGCATATGTCGGCGTGGAAACCTCTGAAGCTGGGCGCTCTTCAGCCGCCTGCGGGCTCTCATAAGCACTCTCACCACCATCAATAAATATTGCTACGGCTTCGCGGGATTTCAAAACCGGCTCTGAGGGGAATTGCGTCAAAACATCGCCGGTATCAGAATCACGAATCTGGATCACGGCCGTGTCAAAGGTGGTATCAACCTGAATATATGGGCTCACATATGGCGCCAGAACCTGAGAACGTACTTTTTCCGCCTGGGCAATTTGTACATCAACAGAGCTGCCAGAAGAAGCCTGCTCCGCTACTGCGCGGAGAGCCTGTGTATTAGAAATTGTGGCGTTTACTGCTTCAATCATAGTTAATCCTAACCACCGAGAGATTAAAAAATATTTAAACCTCAAGGCATACTACCCTATTATCATTCTATTACGATAGAGTGCAAAAGTCAAGCTTTTCTTCACATAACATCTAATTATTCACAGGCTTTAACCATCATATATTCATATTATTGAATCGTGGAAAAGAGCGGAAAAAAACACTATAATAGATAGAGTAGGATTTGTCTGATTCGAGAAAACAGGTTAATCTTTATAAGAAAAATCGAATTCAGGCCGCCTGCCCTCCAGGTTTTCGGGCTTGTTGTGTGATTTAGATCGGTACAGTCAGGTAGTAAGTTGAACAGCTTTTTAGAAACATTGAAACAGCTTGGCCCCTCTCGGTTGGCCATTATGGGAGCGATTCTTGTTGGCTTGCTGCTGTTCTTTGTCTTTGTGTCGTTGCGCGTATCTACGCCGACCATGAAACTGTTATATACAGATTTGTCCTCTGTGGATGCGGGGGCCATTGCGGCCAAGCTTGAAGAAAATGCCATCTCTTATGCGGTTTCTGCCGATGGGTCGCGGATTAATGTTTCCGAGGATAATGTTGGTCGGGCGCGCTTGCTTCTGGCGGAGGCCGGTTTGCCCAATGGCGGGTCTTTGGGCTACGAGATTTTTGACAAGCAATCGGGCTTTGGAACAACAAATTTTGTGCAAAATGTCAATCAGGTGCGCGCGCTTGAGGGAGAACTATCGCGCACGATCAGTTCGCTTGATGCGGTGCGGAGTACACGTGTGCATCTTGTGTTGCCACAACGTGAGCTTTTCAGTCGAGAATCCCGCCCCTCCAGTGCCAGTGTTTATTTGGGTATTCGTCCGGGGGCGAGTATCGAAAGGGAGCAGATTCTGGCCATCCAGTCCATGGTGGCTTCTGCGGTGCCTGATTTAAAGGCGGCGAATGTTACGATTATTGACAGTAACGGCAATCTGCTGGCCAAGGGCGGGGAAGACCAGGAAGGGAATTTGTTCTCCTTGAAAGCCGAGGAACAGAGGCGTGCATATGAATCGCGCCTGACCGAAAAGATTGAAGATCAGGTGAGTCGCGTTGTCGGTTATGGGAATGTGCGGGCGATTGTGACGGCGGAGATGAATTTTGACCGTATCAGCACGAATGAGGAATTATTTGATCCCGCCAGTCAGGTTGTGCGCTCGTCGCAAACCACTGAAGAAAACAACCTGGAGCGCGAGCCGATTCCCGATGATGTGAGTGTCGGTAATAATTTGCCCGGGATTGGCGGAGATTTGCTGGCGGATAATAAACCGTCCGCGGAAAGCAACCGCGTTGAGGAAACAACGAATTTCGAGATCAGTAAGACTATTCGCAGCACTGTGCGCGAAGTGGGAGAGATTAACCGTCTTTCGGTCGCTGTTTTGGTTGATGGGCGTTATATTACGGACGAGGCGGGTGAAAAAGTTTATCAAGAGCGCAGCCCCGAAGAGCTTACACAGATTGAAGATCTGGTTCGCAGCGCGATTGGATATGATGCCGATCGTGGAGATTTGCTGAATGTTTCGAATATGCAGTTTGCCGAGATTGATACGAATGAAGATGTTCTGGACGAGAGCATGTTGTTCGGGTTCCAGAAGGCGGATCTGATTGATGCGGCCGAAGTTCTGCTGGTCGGGATCATGATTATTCTGGTTGTTCTGCTGGTTCTTCAGCCGATGGTGGCCCGCTTGCTGGCATCGGACAACGCCGAGATTGACGAGGATCTGGAGACTGACTTGCTGACGATGCGCCCGGCGGCGCCTGCGCTGGAGGGTCCCGGTGGTGAGGGCGTCAGTGCTATGGATGCTGATGGCGAGGAAGAGAGCCTGATTAATATTTCCGGCGTGGACGGTAAGGTTAAGTCATCTTCCATGAAGAAAATCACTGAGATTGTGGAAAATTATCCGAATGAAACATTGTCCGTTATCCGCAGCTGGATGACCGAGGAAGCTTAATATAACGAGGACTTTATGCGCGTACGCGAGGATTATAGAACACTGACCGGCCCTGAAAAAGCAGCGATTCTTATGCTGTCTTTGGGGGAAGATCATACGGCCAAGCTTTTTGAGCAGATGGACGATGAGGAAATCATGGAGATTTCTCAGATTATGGCGACTTTGGGTAAGGTAAGCCCGACCGTTGTCGAGCGTTTGTTTGTTGATTTTGCCGAGCAGATGACCACAACAAATTCGCTTGTCGGGACTCAGGATTCAACAGAGCGCCTGCTGGCCAAAGCCGGACTGAGCGGCGATAAAATCGACAGCATCATGGAAGAAATTCGCGGCCCTGCGGGTCGAACGATGTGGGAGAAGCTGGGGAATGTGAACGAGGAAATTCTGGCGACATTCCTGCAGAAAGAATATCCGCAAACTGTTTCTGTTGTGCTTTCGAAGGTGCAAACCGACCATGCGGCCCGGGTTTTGGCATTGCTGCCTGAAAACTTCGCGATGGAGGTTATTCACCGTATGCTTCGCATGGAAGCCGTGCAGAAGGATATTCTGGACGAGGTGGAACGGACGCTGCGTCAGGAATTCATGACCAACCTTGCGCGGACACAGAAGAAAGACAGTCACGAGCTTATTGCCGAGATTTTCAACAATATGGAGCGCGCGGTGGAAGCACGGTTTATGGATGAGCTTGAGAAATCCATTCCCGATTCAGCGGAGAAAATCCGCTCGCTGATGTTCACATTTGAAGACTTGCTTAACCTTGACCCGGCTTCGGTGCAGACTTTGATCCGCGCAGTGGATAAAGACAAGCTGCCAACGGCTCTGAAAGGCGCGAGCGAGGGGATCAAGGATTTGTTCTTCTCCAATATGTCGGAGCGGGCGGCAAAGATTATGAAAGAAGATATGGCGGCTATGGGGCCTGTTCGATTGAAAGACGTTGAAGAAGCCCAACAAAATGCGGTGAATGTTGCTAAAGACCTTGAAGCCAGAGGCGAGATTGTCATCTCGACAGGCGAAGGTGATGACGAGATGATTTACTGATCAACAATACACAAGGATGAAAAACGAAGATTTGCGCCATAACCCCAGAGGACAGAAGGAAAAATTCTTTTTCAACATGAATCATTTCGATGTTGATGAGGATGATGATGAAGAGATTGTTGAAGACATCCCTCCGCCGCCGCCTGTTTTTTCGCTCGAAGAATTAGAGGCCGCCAAGCAGGAGGCGTTTGCGCAAGGCAAAATCAAGGGACAGGAAGAATCAGCAGCCAGCCGTTCTGCGGCACTGGCGCAAACCCTGCAGGTTTTGGCGCGTGAAGCTTCCCAGCTTTTTGCCAATGAAGAGGCGAGAGAAAAAGCCTATGAGCAAGAGAGCGTGGCTCTTACGCTCAGTCTGTTCGAAAAAATATTCCCTGCGATGAAAAAGACCCACGGTTTCGAAGAGTTGAAGGCCGCAATGGAGAGCGTTTTGCTGCATCAATCGGGTCATGGCACTATTGAGGTTGTGGTTTCGGACGTTATGAAGGACGGCGTTTCACAGTTTCTGGAGAGGCTCAGTGCGAAAGATGAGCGGCTTCAATTCAAAGTTATCGGCGTGGCCGATATGGATGAACAATCCTGTAAGTTATCCTGGGGCGATGGCGGTTACATCCGCAATACGGAGAATATGGCCTTGGAAATCCAAAAGATTTTGGCTGAGCCCCTTGCGGGGCGGGCGTTAAAAGGTCATGATATTGAAGATAAAACTTCCGAAGATGCAACTCTGGATCCGTCTGCCGAACCGGAGCCGCCGCTAGAATCAATGGAGCACCGCGATGAGTGATAATAACGATAACACAGAAGATGATGCCATGGATGCGGCTGGTGGTGGCGATGACGTCAGTCAAGACGAGATTGATAATATATTTGATGATGCCGGAGATGGCGATGATGTCGGTAACCCTATGGGTTTGGGTGAAATGGGCGGCAATGAAGCCCCGCCGGAATCTCCTTTTGCCATGGGTGAAGCGATGGCGGGGGATGTTTCGGCGATTTATGATATTCCCGTTCAGATTTCTGCGGTTTTGGGGCGTTCGACCATGCAGGTCAGTCAGCTTCTGAAACTGGGTCGGGGTGCGGTGGTTGAGCTGGACCGCAAGGTCGGGGAAGCGATTGATATTTACGTCAATAACCGCCTTGTTGCACGCGGCGAGGTTGTGGTGGTTGAAGACAAGCTGGGCGTAACTATGACTGAAATTGTTAAATCCGATCGAGCATAACAGCTAAGGACTTCTGATGAGCGATACTGCGGCAGAGAATTCAGCACAATCAAGCGCCGAAGCGCAGGCTGATAATATTGCTCTGCCTTCTATTTCCGTCCCTCAAGCTATATTTAAAACTGATTTTGCAACGCTTTTTGGTATCGTGTTTTCGATCGGCCTGATTACCGGTGCGATTTTGATGGGGCAGAGCAATGCGAATTTCTTTAACCTGCCCTCCGTTTTAATTGTTATTTTGGGAACAATGGCGGCGACGGCGATTTCTTTTACAGGCGAAGAGTTAAGAAAAGCCGGGGGAACGTTCAGCCGCTCCATCCGCTGGCAAGTGCAAAGCCCGTCCCAAACGGCCAAAACCTTGCTGGATTTATCTGTGGTGGCAAAAAAGAAGGGGGTTCTGGGGCTTTCTGGTTACAGTGATGAGCTCAGCAGAGATCCGTTTTTATCACGTGCTGTTTCCATGGTTGTGGATGGTTTTCAGGCTAAGGATATTGATTTTTTGCTCTCGCAGGAGGTCGACTCTCTGGTGGAGCGGCATAAACGCTCCGCGAGCATTGCGGGGCGCGCATCGGAAGTTGCACCTGCTATGGGGTTGATCGGGACATTGGTTGGTTTGGTGCAGATGCTGGCGGACCTCGAGAACCCCGACAGTATTGGTCCGGCGATGGCGGTGGCGTTGCTCACGACATTTTACGGGGCGATTTTGGGGACGGTGATTATGGCGCCGCTGGCGGTGAAGCTGGAGAAGCGCTCGCGCGATGAGGCTTTGATTAAGAATTTGGTGCGCATTGCCTGCGTATCTATGGCGGCGCAGGAAAACCCGCGCAAGCTGGAGATGGTTCTTAACTCCGAATTGCCGCCCGATGAGCGCATCCGGTATTTTGATTAAATATGATTAGAAACGAGTAACAGCTTGGGCGGATTTTCAGGGTCGCCTGAATTGATGCTCCAATGTAAGAAGGGCAAAGCTTCTTCTTCATATGCTCCATAGCCTGCAAACCTCATAAAATCAAACCGCCCGACAGAGAATGTATCTGCACCTTCATTGAGCTTAAATCTTTTACTTAGATCGTCTGCCTCAGGATACTCTCTCACATCCTGATTTTTTACAAACTTCGTCGTTGTTTCTGTATAGGCACAAAACCCCCTGCCCCTCATAGTATCCGCATGGATATAATCAGACTCCGATTTCTCAGAGCCATATTCAACCCTCAGCTCTTGTTGGTCACTCGGCCCATCAACAGAAAATTGCTCAAAGTCAAGAATAATATTCTCCAAAGCGACCATCATGGGAGAACCCGGCTGTAAGCTCTCTCGTACACTTAAAACTTCGGCATAGCTGAGGTCTTTACGATCGCCATGCGCTATTTCAAAATGTTTGCAGAGATGGAAGGCCAGAGCGTTGAAATCTCCCTCTAGTTCACGCGGCAAATAATATGCGTTGACGCGCGGAGAGAATTCTCCCGCCATGGCCTCTGCCTTTGTGCTTACGACTTGAATCTGCTCGTAATCTACTGGTAAGTTATAAGGTCTTTGCATATGGTCTTATAACCTTATAAGTCTTCTCAATGCAATAAAATTATGAAAAACAGGAAGCTCTTATGCGTTTAATGATTATCGGGCAATTAGAAGGCTATATCTCTCAGGCGGGGAAAATCGCGCTGCAAAAAGGGGCGAAGGTTATTCATTGTGAGGATACGGATCAGGCCATCGGCGCGCTGCTCAATGGTAAGGGCGCGGATCTGGCGATGGTGGATGTGAAGCAGAAAATCCGCGCCTTTATTGACCGCCTCGAAGAAGAGCGCATTCATATGCCGGTGATTGCCTGCGGAATTGGCACGGATGCGCGCTCTGCCGTGAAGGCCATTCAGCAAGGGGCGAAGGAATATGTGCCGCTGCCGCCGGATGCGGATTTGATCGCGGCTGTCCTTACGGCGGTCACGCAGGATCAGAGCGATATGATCGCCGATGACGAGAGCATGAAAAAGGTCGTCGCGCTGGCGGATAAGATTGCGCCGAGCGAGGCGACTGTGCTGATTACGGGCGAGAGCGGGACGGGTAAAGAGGTGATGAGCCAGTATATCCACCGTAAATCCAAGCGCAATAATGGGCCGTTTATTGCCGTGAACTGCGCGGCGATCCCTGAGAATTTGCTGGAGAGCGAGCTTTTCGGCCATGAGAAAGGTGCATTTACGGGCGCGACGGGTCGCAGGATCGGTAAATTTGAAGAAGCGCATTCCGGCACGCTTTTACTTGATGAGATCAGCGAGATGCATCCTTCCCTACAGGCCAAGCTTCTGCGCGCCTTGCAAGAGCGTGAAGTGACCCGTGTGGGGTCAAATAACCCCGTAAAGGTCGATGTGCGGATTTTGGCAACCTCTAACCGCGACCTTGAATCCAGCGTGCAAAAAGGCGAATTCCGCGAGGATTTGTATTTCCGTCTGAACGTTGTGAACATCCCCCTGCCCGCCTTGCGCGAGCGTCCGAGAGACATTGCGACCTTGGGGCAGTTTTTTGCCGATAAATATGCGGTGGCGAACGGCATGGCGAAGAAGAAACTCTCGGCGGCGGCCGTTGCGCGGCTGCAAGGCTATGCGTGGCGCGGGAATATCCGCGAGCTAGAAAACACCATGCACCGCGCGGTTTTGATTTCTATGGAAGAGGAAATGGAGCCCGAGGCCATCCACCTGCAGGACGGCGCGTTCCAGAACACGCATGGCATAGGCGATGCGGCGGTGCATACACCCAGTCCATCAGGGGTTGGCAGTGCGGGAATCGCGGGATCATCGAAACCTGCTGCGCCGCTTGAAAACCCCGGCGCGGTGGAGGCGATACTTGGCCGCACGATTGCGGATGTGGAGCGGGATATGATTATCAACACGCTGGAGCATTGCCTCGGCAACCGAACGCACGCTGCGAATATCCTGGGCATTTCCATTCGGACGCTGCGGAACAAGCTCAACACCTATAAGGATGAAGGTGTGAAGGTTCCTGCGTCAAGCGGGGGTTAGGTCGGCGTAGAATCTTCAATAGTTGGGAACTCACCTAAGCCTTTATCTGCCGCAGCAGAAAGGTGTGAATATTTTGGCATTTCGTATAAAGGCACACGCGGGAGATCATTTGTAGTGAATTCTTTGAAAGCCTCAGCGAACTCAAGCCTGAAATCTTCACCAGTTATATGACTTCCTTCTCTCGCAGCTTTATTGCCGCTCTCATAATTCCGCAATGTGGGCATTAATTTTTCTAAACCATTAAAATCGGTAAGTTTGAAATTTCTATCCTCCGCCTTAAGCGGAACGAAAAACACTGCGCTCATACTTTTAAGCCCATACATCTCTTGTAGGTTCTTTAAAGACCCTTCCTCAAATTCTGATCCGTGACCTAAAAACAACCCTCTTACTGGTGCCTTCCATACTGTTGTTGCAGAACTATAGAATCGTTCGCCGCGCTCCACCCATGAGTTAGGACCAGCATTTCCTTCACAATTTTCTCCCCTCCAGTTTCCAGTTAAATCAGAATAAACATGATCTAAAGACACCGAAATTGTCGTAGGCAATACAACCACGGATTCCGAAAGATCACTTACGGCTTTTGAACGATACCAAGCGTTTTGCTCTGCATATATTCGTCTTTCCCCGTCTAGAATTTTAGATTTTTCTGCTTCAACAGCCGCGACAAAATCACTAGCGGGTTTTAAGCGTCTATACGTTACGGACGCTCCATCAGTGCTCACAACAACATTTCCGATGCGACGTCCGCGCTCAACAAGAGATTGTTCCCCAATACTGATTTGTGTTGTTTGATTGATCGGCTGGGATCCAGAAGCTTTACCATTGAACAGCCCCTTATATGTTTCAATTTTGCCACCGCCAACGACATATCGCTCTGACATGTCCGGAATAACGCCTTTTCCAGCAATGGATACTGGTCTGAATTCTTTACTCATTTTTACTCTCCACACAGTTTTTGATTTATGGATATTTAACGAGCAATAAAGAATTTGTCAAATTTTATGGGAAGTCTAGACCTTTTCAACCTTCAAAATCGTACCGTCGAGGGCGGTGACTTTGACCTTTGCGCCCTTGGGCAGGTCTTCGGCGCATTCGATTTTCCACGTTGAGTCATCGACCTTGACCTTGCCGAAGCCGTCTTTGATGGGGGCTTCGAGGGTGAATACTCTGCCGACATAGCTCTGGCCGCGGCGGTTGAGCATGGGTTCATCGGAAGTGCTTGCGTTCGGGTTTTTGGCTTTATAGGCGCGCCAGCCAAATGCACCGACGATTGAAATCACCGCCCACAAGACAAACTGCGTTTCCCACGACATCGACGGGGTGAAGAAAAATACCACGCCGACAATTACGGCAGCGGCGGCAAACCACAGGAAGAAGAAGCTGAGCGTTAGGATTTCCAGCACGAAAAGGACGCTGGCGAGGATTCCCCAATGCCAATAGGCGATATCGTCAAAATGAAGGCCGAAGAGTTCCATGTTTTTTCCTTTGTTTGTCGTCGCCGCGATCTGCGGAGCGTATATAATATCGGAGTTTTGTTATTTGTTCAGCTTTTTTATGGGCCCCGCATCAAGTGCGGGGTTACAATTATTCTAGGTTAACCCCGGACGAAGATCCGGGGGCTATATTCAATTCCATTTTCTTTTTAAATCTTCCGATAGATCATACCAGTTCGGGTTTGATTTTTCGATTAATTCGATCTTCCAGAGCCGCTTCCATTTTTTCAACAGCCGCTCGCGCTGCGCGGCAATATTCATGTCCTCGTGCATTTCATAGTAAACGAGTTGGTCGCAGCCGTGTTGTTTTGTGAACCCATCAGCCTCTGCATTTTTATGTTCGTTTATTCTGCGCACAAGATTGGTGGTTAAGCCCGTATACAGCGTGCCGTATCTTTTGTTTGTTAGGATATAGATGAAGATCATGGATGTTGTGGGCCCCGCATCACGTGCGGGGTTTCCTTTGTGCGTGCTAGGGTTTCCTCGTGTGCGTGCTAGGGTTTCCTCGTGTGAGTGCTAATGTTTCCTCCTGTGGGTGCTAATGTTTCCTCCTGTGGGTGCTAATGTTTCCTCCTGTCATCCTGAAGCGTTTGCGCTGAAGGATCTGGTCAATTCGTTATAAGATCCTTCAATGCGAGCATTTCAGGATGACACTTTCAGTTATCCGACTTTTTTATGATCGTCTTTATTAAACAGCTCCTTGGAAATTTCGGCAATGCCGCCGAGCGCGCCGATGACGGCGGAGGATTCAAGTGGCATAAAGAGGATTTTCTGGTTCGGGGAATTGGCGAATTGCGCGAGGGTTTTCACGTATTCCTGCGCAACGAAATAGTTGATCGCCTGCTGGTTTCCTTTTGAGATTGCCACAGACACGAGTTCGGTCGCCTTGGCTTCGGCCTGCGCTTCGCGTTCGCGGGCTTCGGCGTCGAGGAAAGCGGCGGCTTTACGGCCCTCGGCTTCGAGGATTTGCGATTGCTTTTCCCCTTCGGAGCGGGTGATTTCGGCTTCGCGGTAGCCTTGCGCCTCCAGAATCGTGGCGCGTTTTTCACGCTCCGCCTTCATCTGGCGGGCCATGGAGTCCACCAGATCGCGCGGCGGAGTAATGTCCTTAATCTCGATCCGCGTGACCTTGATGCCCCAAGGCTCGGTGGCTTCGTCAACAATCGCGAGCAAGCGGGCGTTGATCGCGTCGCGCTCTGACAGCAATTCATCCAAATCCATGGAACCCATCACGGTGCGGATATTGGTGGTGGTGAGGTTGAGGACTGCGCGCTCCAGATCGCGGACTTCGTATGCGGCGCGGGCGGCGTTCAGAACTTGATAGAACACCACGCCATCGACCTGCACGACCGCGTTATCTTTGGTGATAACTTCCTGGGACGGGACATCAAGGACGGTTTCCATCATGTTCATGCGCGCGCCGATCGCATCGACGAAGGGCACAATGAAATGGAGCCCCGGATCGAGGGTCTGGATGTATTTGCCGAAACGCTCGACGGTGAAGTTATAGCCCTGTGGCACGGCCTTTATGCCCTTATAGACAATTAAAACCACGAGAAAGACGAAAATAATAACCAAGGGTTCCATGAGTGCGCGTCCTTTATTTTTGCGGGTGTGTTTTGACTATAAAGCGCGGGGGGCGGTGTGCAAGAACAAAAATTAACGGTTTCTTAAGGAGTGATCGCCATAATGGGGGAAACGCATATTAAAGTGCGGGAAAAAGAATTAAAAATAGAGGTGTTATGATGGCTGAGGCAACAAATGCTTTTGGCGTAGCCAGTTTAAGAGATGCAATTTCTCAAGGCAAAACAGCCGTTACGGATATGTATCTGGATGCAGGTATAGATCTTACAGCCGCTCAACAAAATATCATAGACACGCAAATGTTCCTTCCTGATGGTTCGCCTAATCCTCGGTTTAAAGTCGGGGAGTTTTGGAAAGACACATTCGGCAAAGCCCGTGAAGGGAGCAAAAAGTTCGACCCTCTGGCCTCGATTATGGATGGATCGCTGATTTCAAAAATTCCGGACATGGTTACAAAACTTCCCGATCCTTTTGGCGGCATGATTATGGCGTTTTTAAGAAGCCTTCCCGTGATAGGCGGCATGTTTGCTAAGGCAGAGGCGAATGGCCCAGACAGTAATACGTCCGAAGGTGTGAAAAGTTATATTGATGAAACACCTCCTGCTCCAGCGGCTGTCGCGACACAGCAACCAGCTCTCGTTGCTGGCGCGCCATCGCCCGATGCAATAGGGGCTGAATTTAACACCGTTACGGAAGCTGATGTTGCGGAAGTTTTTGCTCAAGTTGGCGTTACACTGACAGATGAAATGAGAGTAACCTTCGCTGCGGCGGCAGATGTAATCCCCTACAAGGATGGCGTTACTCTTTACGATGTTAGCGTTGAAGACACGGCAGCGACATATAATGATGCAAATGCTGGACTTAGTTTCATGTTCAAAGGTATGGACGAACTTAAGGGCGCTGAATTGCTTGCAATGCAGGCTTCGCTTGTAGGGCTTGCAGAAGAAGCCGTTAAACCTGAAAATGAAATGTTCCATCCTGATCTTTATTTAGCAGAAGTTCCTGAAGTTCTCATTACTCTCGCAGGTGAGCTTCTTTCAACCCACGGCATAAAAGATGATGATGGATCTATCGCCAAAGGTTTGGCTTTTGCAGCTTATGCAACAGATGAGCAATTCATTGCGGAGAAGGTTACTTTTGAAAAGGGAACAAATGAAGAGGCCCCTGATGGAGCTATTGTACTAACAGTAGATCCTAAGTATCCAGTTCCCGGCGTCTAACTCCCCCGCGGATAAAATAAAAGAGGTGCTATTCACGGCCCCTTTTCTTGTTTTAAACTCTTATGCGATATGTCTGATTCATCGGGTTCCAAACTTCCTGCGCCGAAAGCGCCTTCTTCTGCGGCTGTGGCTGGCAGGCGGGATTTTAGTGCCAATGGCGTAGCGGGCGCGCTCGCACCTTATTTCCGCAGTGATGTTGTGTTTGCGTTCGGGATTATCACGATTATCCTGTTCATGCTTATTCCCATGCCCACGGCTTTGCTCGATATCGGTTTGTCGGTTTCGATTACGCTGTCGGTTTTGGTTTTGATGCTGGTGCTGTTTATTCAAAAACCGCTGGAATTTTCGACCTTTCCGACCGTGTTGCTGGTCACGACCTCACTGCGGCTGGGACTGAATGTTGCTTCAACGCGGCTTATTCTGTCCGAAGGGCATACGGGACCGGACGCCGCGGGGGCGGTGATCGGCGCGTTCGGAACGTTTATCATTCAGGGGGATTATATCGTCGGGATTATCGTTTTTGCGATCCTTGTGATTGTGAACTTTGTGGTTATTACCAAGGGTTCGGGGCGGATTGCGGAAGTGGCGGCGCGCTTTACTTTGGACGCTATGCCCGGAAAGCAGATGGCGATTGATGCCGATATGTCGGCGGGGCTGATTACCGAGGATGAAGCGCGGGAGCGGCGCAAGACCCTTGAGCAGGAAAGCACGTTTTACGGAGCCATGGACGGCGCGGCGAAGTTCGTGCGCGGGGATGCGATTGCCGGATTGCTGATTACCTTTATCAACATCATCGGCGGGATTATAATCGGCTCTGTTTCTCAAGGCCTGTCGCTGGCGGAGGCTGCGGAGTTTTATACAATCCTGACGATTGGTGACGGTCTGGTCAGCCAGATCCCTGCGCTGATTATTTCTGTCGGTGCGGGTTTGCTGGTTTCCAAGGCGGGCGTTGAAGGCTCGGCTGATGCAGCGCTGTTCCAGCAGTTCGGAGCCTATCCGCGCGCGCTGGCGATGTCTTCGCTGCTGATGGTGCTTCTCGGGCTTGTGCCGGCTATTCCGACTGCGCCGTTCCTGACTTTGGGCGTAATTACAGGGATTATGGCGTATTTCTCGTTCCAGCGCGCGGCGGTGGTGGAAGAAACGATTGCGACGCAAAAGGCGATGGACGCTGCGCCCGGAAGCCCTGGCGCGGCGCACCCTGCGGAAGAGCCTATCTCCAAGGCTCTGGCGATGGATACGATCCGTCTTGAGCTGGGATATGGCCTTTTGCCGCTGGTGCAGGGAGAGGGCGGGAACAAGCTGACCGACCAGATCAAGGGCCTCAGGCGGCAACTGGCGGAGGATATGGGCTATGTGCTGCCTGCGGTGCGGATACAGGATAATCTGCAGCTTGAGGCGAATGCCTATGTGGTGCGGATCAAGGAGATCGAGGCGGGGCGCGGTGATGTGCGCCCGAACATGAATCTGTGTATGGACCCGACGGGGGCGGCCATCAATCTGCCGGGGGAGAATACGACCGAGCCGACCTTCGGCCTGCCGGCGATGTGGATTGATGCGCAATACCGCGAGGAAGCCCAGTTCAAGGGGTATACGGTTGTGGATGCGCCGACCGTGATTACCACGCATATTACCGAGATTATCAAAGACAATATGCCTGATTTGCTCAATTACGCGGAAACCCAGAAATTGCTGGACGAAGTGCCGCAGGAATACCAGAAGCTGGTGGCGGATGTTATTCCCTCGCAGATCAATGTCGGCGGCTTGCAGCGGATTATCCAGAATTTGCTGTCCGAACGGGTATCGGTGCGGGATTTGCCGACGATTCTGGAGGGGATTTCCGAGGCCGCCGCCTTTACCAAAAATGTGGCGCATATCACGGAGCATGTGCGCAGCCGCCTTGCCCGTCAGCTTTGCGATTCCAATACCAATTCTTCCGGCGTTTTGCCGCTGGTGACGCTTTCGCCCGAATGGGAACATGCGTTTGCAGATGCCTTGGTCGGGGACGGCGAGGACAAACAACTGGCGATGCCGCCAACCCAGCTTCAGGATTTCATCGGCGCGGTGCGGGAGCGGTATGATGAATTATCTTCCATGGGGGAAATTCCCGTGCTTCTGACATCGCCCGCTATACGGCCCTATGTGCGATCCGTGGTGGAGCGTTTCAGGCCGCAGACAGTGATTATGAGCCAGAATGAGATCCATCCGAAAGCGCGGATACAGACGCTGGGGCAAGTTTAGCGAAAAAAACTCTCGCTTTGGTTCGCGGGGCAGGTTTAGGCTCTGCTTGTCATCTATAAGTATTGGTGCTGGCGGATCTTATTTTTTGAACCACAAAGGGCACAAAGGACACCAAGAGATTTGTCATTGCGAGAAGCCGCAGGCGATGCGGCAATCTATCTCTTGGCTTTCTCTTGCGTGCGATGGATTGCTTCACCTTCGGTT